>NZ_JCALDR010000005.1:0-359670 GCF_059812965.1 Mycobacterium sp. NGS29
CGGACCGAGCAGCACCACGTTGGAGGCCTTGGCCAGGAACGCCCCTGTGCCCAGGTGGGCGATCATGTCCCGATTCAACGCGGGCTGGTGATCGAAGTTGAAGTCCTCCAACGATTTGCGGGTCGGGAACCCCGCCGAGCGGATGCGGATCGCCGCACCGGAGGCCTCGCGGGCCGCGACCTCCCGAGAGAGCACCGCCGCCAGATACTCTTCGTGCGTCCAGCCGGCGTCGCGGGCCTGTTCGGCCAGTCGGGCGGCGGAGTCGCGGATGCGTGGTGCTTTGAGGGCCTGGGCGTAGTGCAGGCAGGCCTTGAGCGGATCGTCGGCCATGATCAAGCCACCTCACCATCGGAAACGTCTGTGCCCGTGCCGAAGTCGACACCAAATGCGCGGTCGTAGTCGGCCAGATCGCGCAGTAGATGAGCGCCCGCCTGCGGCGTCGGCCCGGCTTGAAACTGCTGGCGCAGCGTTGCGGCAGCGGCAACGTGGGCGGGGTCGGTGAGGGTTTGTCGCGCCGCCCAGCAGCGTTCGTGTGCCGCCAGCAGGCGCCCTGCCCGGCTCACGGTCACGTGGGCCAAGGTGGTGGTCACGTCGACGATCTGGCCGATCGCCGCCGGATCCACGGAGTAGTCGTTTCCGGCCACCCGCACGTAGTAATCGCGTCCCAGCCGCACCGAGGTCACCGTCTCGGTGACCGGCGGCACCGGCGGCAACCTCAGCATCTGAGCTCGGTCGGCATCCAGGAAATCGATCGGACGACCATCGAGGACCCGCACTCGACGACTGTTGGCGACCGGAAGCCATTGCTGGAGTTGATCATTGAAGTCCTGCGGTGAGGTGAAGCTGCGACCCGGCAGAAACGACGTCTCCAGATACCGGTTAGCTCGCTCGACCATCCCCTTGGATTCGGGGTCATAGGGTTTGAGTTGCACCAACCGCGACCCCAACGTGCCCACCAACGCGGTAACCGGATCGGTCAACCGGCCCCGACGTCCGATCCCGGCTTCGTTGTCCCACCACAGCTCACGCGGAACCGCGGCGAAACAGCCCGAGAGCAGCTGCCACATCCCAGCCACCAGATCCATCGTCTGGCGCGAGGGCAGCATCACCGCGGCGATGAACCGGGAGAACGCGGCCACCATCACCAACACCGGCAGCATCGCCTCCTGGCCGAACCCGACCGCAATCTTGGGTGCGGGGAACCACAGATCGCACTGAATCACCCGCCCCGGCGGATGCTCGAGGCGGTCGACCGGATCCGCCGGCAGGTACTCCGGGCGGACCGCCCGGACCCGCTCCCGAAACCAGGAGATCGAGCCGGTCCAGCCGACCCGCTCGGCGATCACCGTCGCCGGCAGCTGTGGATACGCCGATAACAAGGCCCGAATCCGTGGCTCCACCTCGTTGATCGCCGACGGCACCGCGGGCCGCTCGTACTTCGGTGGACCATCACTGGCCAGCGCCCTGGCCACCGTGTCCCGCGCAATGCCGAGCTGTCGTGCGATGGCCCGCTGCGACAAACCCTCGCTGCGATGAAGATGCCGGATCAAGGCCCAGTCTTCCAAGGAGATCACCCATCCAATCTGATTGGGTGGCCTACTTTTCAACCGTCGCGCCTGGCCGGAACTTCAACCGTCGTCAACAACCGGTGGGGTCAGCCGGCCGCGGTGGAACTGCTAGTGCGGCAAGGCGTGGCGCCGGGTCAGCCAAACTTCTTAGCCGCCAGCAGCGTCAGGTGCTGTCTCAGGCGGAAGTCTGACCAGACCGGAGTGGAGGACTTGACCCTGCTGCGCAGTTCTTCGTGTCACGACGAAGGCACAGCACAAGCGAAGTTCGATGAAGCGGGAAACAGGATCCGGTGACATCCGCTCGACCTGCACACACATTGTGCCCCCAGTCGGACTCGAACCGACACTTGGCGGATTTTAAGAAGGGGCGAGCCGCTTCCGGCGACCACGGGAAACACTTCGCCGAAGCGGCCATACTGCCTGATAGACGGCCGTTTTTGGCGTTGCAAGTACGCCTCCGGTACGGCTCCGATTCGCCCTAGAACCGCCCCCGGCCGCCGCGTTCGCGCCGCGACGAGACCCGGGCGCGGCAGTTAGCTACGGAACCGCAGGACACGGCCGAAGCTCGGACACACCGACTGCTTACTTCCAAGCCAGAGACATCTCGCGGGCTCTCCACTAACGTGTGGAGTAACAGTATTTCGATAGCTCTTGGGGGAACCTCTTCGTGACTCAGAATCAGAACATCGAAGATGCCTTTAATTCAATGTTGCGAACAGACTATATTCCGCTCGCTGATACAGATAAACTGAGCCTCTTGGCCGACTATTACGTCGACTACATGGGTTACATGAAGGACATCGTAGGCCCGACTGACCAATTAATAGTCGGCCGACGCGGCACCGGAAAGACAACTCTTCTGTATAGAGCGCTTGTTGAATGCATGCGCTCCTGGGGCCCAACTGAAACTAGTGCGCGACCGCGCACGCTCGGCGTGTATCTCGATCTAGAAAAGTGCCAATCCCTAAGTTCGACGGCGTCCAGCGACTACGAAACCTTCGAATTTGCGTTTGTAGCCGAGCTGTGCGATGCACTGAAAGAAGAGCTGCTGCGGTCTTGGCCGGCTCTGGCCAAAGAGCCCACGCTAATCGATCGGCTCTTTCGAAACGGAGAAATGAAAAAGGCCGTCGCCGTCAACACGGAACTTTCTAAGTTAGTCTCCGTTTTGACTACAGGACTTCCGCGGTTTGTCAATAAGTCTGGCATAGTAGAAAAGCGTTCCGAGGTCAAACAGTCGCATACTGATAAGGCTGACATTTCGGCTTCGCTGACCGCATCGGCCGCGAAGCTCAGCGGCAATCTAGGTGCGGACGACAGTCTCTCCACCATGTCAGAAGTCAAGAATCGAGAAAACATTCATTACCGACTTTCCGTAGCCGATATACTTCGCGTAATTGGTGATCTACGAACTGCGGCGCAAATCCCGTATTTCTTAATATTTATCGATGAGTTTTCATCTCTCCACCTAGACCTGCAGCAACGGTTTACCACCCTGCTGAAGAAGATGCTCGGAAACCATTCGGGTGTGTACATTAAATTGGGAGCAATTACCGACAACTATCAACTCGGGTCATCGATTATTTTGCAACGTGACTTGTTTGAACTTTCGTTGGACTTAGACGCCTTTGTAGGGCGAAGTGGTTCTTTGACCGCCGCAATGGACCAGCTGACACAGCTCACAGAGATGATAATTGAGCAGCGGATACAGGCTTATACTCAATCACCGGGCAGTAGGATGTTCGACGCTCCCGAAGACGCATATCGAGAACTCACACGGTCGGCGATGGGCGTTCCTCGCACAATCGGTATCGTGCTGAAGCAGGCCTGGTCGCGCGCGAGGCAATCTCCGAGGGGCCGAATCCGTCGTACCGACCTCGACTATGGTATCAGGTATGCGTCCAACGCATATATGAACCAAATGACGGGGGCTGCGCGTAATGGAGTGGCAATACCCGAGCATGTTCCCGACATATGGGACTCTCTACTTGTGCGCGCCTCTCAGGAACGCAGGAAAAATCCGGACAGCCCCGCAAGCCACTTCATGGTGCTGCCCAAGAATGAAGAACGACTTCGCTTCCTGAACATGTTTTTTCTTGTCCATCTCTTAGAGAAGGGACGAACGACCAAGAAAGAGCGTGTTAATCGGAGCCTTTATTCGTTTGATTACGGGATCGCCTTAGAAAACAATCTTGGCTGGGGCGACGACAAGAACGTCATCCGCCAGCAACGATTTGCCTACGACTCCACTTTGCAGGAGTATGACCGATTTTATGAGGCTGGCCAAATGGCTAGCTTTCGCTGCACCTGTTGCGATAAAATTTACACAGAGTCTCAGCTCATGCTCGGCGGTTCTCGCTTGCAATTTTGTCCCGATGACCGGGCTGACCTCGAGGTTGTTGTGGAACACAGAAATGACACCCCTTACACTGAGGAAGAAATTAAAATTATCGGTGCGATACGCTCTGCTAAGCGTGCAGACAAGCTCGCCGCAAGGCAGGTTGCTGACGATGTCGGCTGCTATGTTCAAAAGGTCGCGAAGTTCGGCGAGAAACTCGAGCGCGAGCAACTGATCGCGCGAGACCGTCCCAACGATGCGAGCCGTCACTACTATTTCGATGTCGAGAAAGATTAAATCTCCCTTTACTCGAAGGAAATTCAACAGAAGTTGCCATCCCGCCGGTCGACCCCGCTAGTTAGCCTTCCGCTCAAGTAATCTCACTACATTGTCCGCCGTCTCTACGACAGGCGCTGGGGCAGGTGGTTCGGGCAGCGTATTTGCGGCCCCGCCGTCTTGCTCAGGGATGTAGTCGCCGTACGTGTCGAGAGTCAGCGTGAAGGTGCTGTGCCCTAGCCACTTTGATACCTGCATGAAGTGTGTGCCCGCCGAGAGCTGTAGCACCGCGAACGTGTGCCGGAGGTCGTGGAGCCGCACGCCTCGGGTCGCGGGCGCAGTCGCGGTCGCGGCACGGCTCGCCGGCAGCCCTACGGCCTCCAGGGCAGGCTTAAGAATGGTGTCGTAAAAGGTACCCATGGCGAGGGGGTGGCACCAGTTCAGCGGGACTACATACCGCTCGCCCTTCGCGCGGTACCCACCGCCGTTATTGCGTGACGGCCACAGCGGCGCAGTCGACTCGTTCGCACGCGGGTGGTTGGTCGTGAGGTAGTCCGTCATCCGCTCGGTTAGCCAAGGCGGAAGAGGGACCGTGCGGCGAGACTTCTTGCTCTTGAGTGTTCCGACGACCCACTGGCCGTCCTTGCGGTCCTTGGTTCGGCGCACATTCACCGAGCAGCGCGGCCCCGGCGCGAATACGAGGTCACCGACTTCCAATCCGCTGATTTCCGCAACACGGAGCCCGGTATAGGCCATGAACTCAACCATGAGCGCGTACGCCGGGTACGCAGGCAGACCGGGTACAATCCCCGCGACAGCAGCGGATAGCCGGCCAACCTGCTCGGCGGTCAGCGGGTGGTGCTCGAAACGGGTGTGGTCGCCGGTCGCGCGGCTTGCGGAGAAGTCCACGCGGTCGGTCGGGTTCGTGACTATCGCGCCGTGGTGCACGGCGTACCGCAACACCCGCCGCAGAACGTCCCAGACGTGTTTAACGGTGCCGGGTGTAAGCGGCTTACGGTCGCCTTGGCGTGACGACTGCCGGACCAACGCGGAAAGCATCCCCTCGCAATGGGCGGGGCCAATTGCGGCGATGGCGGTACCGCCTAGCTTCCCCAGCACATAGCACCGCAGCAGCCGGTCGTACTCGTCCACCGTGCGCTGTTTGAGCTTGCCCTGGGCCACCTTCAATGCCTGAGCGTCGAGCCAACCCCGCGCGTAGTAGCCAAACGGCAATTCCCCCGCCTTGCGCTGTTCGGCCAGGGCGCTGGTGCCGGTCGTGTGCCGGGCGGAGTTGAGTTCGTCGCGGCGAGCTTCTGCGGCCTCACGGGTGAAGTAGGTCTCGCGCCGCGCACGCACCTGCCCTGTGGGCAAGCCGAAGTCGTCGCGCACCGGCTCTCGCCAGACGACCGCGTACGTCTTGATCGGTTTACCGTTGCGCTTCTGCTTGGTCTCGTGGGCTCGTACGTAGGCCATGTGGTCATAGCTCCTTGCTCGCTTGTGATCGAAATTTGTGCACGTTACGCGGAGAGGACAGCCCACCAAATTGCCCCTATACCCCCGTTTCGGCGTGGTTGGCTCATGATGCCGCCTCCAAATCACTTGTAGCCGTTGCACTCTGATAAATGCGGCGCACCGTGGACACCTGCCACGTTGGCCGGCCAGCTGGGCTGAGGATGGCCTCGGCCTCCAGGGCGCGGGCGATGCGACCGAAGCTGAGGCCTGCGTTGCGGTCGAGCACGATGCGCCGCACGACGCCAGCGGTTGCGAGACGTGGCCGCCCAATGCGCTCGCCGCGCGCCTTCTTGGCGGCTAGGCCTGCCTTGGTGCGCTCGCTGATCAACTCGCGCTCGTACTCGGCGAAGTTGACCACGGTCCGCGCCATCATGCGGCCCGCAGCTGTCGACAGGTCCAGGTTGATGTCGAGCACGACCAGTGACCATCCCTGTGCTTGTGCTGCGTCAATTATGTTGGCGGCATGAACTATTGAGCGCGCGAGGCGGTCGAGCTTCGCCACGATCAGCCCGTCGCCTTGCCCAGAAGCCAACAGCTGCAACGCCTCCTGCAGGTTGGCGTTGATGAACTTGCCGCTGGCGCCTTCGTCGGCGTGGTGTTCCACCGTCCATCCGCGCCGCACGGCCTCGGCGTCGATGGCCGATCGCTGGGCTTCCAGCCCGTTCCGACTGTCGGCTTGCTCAAGGGTGCTCACCCGCGAGTACCCGAAGAACAGCTTCGTTTCCATGTCGTCTCCATTCGGGGTTGGGGCCTAACCGGTCGGTTCCGCCTTTCGCCTCAAATTCTACGCCAGCAGCAAACTTATATCTGGCCTTGAACTGGCTTTTTAACTCTACCAGCGACTTTTCTTCCGCGCTTGGCATCGGGCTTCGGCGGCGTCCTCCAACGTCATGAGCCCGCCGCTCGCGCGCGGCATATCGCCGCCGGGTACGTCGCCCGCCTCGGGGCCTCGCATCGCGTCTCCGGACCGCTCGGGGCCGCGCGCGGGGTCGCTCGCGTCGGCGGGCTCGACGACCTCGGCTTCGATAACGTAAGCGCCCTTGTGGGATCGGTGCTCGGCGCGGGATATCGTTGCGATGCCGGCAATGTCTTCCAAGAGTCGTTCGTATGGCTTGAGCTCCACGGACACTTCGGATTTGGCGCCGAGCCCCGCGCGGTCCAAGGCGTCCCGAATCGCGTTGAGCTTGACAGCTTCTGATTCGGCTCCCGTGGCCATGCCGAGCAGTTCGCGCGCCATACGGTCTGCGGCAAGCTCAAGCCGTTCCTTGGCTTTTCGCTTCACATGGCCGGCCGCGCCACCGTGAAACCGACACACGGTCCCGCCGCGAATGGCCGCCTTCAGACACTGGTCACCTGTTCTGGAACTATGTGCGACGCAACGGTTTTCGTTGTCGTGCGCCGTCCACCAGTCCTCCGAGTAGACTTCTGTGCAGCCCATTACTTGCTCCTGTTCTTGCCGTTTTCGATGGTTTTCGCGATGGTTCCGGGTGTGAAATGCTGGTTTACCGTCCTTGAAGGGTCGCGATCCTTTATGGCTCCGCAGTTGATGCAGTGCCCGCCGTCCAATCTCTTACTGAAAGTAGTGTGGCCGGGCGACGCTGAATGGGAATTGTTCTTATCGACGACCGTTCGGCGACGGCGGCGAGCGGTCGATACCCGCCCTAAAGGGAGGGCGGAGCGGGTATCGCCGACTCGGCTAGACGAAGCCCGGTAGCGTTTCCCGTATCGGGTATCGTTCTCTATCAGGCGTTTTCCGTTACTCGATGCGCCTCCCGGTGGGCCTCCGGTTAACGTGCGGGTATCGCTCCCGAGCGTCTCCCGCTTCGGGTATCGCCTCCGAACAGGCGTTTTCCGAGTCATAGCGTTACCCGGTCTCTCTGGTGGCTAAGGTCCATCGAGCTGGCGATCCACCCCCACCGGCGCCGCCACGGGAACCGGCCGTGTAAGCGAGTCGAATTTCGGCCACCAATTTGTCTAGCCGCCGCCGAACTGATTTCTTGGCGTTGTCGTAGCCGTCATCAAGCTTGCTGATATCAAAAAGTGCGTGCACCGCCTCGGCTTCGGTGATCCCGACTTCACCAGCAGTCGTCGCAAGTTCACACAATCGCTCATACGGGTCGCTCGCCGCAGACTCCCCGCGTGCGTGCTTGTGGTTGATGATGACCGGCGGTATCCGTTCTTGTGGTTGCTTGAGGTGACTTAGCTCCACCGACTTCGCTCCAGCCTCACCCCAGAGCAGAAGCACAGAGCCTTGTCCGGCCGTCAGCCAGTTGCTCCCATATACATCCGCAAGCTTGTCGGGTTTCCGGTTGTCCGCGTTGGCCTTCCGTTGGTGATGAAGTGATACGACCTCAGTCCCATCACGGATCACCGCCTGAATCGCAGCATTGAAGCCGATGCCGTCCTCATCCTTATTCAGGCCACTGCATACGTCCTTGACCGAGTCGATTATCAACATTCCGGGGTCACGGCCATGCTTAGCAACCCATTCCGCGAACGCGTCCGGTGCTTCATTCGCCATGATTGGTGGTCGCCCATCCCAGAAGATGAGTTGGTTACGCAATAGCTCGCGGTCTTTCACCTCGATCATCCGCAACATCGACCGCGCAATCTGCCGAGGGCGATCCATCGCTAGATACAGGATGGGTCGGTGATCCGGTTCCACCAGGTACCCGAATAGTTCATTGCCTAGCAGCCCCATTCGCGCCAAGACCAATTGTTGGACGATAGTGCTCTTGCCAACACCTTGCGGACCAACGATCATCAGCCCCTCTCCGGGTGCCCATAAGACGCGTCCACCTTCACCCCACAATGCTTGCGTTTCCGCGATACTCGTTAAGAACGTCCAGCCGTCGGCGAACCGATCTGAGCTGACATTGACAAGCGCTCGCGCCTTTCGTTCTGCCACGCGGCGACGGGCTTCTGCCTGCTCCTCAAACTTGTCGGCGAGTTCCTCGATGCGTCTCTCGCGTACACCCACGTCTTCGTCACTGTCCTTCCCCTCGCGGCCCGCGTCAGGCGCTTCAATTCGTGGTTGCCAACCGTCTACACCGGTGTGCTCAAGCCGTCGAAGCGTGTCGAATACATCCGACCGGCACATTCGCGCACCCCAGTGCACGAAAGCACTTTCATAGCCGTCGAACTCTCGGGCCGCTTGTCGAGCACCCCCACGGCGATCATCTTTGACTGCTTCGATGTACTGGTCTTTCAGCAGCGCGAGTGCCGCCGGCACTCCGCGAAGCCCCGCCGCGCCCATCTGAACCAACCATCGGACCTGTTCTTGCGCATGATCGTGGCGACTGCCCCAACGCCCATCAAGGCCAATTAGCGCGTCGTTGAGTGTCTCGCGGACTAAGGCGCCCATCGGACCATCCGGCATGGCATCGAGCCAGGCTTGGGCCTGCGCGTCGGACGCCAGTGGCGTCGCCTCGTCACTCCATCCCTGGATAACCAGGGGCAGCCAGGCGTCCGGCAGCCTTCTCTGCGACTCGATCGGTGGTGGCGCACCCAACGGCTTGTCGTCGACGTCGAACCACTGCTCGGCGTTGCCTGTATGAGGATTGATCCCGACGTTCACATACCTATGCGTCGGGGTAACGATGTCCACGCACGGACCAAGGCTCTTACGGAACTTCAGCCCAGTCTGCACCCAGAAAAGTCGCTTCTCACTTCCGTCAGTTCGGTTGCGTAACTTCGGTCCTCGTGGCAGATCGCAACCCGCGCGTTCCCGCGCCTCCGCCATCGTCGCCGCCCCAGTGCCGGGCCGGCCACTTACCCTTGGCGTAATTGTCAACGTCGATGAGCAACCAGCCATCCTGCAGCACGAACCCGATGCCGTCGTCGCCGCGTTTCCGAATCCACTTTTCAATCTGCTCTGCGGACGGCGGTGCCGTGTTATTGCTTCCGGTGAAACCGGTTGGAGGTGGTCCCTTTTGATGTTGCGGTAAAGGGATCGGTGCTGGGTAGCCCGCTCGCAAATACATCGGCGCCAAGTAGCGATACTTGGTCTGAGGCGGCACCTTCACCGCGGCGCATCCTCAGCCAGCCGGTAGACGCCTGCCTGTCGGCGCGACTCCACCCACCGTCGCAGGTCGTTGGCGCTCAGATAATTTCCGTTGCCGAAGCGACTTGGCTCAAGCTCACGCCGCAGTACCGCGTACTTGATGGTGCGCCGCGTTACGGGATATTTCCACTCACGTAGCTTTTGAAATGCCGCCTCCTGGTTCAGGTTTGCGACATCATCAGGATCAATGTCCATGTTTCCTCCGAAATGCGTATTCACCGCGCACGGTTGCGCGGGGTGGCGTTTCGGAGTGCCCCGTTACCTTCTCCAAGTCGGCTACGTAGCCGTTCAGCGACCGCGTTCGAGCAGCGACCACCGTGTTAGCCGGGACTTTTCTTCAGTTTTCGCCGACCCGGCGACGGGACGGATACCTAAAGCTTACCCGAACCGCCGCCGACGCGCCGACGTAAAGACGAGCCGAAATCGGCTACGCTGCAACATATTTAGTCTGGCCAACAGTTGGCCCAGTGCCGCTCGCGCCAAGCCATGTGCCGTCGGTCGCGATCATTGCCGCGGTCCTCTTCGCCGCAGCCATTGCAACGGTAAAGGGATATGCCGGTCACCGGGGCTGGGTCATCAAGAACGCGAATGATTTTGCGCGGCTGCACCTTCCCCTTCCCGTTAGCGTGGTTCAGCTTGTGGAGCGATGCCCTCAGAACGGCAACTAGGTCGTCCCGGTGGTGGTCACCAGCCTCTGAGGCGAGGTCATCCACTTTCGCCTTGGCACGGTCCTTCCAAGAGGTCTCAGTCATGCTGCCGTCTCCTCAGCGCCATCGTCCAACGCGCGCAGGCTTGACCTCAGCAGCTCAGATAGTTCATTGGCGCGCTCGTCGGATTCACCAGCTTCTTGCAGCCACGTATCGAGCTTCGCCTTGACGCGGTCTCCCCATCGGGTCTCGGTTCGTGGTGTCGGGCTCTTCCGCAGTTCCTCGGCGATGATCCGCCGCCAGGAGCCGCCGTGTTTTGTGCACGCGTGCTCAATTTCGAGCTTGGTGGTGAACTTCTCGGCCAGTCGCCTTCGGCGGGTGATTTCCGAGGCTTCCAACTTGTACTTCGCGGTGATCTGACCCCGCAGATCTTTCGGCAGTTGCTTCTTGCCTATTGGTATATGCGCCCGCAGGACACGCCCGAACTCCCAACGGGCGATGATGCTTTCCGTTCCGCTTTTTTGGATCCGTTCCTGTATGGCGTCTAACTCACTGACTACCAAGTCGGTATCGGCAGACATGTGTTCTCTCCTTTAGGGTTGTGTGAATTTACAGACCCCTGGAGAACGAGAAAGCGCACGCCCAAAGGTCAATTGCCTCTATAAGACGTGCGCATGTCCGGCCCATATCGTCCGGATCGATTAGCGTCTGGCTGCGGCCAGCTTGTTTCCTGCGTCACCCGCGACGTGGAGCTGCGGTCTCAAGTGTCGATATCGGAAGGCTGCCGTGTCAGCCAACGCAAGGACCATAGCGCGAGCACCACACCGACGCAAGACCCCGCCGAGCCCGTAGACGCGCTGCCGCACCGTAGGCATCCGATCCCCCGTCCGAAGCTCCGCATCAGGTCTCCGACGCGACGAGCGACCCGCGCGGACCCCCTCTAGAGACTCGGCGGGACCGCCGAGCCGGGGTCGATCCGCGCGCCGGGTGGCAAGTCTGCTTGAGCGGCCAGGACGCCCAGCTTGAAGTTGGTCTCAGCAGTCTCCCGAGCCCAGCTGTCGCAGGCTCTGCAGATGCTGAACACCACGATGAACTGGCCCCGCTCAAGCGGCAAGTACACAGCACGCCCGCTGCACCCACTAGGCGCAAGGTGCACGTCGCAGCCGCGCCGCCCAACAGCGTCGGGCAAGGGCACCCGTTTCGTGATCATGTACGAAAACCGTTCCATAGCATCGGCGTACACATAGAGGTCTGGGATGCAGGGGTAGTAAAGGAACGTGTCGCAGTCCGCCGCAGCCTCGATACGGTCGCCGAATTGTTGGTGTATATCGCGCATGGTCCGGTTGGCCAGCTCCCACATAGCGGGATTCCAAGTTGGGTCGAAAAGCCATGCGGTGTCGTCGGTCTCGCGCGTTACTAGCGCTCGGGTGCGCTCGACTACCTGGATCGCGTTCACATGCGGGTTGTCGGTCTGCGGGGGTTGGTCCATGCCGTATTTCGCGCGGAGGTCATATTCGTTGATGTTCATGGTGTTGTGTTGCCTTTCTGTTGGTTGTAGCGAGCGGCCCCGGCTGTACGGCTGGGACGGGTGACGATGAACCGCCACAATTCCTCGGTGCTGTACACGCGGCGACCGGCGATGATCCGACACATGAGTTCGTTGCGGTCGGTAACTGACTTCAGCCAGCGTTCAGTGACATCGACGCCAAGTTGTCGGTACCACTCGACGGCACCGCTGACGGTTTTGTCCGGGACGTGTGACAAATGCAGCCACTCCGGTGGTGGAGCGACACGCACAACTGATTGCGTTCTAGCCATGTATATTTCGCCTCTCGCCGGTAGCTCGATTATATCGCTCTAGGCCGTCCCGCGCCCGTCCTATTCCGACCGTTTCGGTACCAATAACGTTGTAGATGAACGAGATTCGGCGCCGAGGCGCGACTTTCCGATACCCTCGTCGTAATAGCGTTTCGATAGGAAGCGAGAGAGACGAGATGGCAAATAGCAAGGGATTCAACACTTCCGGAGACGTGCTCGTAAACGAGACGGCCGACGGCGTTGATCTGAACAAGATTTGGGATGAGATCGGGACCGCCCTGGCGCTTTACAACCGGCATCGCTCGGCTGTGGTTCGCCTGCTCAGCTACCCGACAACCGCAGTCGCCGACATCATCCCGCAGAGTATGTCCAGCGAATCCTTCGAGTTGGCAACCGAATTCGGCGTGCCGACCTCCTTGCGCGAGCCCGCCGACTATCTCCACCTTGGCTACAACTTCCGGGATTGGGACAAGAGTTTGCGGACGACTTGGCGGTGGCTCAGAGCTGCTACGGCCGAGCAGGTCACCGCACAAGTAACTCGCATATTCGAAGCAGACAACCGCCTCGTCACCGGCACGATCCTGCGTCGATTACTCGATCCCGCAGAATCTTTCAATGAATGGCAACACAAGTGTTACGGACTATGGTGCGGTGACGGGATGGTGCCGCCCGAACACCTCGGCCAAACATTCACCGGCAACCACACTCACTACCTCACCAGCGGCTCGACAACCATCGACTCCGCCGACATCGAAGACATGATCCACCACGTCACCGAACACGGCTACGGCCGCTTTGGCAGTCAGGGTGGGCGACTCATCATCCTCGCCCACCCCAATGAGGTTGAAGACATGACCTTCTGGCGGGCAGGCGTGGACTACGGCGGCGCATCCACGCCCAAGTGGGATTTCGTGCCGTCTCAGGCCGCCCCGGCCTATTTCACCACTGAGCATCTCGTTGGCGCGGTTCCGCCCGCCGATTTCAACGGCCTCCAAGTCCTGGGCAGCTATGGTGACGCCTGGCTGATCGAGTCCCATTATGTGCCGGCCGGATACGTGATCGTAGCCGCGACAGGAGGACTTGATTCGGACATGAACCCAATCGGCTTCCGCCAGCATGTCAACCCGGCATACCAAGGGCTGCGCCATATTCCGGGCCGCGGACCCTACCCGCTACAGGATTCGTTTTACGCACGTGGGTTCGGCGTCGGCGTCCGACACCGCAGCGCAGCCGTCGTCATGCAGATAACCACGAACGGCAGCTACACGCCGCCGACGATCAAGACGTAGGCGAACATGGCAACCGGATCATTCCGCCAGCGCCTTGGCTTCTGGAACGACAGGACACCGGACGACCCGTCCGAGTTTTCCTGGGGACCCGGACTCGTGCCGCCCGGCAAGGAGAACGCGCCACCAAGCCAGGGCGGAAGGTATCGGGGGACTTGTCCGCCGGTTGAGCTCACCCGCAGCCACGACCTCAGCGTGCGAGTACGGCAGGCCAGACCGCAACCAGGTGACGCGCCGCGTGGCTATCCAGGCGAGCGGGTGGGCTGACACGCGCGCCCGGCTTGCCGCGACTGATGCTGCGCCAGCAAGTTTGCCAGCGGGAACACATCGCCACCTAGATCAGCGGATTCGTGCACTAGAAAGCGACTAAGCTCTTCAACTATGCGAGCTCAGATCGTTGCTACGTGCGTGACTCTAGCTGTTCTTCTGTCCGGCTGCGGACTCAAGGCACCCACTGAGCTATCGGGTGGCGAGCCCAAGACACTGGAAGCTGCAACTGCGGCGGCACAGGAAATCAAGAACAGGCTGTCTTCGGAGGACTTCGCCGGAGTCTGGCTGATGATGAGCAAGCAGGTCCGAGAAAAAATTAGTCAGTCCGACTATGTCACTCTCCAAACCGCCTGCACCAAGACCCGTATCCCAATCAAGGTCGAAGGTGTTCGAATGGATGGCGATGAGCGAGCTATTGTCCGCATCTACCTAGACGTGCCAGGCCTCAGTGGGTTCAAATCAACCGACACAATGCTGTACGAGGACGGCAAATGGGTTGAAGCCCCAGACCCCCGCTATGCGCAGGACTATGGCCTTCCTATTCAGCAAATTATTGCAAAGCGAATCGCGACCGGACAATGCGACAGGACCGCGAGCGCGGCTTCCACACCGCCAACGGCAGCGCCACCGACAACCACAAACGGGACACCGTTACCGACTTGCCCGACCCCCGGCCCCGGCGACGAACCCCAGTACATTCCGCCGTGCACTCCGGCCCAGACGACACCGCAGGACTTCGTCTTCCCGGGCACCCAATACGCCTTCCCTGCCCACTACAGCAGGTACACACCCGCGAGAGAAAAGCCCGCGACCGTTGCGCTCAACTACCGTTTTCACTCACTGTCCAATCTGACTTGGACGACCTGGGGATCGAACGGCGCTGACGGCTCAGGCGAGGAGCACACCCAAACCAACTGCGACCCGACTTGCGCCGAGGGCGCGCGGTACACCGACGCGGTTCAAATCCATGCGTCGAATCCTCAACCTTCACCGATAAGCAGCGGATGCCCAGCCACCGTCTTGTTCTACTCCGACGTAGTACTCAGCTACCCAGACGGGAGCACCACGCCGCACAACCCCTCCGGCGAAAATTTCCAGTGGACCACCATCAACGGGATGCAGGCTGTTCACTACTGGAACCGCGTGCCGACGTGCGAATAACAGTTGAGGAGCGACACCCCTCCGCTTGCTCTGCCTCGGCTCGTCATCGACTTCCACATCACTGACTCTCAAAAGCAAACCCCGAGTTAGCTACCGCGTCGACCTCGCCGCCGCGATCCCGCCGTCGGCCGCGTCGACGCCGCGACGAGAGGCCCGCCGAGCCCGTCTATTCCTCCCAGAAAATTCGTCTACCAGCACAAACCCTGTGCCCCCAGTCGGACTCGAACCGACACTTGGCGGATTTTAAGTCCGCTGCCTCTGCCAATTGGGCTATGGGGGCTCAGCGAGTGAATCTAGTGTGCGATGCGCCCCGATCGGGCATGCCGTCGGCCGCGCAACGCCAATGTGCGGCGGGGCGGGGACTCCGCTAGGATGGCGCGCCGCGCATCTGAATAGGCGCGCCCACCCCGTTGGGGCATATGACACGGCCGTATCAGCCGCCAAGAGCTTGTTAAAAGCATCCACGCGATCGTTAAGAGGCCGTAAACGTCCGTCACCCTGTGCGCTTCGGCGGGAACTGTGGGGCAGTAGCTCGTTAGCGTTACGCCAACGCACAGCAGCCGTTACGCAAACACTCAGGGCCGACGGGCAGTACAGGTCGGCCATGTTTCCGGATACAAGGAGCAACAGATGTCATACCTGACAGCGGTACCTGCAGAACTGTCCGCCGCAGCGGCACAGCTGGGTGCCATCGGCAGTGCTTTGGCGGCGCAGAACGCGGGCGCGGCGGCCCCGACCACCTTCATTTCTCCCGCGGCTTCCGACGAGGTGTCGATCATCCAGTCCGGGATCTTCACCGCCTACGGCGCTCTGTATCAGCAACTTGCCGCCGAAGCTCAGGCAATTCAGGAACAGTTCGTGCAGACCCTCGGCATGAGCAGCGGTACCTACGAGTCATCGGAGTCGGCGAACGCCGCAGCGGCGACTCTGGCGGACGCCGTCGGCTCCGCCGCCGCCGCCCCGGCGGCCTCCGACCCCGTCTCGGACATCTTCACCGAACTTGCGACGCTGCTCGGCGGACCGGTCGGAAGCGTGAACAGTGAGCCCCTCAGCCTCTCGGGGAACATGGCCAACATCGCCAGCTACGAGATCGGTAACTTCGCCTCGGCCTCGTCGAACATGCTCGGGCTGACCAGCGGCGGCTTGATGTCGGAGGGATACGGCGTCCCCGAAGAACTTGCCGCGGCAGCCGAAGCCGCAACCGCGGCCGAAGGCGCCTCAGCGGTCAGCGCGGTGAGCGGCGGCGCGCCGATCGCGGCGGTCGGCGAGGCCGCGATGGTCGGCTCGATGTCGGTGCCACCGAGCTGGGCCGCGGGCACCACCCTGGTGTCGAGTTCCACCACGGGTGCGCTCTCCGGAGCCGGCTGGACGACCGCAGCGCCCGCGGCTGCACCCGGCGCGTTCTATCCCGGCATGCCTGGCGTGGCGTCGGCGGCCCGCAACAGCGCCGGTTTCGGTGCACCTCGCTACGGGGTCAAGCCCATCGTCATGCCGAAACCGGTGAGCGTCTAAGCCCCGCACGCCGAGCCTGCCACTAATCGGAATCAAACTAAAAGAAACGGATAGGACATGTCTTTCTTAGGATTCCCCCCGGAAGTCAACTCCGCGCTGATGTACGCCGGCGCAGGCGCCGGCCCGCTGATGGCGGCCGCGACGGCGTGGAACAACCTGGCCGCCGAGCTGAGCACGACCGCGACCCAGTACGAGTCGATCATCACGTCGCTGACCACCGAGCAGTGGACCGGCGCCGGGTCGGCGGCGGCCGCCGCCGCAGCCCAGCCCTACGTGGCATGGCTGACCTCGACAGCGGCAGCGGCAGAGCAGGCCGGCATTCAAGCCTCCGCCTCGGCAGCTGCCTACGAGGCCGCCTTCGCGGCCACGGTGCCCCCGGCGGTGATCGCCGCAAACCGCGCACTGTTGGCCACCCTGGTCGCCACCAACTTCCTGGGCATCAACACCCCGGCGATCATGGCAACCGAGGCCCAGTACCTCGAGATGTGGGTCCAGGACGTCCTTGCGATGACCACCTACCAGGCTAGTTCGGCCGTCGCGGGAATCTTGGAACCGGTGACTCCGTTGGCGCCGGAAACCAACCCCGGCGGCGCGGGAGCTCAGGCTGCCGCCGTCGCCGCCGCGCAGGCGGTGGGACCCGCCGCCGGGTTGGGCGACATCGTCACCGGTTTGCAGAGCGAAATGTCCAACTTGCTCACCGGGGCAACCGGGATCGGCGATGGCATCTATAAGGCGCTGCCGGCCGGTGCACAGGACCTGATCACGGCACTCGACGGCTTCTTGGGCACCCCATTCATCTTCAACGGCATCCAGCAGGTCGGCGTGACGGCGTCGTGGTTCATGTTCGCCGCGATCCCCAACGGGATCTTCGCCGCCCACACCATCGACGGCAACATTGCCGCCGCGGCCGAGGCGGCCGGGGTGGGTGCCATTGCGGCCGAAGGGGCGGCCGCGGGACTGATCAGCGACGTGGGGGCAGCCGGCGCCGCCGCCAGCATGGGCGAAGCGTCGCTGGTGGGCACCCTGTCGGTACCGGCGAGTTGGGCCGCGGCCGCTCCGGTGGCCGCCAACGCCGGAACCGCGCTGGCGGGCAGTGGTTGGACCGTCGCCGGGGAAGCCGCGGCGCCGGGAATGATGGCTGGGATGCCGGGCATGGCCGCGGCCGCCAAGGGCGCCGGAGCCGCTGCCGGCCCGCGCTACGGCGTCCGGCCGATCGTCATGCCCAAACAGGTCGTCTGCTGACGCGACGATCCCGGTAGACCACACCGGCACGTCTCGACGTGTGGCCGCATTCCTTCGGGGGTGCGGCCACGCGCGTTTGTATTGACCAGGTCGTTAGTTTGCTACAGCAACGGCAATTTCCGGGCCCCCGGCCTGCTGCCCCATCGCTTCGACCGACTCCTTCGGCAGCCGTACCAGCCCCGTCGAACCCGGCCGGCAGAACTCACCCACACCCGCCGGCACACCGAGCACCGGTCGTCGGCGCACATCTCCCAGCGGTCGCCGGCCGACGGTCCCGAAGGAGCAGGATCGCCCGTTGCGAAACCTGCCCCACCGATGAATCATGCTCTATCACAGAGTCTTTGGAAGTTCCGGCGGATGGCCTGCACCGCTTCGATGCATATCGAACGCATATCCGATCGTCCCGCGGCCGCCGCGTACCATGGTCATTAGTTTTGAGAAATCTATGAAGCCAGTGACAACCACATATGCGGTTGAAAGAATGCTCGAATATGACAGCAATGACGGGATACGGGCGCGCGCAACGTCCACGCCAAGCAATTCTTGGGCAACTGCCGCGAATCAACCGGGCCGACGGCTCGCCGATCCGAGTGTTGCTGGTCGACGACGAACCGGCTCTGACCAATCTGGTCAAGATGGCGCTGCACTACGAAGGCTGGGATGTCGAGATCGCGCACAATGGGCGCGAGGCCATCGCCAAGTTCGACCGGATCGGCCCGGACGTACTGGTCCTCGACATCATGCTGCCCGACGTGGACGGCCTGCAGATCCTGCAACGGGTGCGCGAATCCGACACCTACACACCTACCTTGTTCCTCACTGCCCGGGACTCGGTGATGGACCGGGTCACCGGCCTGACCGCGGGTGCCGACGACTACATGACCAAGCCGTTCAGCCTCGAGGAACTGGTCGCCCGGTTGCGCGGGCTGCTGCGCCGCTCCAGCCACCTGGCGCCACCAGCCGACGAGTCCCTGAAGGTCGGCGACCTCAAGCTCGATGCAGCCAGCCGGGAGGTGACCCGCGGGGGCACCCCGATGTCGCTGTCGTCGACCGAATTCGAACTGCTGCGCTTCTTGATGCGCAACCCGCGGCGTGCCCTGAGCCGCACCGAAATTCTCGATCGGGTGTGGAACTACGACTTCGCCGGCCGCACCAGCATCGTCGATCTGTACA
Organism: Mycobacterium sp. NGS29; assembly: GCF_059812965.1. Lineage (NCBI taxonomy): Bacteria > Bacillati > Actinomycetota > Actinomycetes > Mycobacteriales > Mycobacteriaceae > Mycobacterium > Mycobacterium sp. NGS29. The sequence goes on from NZ_JCALDR010000005.1 coordinate 18,864, forward strand.
TCTCCTACTTGCGGAAGAAGATCGACGCCGACAGAGAGCCCATGATCCACACCGTGCGTGGGATTGGATACATGCTCCGACCACCCGAATGAGTTCGGCATGACGGGGGATCGCTACACCCCGCGGTGGTTCCCGCGCTCGCTTCGCCGTCAGTTGCTGCTGGGTGTGCTGAGCGTGGTGTCGGTGGTGCTGGTGGCTGTCGGCGTCGTCTCGGTGTGGACGCTGCGCGGCTACGTCACCGCCATGAACGACGCCGAAGTCGCCGAATCGATGCACGCGCTCAGCCACGCCTACGCGCGGTACCGCAACGGGGAACACACCTCGGTTCACAACGGGATACCGCCGGTGTCGCAGGCGTTGCTGGAGTTCACCGGCCAGACCCCCGGAAACCTCATCGCCGTGATTCGCGACGGGAAGGTCATCGCGTCGGCCGTCTTCTCCGAGGACGAGCCACGACCGGCGCCACCGGATGTCATCCGCGCCATCGAAGCGCAGTCGTGGACCGACGGCTCGTCGCGCGTCGAGAATCTGGGCACCCTCGGCCCGCATCAGGTGGACAGCCGCATCGCCGGATCCGACCGCCTGGTGGTCGGTGTCTCGCTGAGCATCGCCGAGGCGATCATCTCCCGCAAGCAACTCACCACCGCCGCCCTGGTTGCCACCGCACTGCTGGTCACCGCCGCCTTGACGGCGTGGGTGGTGGGCTATGCGCTGCGGCCGTTGAGCCGCGTCGCCGCAACCGCCGCGGAGGTGGCGGCGATGCCGCTTGCGCACGACGACCACCAGATCAGGGTGCGGGTCCGTCCGGAGGACACCGACCCGGACAACGAAGTCGGAATCGTCGGGCACACCCTGAACAAGTTGCTCGACAACGTCGACAGCGCGCTGGCCCACCGCGTCGAATCCGACTTGCGCATGCGCCAATTCATCACCGATGCCAGCCACGAGCTGCGCACACCGCTGGCGGCCATCCAGGGCTACGCCGAGCTGACCCGCCAGGACAGTTCCGATCTGCCGCCCACCACCGAGTACGCGCTGGCACGCATCGAGTCCGAGGCGCGGCGAATGGCGTCCCTGGTCGACGAACTGCTGCTGCTGTCACGGCTGGGTGAGGGCCAGGACCTGCAAACCGAAGAGCTGGACTTCGCCGATCTGGTGATCAACGCGGTGAACGACGCGGCCGTGGCCGCCCCCACGCACCGCTGGGTCACCAAGCTGCCCGACGTGCCGGTGTGGGTGAACGGGGACCACGCCCGGCTGCACCAGCTGTTGAGCAATCTGCTCACCAACGCCTGGGTGCACACTCCCCCGGACGTCACGGTGACCACCGCCATCACCTGCCACGCCGCCGGCAACCCCGACCCTGACGGCGCGGGCGGGCCCTACGTCGAGCTGACGGTCGCCGACGACGGACCCGACATCGACCCGGAGGTCCTTCCCTATCTGTTCGAGCGGTTCGTCCGGGCCGATAAGGCACGTTCCAACGGTTCCGGTCACGGACTGGGACTGGCCATCGTCAGCTCGATCGTCAAGGCGCACGAGGGCACGGTGGCCGCCGAATCCGCCAATGGTCTGACCGTGTTCCGGGTGCGGCTGCCACTGATCGATCCGCCGGTCGACGCCACCTAACGCGCCGCCGCTGCCTGCGCCGTAAAGGTCGCGGCCCACTCCGTAAAGAAACCGTCAAGGCCGCGGCCCCCGGGCCGCCGTCGCGCCTAACGTTCGATCCGGCCCTCACCCCGAGGGTCCACGTGCGCGAAAGTTGAGACGGAGATGTCGGTGATGGCCTATCTCGCGCTGACCGTGGCGATCTTCGCCACGCTCGGGGCATTGCTGAAGTTGGACAGATGAGTTTCGCCAACACCGTGGGCCTGGTGCTGGCCGTCTTGGTCGCGGCGCTGCTGATGGCAGCCCTGCTCTATCCGGAGAAATTCTGATGGGCCCCGGTGCGCTGTTCCTGGCGTTGCTGGTGATCGCGATAGCGGCCGTGCACGTCCCGCTGGGCGACTACATGTACCGCGTCTACAGCTCCGACAAGCATTCTCGGGCAGAGCTACTCGTCTACCGCATGGTCGGCGCCGATCCCGCGGCCGAGCAGACGTGGAAGACCTACGCCCGCAGCCTGCTCGCATTCTCGGCGGTCGGCGTCGTCTTTCTGTACCTATTGCAACTCAGTCAGAGCCGACTGCCGCTGCACCTGTCCGACCCGGCCACCCACCTGAGTCCGGCGCTGGCCTGGAACACCGCGGTCAGCTTCGTCACCAACACCAACTGGCAGGCCTATTCGGGCGAATCGACGCAGGGGCACCTGGTGCAGATGACCGGGTTGGCGGTGCAGAACTTTCTGTCCGCCGCGGTCGGCATGGCCGTCGCCGTCGCGCTGGTCCGGGGATTCGCTCGCCACCGCACCGAGGAGCTCGGCAACTTCTGGGTGGACCTGACCCGGGGTACGGTGCGTATCCTGCTGCCGATCTCGATCCTCGGCGCGATCGTCCTGGTCGCCGGCGGCGCCGTGCAGAATTTCCACCTGCATGACCAGGTGGCCAGCACACTGGCCGGCGCGCCGCAGATTATTCCCGGCGGTCCGGTCGCCAGCCAGGAGGCGATCAAAGAGCTCGGCACCAACGGCGGCGGGTTCTTCAACGCCAACTCCGCGCACCCGTTCGAGAACCCGACGGCGTGGACCAACTGGGTGGAGATCTTCCTGTTGGTCGTCATCGCCTTCTCGCTGCCCCGCACCTTCGGCCGGATGGTGGGCAACAAGAAACAGGGCTACGCGGTCGCCGCGGTCGTCGGCGCGTTGGCCACGCTCAGCGTCACCCTGATGATGGTGTTCCAGCTGCAGCACCACGGCACCGTCCCGACGGCCGTCGGTGCCGCCAGCGAGGGCGTCGAACAGCGTTTCGGAGTCATCGATTCGGCGATCTTCGCCGACGCCACCACCCTGACGTCCACCGGTGCGGTCGACTCGACGCACGACTCGTACACCAGCCTGGGCGGTCTGATGACGATGTTCAACATGCAACTGGGCGAGGTCGCGCCCGGCGGTACCGGCTCGGGGTTATACGGCATCCTGATCCTGGCCGTGCTGACGGTTTTCGTCGCCGGGTTGATGGTTGGCCGCACCCCGGAATACCTCGGCAAAAAGATCACCCCCCGCGAAATGAAGCTGGCGGCAAGCTACTTCCTGGTGACGCCACTCATCGTGCTGGTCGGAACCGCCGTCGCGATGGCGCTGCCCGGCCAACGGGCCGGCATGGCCAACTCCGGGCCGCACGGGCTGTCCGAGGTGCTCTACGCGTTCACCTCTGCAGCCAACAACAACGGCTCGGCGTTCGCCGGTCTGAGCGCCAACACCGTCTGGTACAACACCGCGCTGGGACTGGCGATGGTGTTCGGCCGGTTCCTCCCCATCATCCTGGTCCTCGCCCTGGCCGGTTCGCTTGCCCGCCAAGGTTTTACCCCGGAGTCCCGCGGCACCCTGCCCACCCACCGACCACAGTTCGTCGGGCTGGTGGTCGGGGTGACGCTCATCCTGGTCGCGCTGACCTTCCTGCCCGCGCTGGCGCTCGGGCCGCTCGCCGAAGGGATCCACTGACGTGACGATCACCACCGAACCACCGACGAACCAGCACAGCGGCCACGCCGCGGCCGCAAAGCTGCCGGGCGGCCTGCTCGACCCCACCATGCTGGTCACGTCGCTGCCCGACGCACTACGCAAGCTCGATCCCCGCACGCTGTGGCGCAACCCGGTGATGTTCATCGTCGAGATCGGTGCCGTGTGGTCCACGGTGTTGGCGTTCGGCGAAGAGACCTGGTTCAGCTGGATCACCGTCGGCTGGCTCTGGCTCACCGTCGTCTTCGCGAACCTGGCCGAAGCGGTGGCCGAGGGACGCGGCAAGGCGCAGGCCGATTCGCTGCGAAAGTCCAAGGCCGACACCATCGCCCATCGCCTCACCAGTTGGACCCCGGGCAGTCCCGGCCCGGCCGAGGAGGTGGCCGCACCGCTGCTGCAGCAGGGCGACATCGTGGTGGTCACCGCCGGTCAGGTGATACCCGGCGACGGTGACGTCGTGGAAGGTATTGCTTCCGTTGATGAATCGGCGATCACCGGGGAATCCGCGCCGGTGATCCGGGAATCCGGTGGTGACCGGTCCGCGGTGACCGGCGGGACGACGGTGCTGTCCGACCGCATCGTCGTCAGGATCACCCAGAAGCCCGGCGAAAGCTTCGTGGACCGGATGATCGCCCTCGTCGAGGGCGCGAACCGGCAGAAGACGCCCAACGAGATCGCGCTCAACATTCTGCTGGCCGCGCTGACCATCATCTTCGTCTTCGCAGTCGCCACCCTGCAGCCGTTGGCGATCTATGCCAAGGCCGACAACCCGGGGGTGGCGGACACCTCGGCGCTGAGCGGTGACGGCATCAGCGGCATCGTGCTGGTGGCACTGTTGGTGTGCCTGATTCCCACCACCATCGGGGCGCTGCTGTCCGCGATCGGCATCGCGGGCATGGACCGGCTGGTGCAGCGCAACGTGCTGGCTATGTCCGGCCGTGCGGTGGAAGCGGCCGGCGACGTCAACACCCTGCTGTTGGACAAGACCGGCACCATCACCCTGGGCAATCGCGAAGCCGCACAATTCATTCCGGTTACCGGTATCACGCACGAGGAACTGGCCGACGCCGCCCAGTTGTCCAGCCTGGCCGACGAGACCCCCGAGGGCCGTTCGATCGTCGTCTACGCCAAGTCGGCCTACGGGTTGCGGGCGCGGACGCCGGGCGAGCTCGGCAACGCTTCGTGGGTCGAGTTCAGTGCGACAACCCGGATGTCGGGCGTCGACCTGGACGGACGGCAGTTGCGCAAAGGTGCGGCCAGCTCCGTGGCCGAGTGGGTCCGTAGCCATGGCGGCACCGTGCCCGCCGAACTCGGCGACATCGTCGACGGCATCTCCGCGGCGGGCGGCACCCCGCTGGTGGTGGGCCGGGTGCGCCAGGGCGGCCGCCCCGACGACGAGGCCCGGGTGCTGGGCGTCATCCACCTCAAAGATGTTGTCAAGCAGGGCATGCGGGGCCGATTCGACGCGATGCGGCAGATGGGCATCCGCACGGTGATGATTACCGGAGATAATCCGTTGACCGCCAAGGCGATCGCGGAGGAAGCCGGAATCGACGACTTCCTCGCCGAAGCCACCCCCGAAGACAAACTGATGCTGATCAAGCGCGAGCAGCAGGGCGGGCGACTGGTGGCGATGACCGGCGACGGCACCAACGACGCCCCCGCGCTGGCCCAGGCCGATGTCGGGGTGGCGATGAACACCGGCACCTCGGCGGCCAAAGAAGCCGGGAACATGGTGGACCTGGACTCCGACCCCACCAAACTGATCGAGATCGTCGAGATCGGCAAACAACTGCTGATCACCCGGGGCGCGCTGACCACCTTCTCCATCGCCAACGACATCGCCAAATACTTCGCGATCATCCCGGCCCTGTTCGTCACCTTGTTCCCCGGCCTGGACCTGCTCAACGTGATGCGATTACACAGCCCGCAATCGGCGATACTGTCCGCGGTCATCTTCAACGCCGTCGTCATCGTCGCTCTGATTCCGTTGGCGCTGCGCGGCGTTCGGTACACGCCCAGCCAGGCCGCAAAGCTGTTGAGCCGCAACCTTTACCGCTACGGACTCGGCGGCATCCTCGCCCCGTTCGTCGGGATCAAGCTCATCGACCTGATCGTTCAACTGCTGCCGGGGATCGCCTGAGATGAACTTCGCCAACACGATTCGTCAACATTGGGCCGCACTGCGCGCGTTGCTCGTCTTCACCGTGCTGCTCGGCCTCGGTTACCCGCTGCTGATCTGGTTGGTGGCGCTGCTGCCCGGGTTGCACGACCGAGCAGAAGGGTCCCTGCTGCGGGTCGGCGGTACAACGCTCGGCAGCAAGCTGATCGGGCAATCGTTCACCGACTCAGCCGGCAACCCGCTCCCGCAGTACTTCCAGTCCCGCCCGTCGGCCGCAGGCGCCGGATACGACCCGATGTCCACCGGCGGCAGCAACCTGGGACCCGAGAACGTCATCGACACCATGGCCGATCCGGCCAAGATGGCCGCCGGAAAGAGTGCGGCCGACGCCGGCTTCAAGGCCAGCCTGCTCACCCTGGTCTGCTCGCGCAGCGTTGCCGTGGGGCGACTCGAGGGCGTGGACGGGTCGCGTCCCTTCTGCACGGCGGCGGGCGTCGGTTCGGTGCTGGCGGTGCTGGGTCCCCGCAACGAGCGCGGCCAGGTGGTGCACCCGACGCGGGTGGTCAGCGTCAACGAGCCCTGTGCGTCCACCAAGCTGCCCTTCGTGGACAGTTACCAGGGCGTGCGAGTCGAATGCGCCGTCTTCGGCGAGGACTACGCCAGCGGCATGATCGTGCCGGTCCGCGGCGCCGCGCCCGGCCGGCCCCAGGTGCCCGCGGATGCCGTCACCGCCAGCGGCAGCGGCCTGGACCCGGACATCTCCCCCGACTACGCCGAGATCCAGGTGAACAGGGTCGCCAAGGCCAGACATGCCACACCCGATCAGATCCGCCACATGGTGCAGCAGTATCGCAGCGATCGCACGCTGGGCTTCATCGGTGAGCCCGCAGTCAACGTCGTCCAACTCAATCTCGCGTTGGACCGCAGGTACCCGGCCACGGGTTAGCGCCGAAGGTGGATGATGTTGATGTGACCGACCCCGGCTTCACAGTGCACCGTCCCAAGCCCGGCGAGCTGCGCATCTATCTCGGTGCGGCGCCCGGCGTCGGCAAGACTTTCTCGATGTTGAGCGAGGCGCACCGTCGACTCGAACGCGGCACCGATGTGGTGGCGGCGGTGGTGGAAACCCACGGGCGGGCGAAAACCGCTGAGCTGCTTGACGACATCGAGGTCATCCCACCGCAATACATCGACTACCGTGGCGGCCGCTTTCCCGAACTCGACGTGCCGGCGGTGCTGGCGCGACACCCGCAGGTAGTCCTGGTCGACGAGCTCGCCCACACCAACACCCCGGGCAGCCGGAACGAGAAACGCTGGCAGGACGTCGAAGAACTGCTCGACGCCGGGATCACCGTAATCTCCACCGTCAACATCCAGCACCTGGAAAGCCTCAACGATGTGGTCGCCCAGATCACCGGGATCGAGCAGAAAGAGACGATTCCGGATTCGATCGTGCGACAGGCCGCCCAGGCCGAGCTCATTGACATCACCCCGGAGGCGTTGCGGCGCAGGCTTTCCCACGGCAACGTCTACGCGTCCGAGAAGATCGACGCGGCGCTGTCCAATTATTTCAGGCGTGGAAATCTCACCGCACTGCGGGAATTGGCGCTGTTGTGGCTGGCCGATCAGGTCGACACCGCGCTGGCCAAGTACCGCGCGGAGAACAAGATCACCGACACGTGGGAGGCCCGCGAGCGAGTGGTGGTCGCTGTCACCGGCGGCCCGGAGTCAGAGACGCTGGTTCGACGGGCGTCGCGGATCGCCTCGAAATCCAGTGCCGAACTGATGGTGGTGCACGTGCTGCGCGGCGACGGGCTCGCCGGGCTGTCCGAGTCCCGGATGAGCAAAATCCGGGAACTGGCAAACAGTTTGGACGCCTCGCTGCACACCGTCGTCGGCGACAACGTGCCCGATGCGTTGCTCGACTTCGCCCGCGAGATCAACGCCACCCAGCTGGTGATCGGCACCTCCCGCAGGTCTCGGTGGGCACGCCTGTTCGACGAGGGCATCGGCGCGGTGATCGTGCAACGTTCCGGCAAGATCGACGTTCACATCGTCACCCACGACCAAGCCAAGCGGGGCACCCGGACACCGTCGTCGCCCCGTGAACGACGGCTGATCTCCTGGTTGGCGGCGGTGATCATCCCGTCGGCGATATGCACTATCGCGGTCACCCTGCTGGATCCCTACCTGGACACCGGTGGCCAGAGCGCGTTGTTCTTCATCGGCGTGCTCTTGGTGGGTCTGCTGGGAGGCGTTGCGCCGGCGGTGCTTTCGGCGGTGCTGTCCGGACTGCTGCTGAACTACTTCCTGATTGCTCCGCGGCACAGCTTCACCATCGCCGCACCCAACAGCGCGGTGACCGAATTGGTGCTGCTGCTGATCGCGGTCGCGGTGTCGGTGCTGGTCGACAGTGCCGCCAAGAGAACCCGGGAGGCCCGCCGCGCCGCCCGAGAGGCCGAGCTGCTGACCCTGTTCGCCGGATCGGTGTTGCGCGGTGCCGATCTGGCCACGCTGTTGGAGCGGGTGCGCGAGACGTACTCGCAGCGCAGCGTCAGCATGCTGCGCGAACAATCGGGTCACCGTAAGGTCATTGCCTCCGTCGGCAAAGACGCCTGCGCCACAGTCGATTCCGCGGATACTGCGATCGAGGTCGGGGACGACGAGTTCTGGATGCTGCTGGCCGGGCGCAAACTTGCGGCGCGGGACCGCCGGGTGCTCGGCGCGGTGGCCAAGCAGGCTGCCGGGCTGGTCCGCCAGCGCGAACTCGCCGAAGAGGCCGGCCGTACCGAGGCCATTGTGCGGGCTGACGAATTGCGCCGGTCACTGCTTTCGGCGGTCAGCCACGACCTGCGCACGCCGCTGGCCGCGGCCAAGGTGGCGGCGTCCAGTCTGCGCGCCGCCGACATCGCGTTCTCCCCCGAGGACACCGCCGAATTGCTGGCCACCATCGAAGAATCCATCGATCAGCTCACCGCGTTGGTGGGCAACCTACTCGACTCCTCGCGGCTTGCCGCCGGGGTGGTACGTCCCGAACGGCACTTGGTGTACGTCGAGGAAGTGGTGCAGCGCGCCCTGGTCAGCATCGGCAAGGGCGCCACCGGCTTCTACCGGTCAGCCATCGACCGCGTCAAGGTCGACGTCGGCGACGCCGTGGCAATGGCCGACGCCGGGCTGCTGGAGCGGGTGCTGGCCAACTTGATCGACAATGCGCTGCGCTATGCGCCCGACTGTGTGGTCCGGGTCAACGCGGGCCGCGTCGGCGCCCGGGTGTTGATCAACGTCGTCGACGAGGGCCCGGGCATCCCGCACGGCACCGAAGAGCACGTCTTCGAATCCTTCCAGCGCCTTGGGGATCAGGACAACACCACCGGCGTGGGCCTGGGCATGTCGGTGGCGCGCGGCTTCGTCGAGGCGATGGGCGGCGCGATTTCCGCCGGTGATACGCCCGGTGGCGGGCTGACCGTGCTGGTGGATCTGCCTGCCCCGTGCGAAGGCGGTGAACGATGACCCGCGTGCTGGTGATCGACGACGAGCCGCACATCCTGCGGGCGTTGCGCATCAACCTTTCGGTACGCGGATACGAGGTGATCACCGCGTCCACCGGGGCCGGCGCGCTGCGCGCCGCCGCCGAACATCCCCCCGAGGTGGTGATTCTGGACCTCGGGCTGTCCGACATGTCGGGCATCGACGTGCTCGCGGGTCTCCGCGGCTGGCTCAGCGCACCGGTGATCGTGCTGTCCGCCCGCACCGACTCCGCCGACAAGGTCGAAGCACTGGATGCCGGTGCCGACGACTATGTCACCAAACCCTTTGGCATGGACGAGTTTCTGGCCCGGTTACGGGCGGCGGTACGCCGCAACACCACGGCTGCGGAGCTGGACCAGCCGGTCATCGAAACCGAGGCGTTCACCGTGGATTTGGCCGCCAAGAAGGTCACCCGCAACGGCACCGAGGTGCATCTGACCCCCACCGAGTGGGGCATGCTCGAGGTGCTGGTGCGCAATCGGGGCAAGCTGGTGGGCCGCGAAGACTTGCTCAAAGAGGTGTGGGGACCGGCGTACGCGACCGAAACCCATTATCTGCGAGTGTATCTGGCGCAGTTACGGCGCAAACTCGAAGACGATCCGGCCAACCCTAGGCATTTGCTCACCGAGTCGGGTATGGGCTACCGATTCGAAGTGTAGGCGCGGCGATCGACAGCACAATGCCGTCCAGGATGTCGTGTTCGCTGACCGTCAACTCGGCGATACCGGCCCGGTCGTGCAGTTCGCGGGCCAACTCCCGCACCACGATCGCACCGCCGCCGATCACATCGACTCGGCCCTCGTGCATAGGTCCCAACGCGGCGCGCTCAGCGCGGGTCATGGCGATCAACCGATCACAGAAGTCCAGCAATGGGGCCAGCGCCACACGCGAAAGATGAATGGCCGCAGCGTCATAGGTGGTCATCTCGTGGGCCAGGGCCGACAAGGTGGTCATCGTCCCGGCCAGTCCCACCCAGGTCCGTGCCCCCTCGACGGGCACTGCGCGCAGTGCGACCTCGAGTCGTTCGCGAACCACCTGTGCGGCCGCCTCGACTTCCGCCGCGGTCGGCGGGTCGGAATGCAAGCAGCGCTCGGTCAGCCGGACACAACCGATGTCGGCCGAGTAGCTGGCGATCACCTCGTCAGCCGCCTTGCCGAGCACGATCTCGGTCGAGCCGCCGCCGAGGTCGACAACAAGGAAAGGTGCGTTAGCGCTGTCCAATTCGCCGACCGCACCGCGGAACGACAACTCGGCCTCCTCGGCACCGGTGATGACTTCGGCGACCGCACCGGGAATCACCGTGCCCAGCACCTCGGCCGTCATCGCGAAGAATTCGTCGCGATTGCTGGCATCGCGGGTGGCGGAAGTGGCGACCATCCGCACCCGCTGCACGCCGTGCTGCGCCAGCAATTCGGCGTAGTCGGTCAGCGCGGCCCGGGTGCGGGCGATCGCGTCCGGAGCGAACGCGCCGGTCGCATCCACCCCCTGGCCCAGCCGCACGATCCGCATTTCCCGGTGGACGTCCGTCAGCTGGCCGTCGGCGACATCGGCGATCAGCAGACGAATCGAGTTGGTACCGCAGTCGATTCCGGCTAGACGGATCATACCCATTGTCTCCCAACCAGATTCGCGGTCGCAGGCTCAGCAGCCAACAGTGCCAGCGCTTCGTCCCCGAAGGGGTTGATCCCGGGCCCCTTGGCCAACGAGTGTGCGATCAGCACATGTAGGCACTTGACCCGGTCCGGCATGCCACCGCCGGAAAACGCGGTCCCCAGTGGCTCGATCGCGTCGCGCTCAGCCAGATACGACTCGTGCGCCCGGCGGTACGCGGCCGCCAGGTCCGCGTCCCGGACCAATCGTTCCGTCATCTCACGCATCAGGCCGGTGGTCTCCAGTCTGCTCGCAGCCGCCGTCAGCGCCGGATGCGTCAGGTAGTACAACGTCGGAAAAGGCGTTCCGTCAGGAAGTTTCGGAGCGGTCTTCACCACGCCCGGGGTGCCGTCGGGACACCGGAAGGCGATGCTGAGCACCCCACGCGGCTCGCGCCCGAGCTGTCGCGCCACCGCCTCCAGGTCCGCCCGATCAACCACCGGAATCCGGTGGATTCGGCGGCACCGGCCCCGGTTCGGGTGCCGGGGCAACAGTGGGCGGCAGGTGCGGCGCATCGGCGATGGTGTGCCACAGCGAGGTGTACCAGGGTTCGTTCTTGGCCTGGGGGTTGCCCTCACCGCCCGGCTGTGGCGCGGTCGCGGCCGTCGGCGGCAGCTGCACCTGGAACGGAATGTCGCCGGGTTTGACGAATCCCAGCCGTTCGCGCGCCTGCGCCGCGATGTAAGCCGGGTCGCCCAGCTGGCCCTTGCGTTGCTCCAGATCGGCGATCTGGCGGCGCAGCGCGGCTTCGGTCGCGGTCAGCTGCGCCATTTCGGTGCGCTGCGCGAAATAGGTACGCACCGGGCCGGCAATGGTCAACGTCAGCACGCAGACCACCGCGGCCAGAATGGCGGCTCGGCGCGCGGTGAAGCCGAGTCGCTGGTCGGAGCGCTGGTCGACGGATTCGCTGAACTTGCGCTTGATGGGCTCGACGACGTGGTCCTGCAGCGAATGCGCAGAGCTGCGGCTCTCGTCGGGCGCGGTCTGCGCGGGCTTGGACTGCGGCCTGGAGCCCGGTTTGGCGACCGGTTTGGAGCTGGCGCGCCGGCCCCGAGCCGAGTCGCCGGCCTTCCCCGGCCGCGATGCCGGGGAACGACGCTTCGGATCAGACTTGGCGGCCAAGCGGCTTTACTTCGGGTCCAGCGCGAATCGTGGGAATGCCAGGTCGCCGGCGTAGCGGGCCGCGTCGCCCAGCGCCTCCTCGATGCGCAGCAGCTGGTTGTACTTCGCGACGCGCTCGCTGCGGGCCGGCGCACCGGTCTTGATCTGCCCGCTGCCGACCGCCACCGCGAGATCGGCGATGGTGGTGTCCTCGGTCTCACCGCTGCGGTGGCTCATCATGGTGCGGTATCCGCTGTGGTGGGCCAGCGCCACCGCGTCCAGCGTCTCGGTCAGCGTTCCGATCTGATTCACCTTGACCAGCAACGCATTTGCCACGCCGCGTTCGATACCTTCTTCGAGGCGTTCGGGATTGGTGACGAACAGGTCGTCACCGACGATCTGCACCCGGTCGCCGATGCTGGCCGTCAACGCGGCCCAGCCGTCCCAATCGTCTTCGGACAGCGGGTCTTCCAGGGATACCAACGGGTAGTTGCCGAGCAGCTCGGCGTAGAACCCGGCCATCTCCTCGGCGGTGCGGGTGGAACCTTCGAAGCTGTAACCGGTGCCGTCGGTGTAGAACTCGGTGGCAGCGACGTCGAGCGCCAGGGCGATGTCGGCACCGGACTTGAAGCCCGCCGACTCGATGGCCCGGACGATCAGGTCCAGCGCGGCGCTGGTGCCGGCCACGTCCGGGGCGAAGCCGCCCTCGTCGCCCAGGCCGGTGGACAGCCCGTCTTTCTTCAACTCCGCCTTCAACGCGTGGTAAACCTCCGCGCCCCAGCGCAGCGCCTCGTGAAAGCTGGGGGCACCGATCGGGGCCACCATGAACTCCTGCACGTCGACGCCGGTGTCGGCGTGCGCGCCGCCGTTGAGGATGTTCAGCATCGGCACCGGCAGGATGTGCGCGTTCGGGCCGCCGATGTACCGGAACAGGGGCAGCGCGGCACTGTCCGCGGCCGCCTTGGCCACCGCCAGCGACACCCCCAGGATGGCGTTGGCGCCCAGCCGGGACTTGTCCGGCGTGCCGTCCAGGTCGACCAGCGCCTGGTCGACCAGCCGCTGATCGTCGGCGTTGAGCCCGATCACCGCCGGACCGATCTCGTCCAGCACGGCTTGGACGGCCTTCTTCACGCCCTTGCCGCTGTACCGGTCACCACCGTCACGCAGTTCGACGGCCTCGTGCTCCCCGGTCGAGGCGCCCGACGGCACCGCAGCGCGGGCAAATGTTCCGTCGATCAGCGCAACCTCGACCTCGACGGTCGGGTTGCCGCGAGAGTCGAGGATCTCGCGGGCTCCGACCTGCTCGATAATGGGCACTGGGCTCTCCTTCGCCTGCTGACTTCTGACACACCCCCGGCAACGTTTAGCGTAAAGCCTGGGTCAGCGCTTCATCTTTCTACAGCGGATGACCCGCCGCATAGGCGGTCGCCCAGTCCCGCACCGCGCGTGCGTACACCCCGGAATTGTTGTAGGCGCGAAGCGCCGTGATCCAGCCGCGGGGCGTCGCGAGATCCTTTCCGCGCCAACATAAATATCCGGCGGCCGAGAGCGCGGCATCGTCGATGTTGTCCGCACTGGCGGCGCCGTCGTTGTTGGCGTCGACGCCGTACAGCCGCCACGTCTCGGAGATGAACTGCATGGGCCCCATCGCGCGTTGCACGCCGTCGTCGTCACTGGAGCCGTTCGACGCGGCCGCGTCGGCCTCGTCCACGATCCGCAGATTGCCGCCGGTGCCGTCGAGGCGCACCCCACGAATAGGCGGCCTGACATCGCCGTTGGGCGCGATCGTCGCCCCCCGGTAGGTGCCGTTGTGACTCTCGACCTGCCCGATACCCGCCAGCGTTGTCCAGGCGATATGACACTTGGGATTCTCGACCTCAGCCACCCGGGCGGCGTAGGCGTAGGCCTCCAGCGCGGTGACAGGCATCTCCAGAGCAGGCGCCCGTTGCTGCGCCCACTCCCGTAACTGGTCGGCGGGACGGCCGGCGGCATGGGTGTCCACCGGCGGTACCGGGTCCCCCGCGGGCGGTGGCACACCGTCAGGGATGAAAAGGCTCAGCTGCCACGTACAACTTGAAGCCAGCAGCATCGCGGTCGCCCCTATCACGGCGACCGCGCGCAACCAGCGTCTCGGCGACACAACTCTCCCTGTCGGATCTCCCTGTCGGACGCCCCGTCGGACCCCGCAACGGTGTTTTCTCCCCGCTCATCGTCCCACGGGTTGCGGGCGGGCCCGGTTGACCGGTACGCCTAGCAAACGTGCGCGTCCGATATTTGGGGCGCTGCCGCATCCCATCTGAAGCAGCTCGGCCAGCGCCTCAGGGACATATTCACGTCGCTATCTGTGGAGTGCCCCTGAGTCGCCGCAAAGATCACGGAGACGGTCTGTCGCCGCCCTCAGACGCTGCCTTCGGGCACTGTCGATGGCGCCGGGCGCAAACGCCGGTGCCGAGCGCGATCACTGCCGTCGCGTGCAAACGGCTATCGCCGGCCTTTGCGCTTCTTGGATGACCCGCCGCGAGATTCCTTCTGCGACGTGGCCGGCTGCTCGGTTTCCAGCGCCGCCGCTTCCCCGTCGACGACATCGGATGTCGGGGTGCCGGCCACCCAGTGACTGCGCCACTCCTCCTCGGTGACGAAACCGAGCGGGGTCATGTCCAGCTCTTCGGCGATGCTGTCACCGCGGCGGCTCGCGGCAATCGCTCCCTCCACCCGGTGCACAGTGTCCACAAAATCCAGAACTGCTGCGCGCAAAATGTTTTCGGCATCCACATCAGCAGATAGCGTGATGGTGGTGAGCTCGGCGGGAATGAACTCCGCGGGCAGCCCGGCGTGGGTGACGCGCTCAATCACCTTCTGCGCCAACGCCAACGACGGCTGACCGGTGTGCACGTCGTCCAGCACGGAGTGCCGCGACTTTCGGGACCGTTCGGCCGCCTTGGCCGCCTCCCATTGTGCGAGCTGGTCCTGCAGCGAGATCGATTCTCCGGCAAGCACTCCCGGAACCCGGTTGCCGAGCTTGCGGATCAAGGTGTCGGCGACGTCGTCGATGGTGAACGGCAGCTGCGCCGCATCCTCGGCGATACGGGCGTGGAACAGCACCTGCAACAGCAGGTCACCGAGTTCCTCGCGCAGTTCGTCGACGTTGCCGCTGCGTACTGCGTCCAACAGTTCGTAGGTCTCTTCCAGCAGGTATCGGCGCAGTGAGTCGTGGGTCTGCTCGCTTTCCCACGGCCCCGCGGTGCGCAGCTTGTCCATCATCGCGACGGCATCCAGCAGCCGTTCGCCGCGTTGGCGATCCGGCGCCGAGATCAGCCGGGCTCCGGCGGCCAGCCGCGCGGTGACCGCCGGGTGACTGGGATCCGACGACAGCAGCACCGGCGCATCCTCACCGGTATGGGCCGGGTGCGCATCGGGCAGCGACCACGGCACCGCGATCGGCATCTCCTCGGTGTACTGCACCTTCCCGCAGAGCAACTCGATGGCATCGACCGGAACCAGTGCCGGCCGGCGGGGGTCGACGAGGACGACAATCATCTGCCTTGTCGCTCCTTACTCGGCGGTCCGGGCTCCGTTATACCAATATCTTGCTGCGGTTTACCCGCCATTGCGGTCACCAAGTCGGCCACCATCTGCACCAATTCGACATCACGGATGTGTCCGGCACCAATTCCGCCCGCCCGCGGAACGGGAACCTGGACCGTCGACGTGGTGGCGCGGTAGCGAGCACCCGGGTACATCCGCGCCAGCCGCACCTGGGCAGAGTCCGGCAACGTCATCGGGGACAGCCGCACCGTCGTCGCCGACACGGCACTGACTTCGGTGATCCCGGAGGTCCGGCACAGCAGCCGCAGCCGCGCCACCGCCACCAGCCGCTCGGCCGGTTCGGGCAGCGGGCCGTACCGGTCGGTGAGCTCCTCCACGACCGCGGCGATGTCGCTGTCCGACGCGGCGGCCGCCAGCCGGCGATAACCCTCCAGCCGCAGCCGGTCACTGGCGATGTAATCCGGCGGTAGATGCGCATCGACCGGCAGATCGATCCGCACGTCCTTGGGCTCCTCGGCGGTGCTCACCGTCTCACCGTCGGCGGCGGCCTTGTACGCCTCGACGGCCTCCCCCACCAGCCGCACATACAGGTCGAAGCCGACCCCGGCGACATGCCCGGACTGCTCGACGCCCAGGACGTTGCCCGCGCCGCGGATCTCGAGGTCTTTGAGCGCCACCGCCATGCCGGCGCCCAGTTCGTTGTTCTGCGCGATGGTCGCCAACCGGTCGTAGGCCGTTTCGGTGAGCGGCGCATTCGGTGGATACAAGAAATAGGCGTAACCGCGTTCCCGGCTGCGCCCCACCCGTCCGCGCAACTGATGCAGCTGCGACAGACCGAACGTGTCGGCGCGCTCGACGATCAATGTGTTGGCGTTGGAGATGTCCAGGCCGGTCTCCACGATCGTGGTGCACACCAAGATGTCGTAGTCGCGGTTCCAGAACCCCTGGACAGTGCGTTCCAGCAGGTCTTCGGGCATCTGACCGTGTGCGACGACGACGCGCGCCTCGGGGACCAGGCCACGCACCCGGGCAGCGGCGGAGTCGATGGAGCTGACCCGGTTGTGCACGTAGAACGCCTGCCCGTCGCGCAGCAGCTCGCGGCGCAACGCCGCGGCGATCTGTTTGTCGTCATGCGGACCCACGTAGGTCAGCACCGGGTAGCGCTCCTCGGGTGGGGTCAGGATCGTCGACATCTCCCGGATCCCGGCCAGGCTCATCTCCAGCGTGCGCGGGATCGGGGTGGCGCTCATGGTCAGCACGTCGACGTGGGTGCGCAGGCTCTTGATGTGCTCCTTGTGTTCGACGCCGAACCGTTGCTCCTCGTCGACCACCACCAGTCCGAGGTTCTTCCAGCGCACCCCGGTCTGCAACAACCGGTGGGTGCCGATCACGATGTCCACCGACCCGTCGGCCAGGCCTTCCACGACCTTGCGGGACTCGGCAGGATCGGTGAAGCGCGACAGGCCCTTGACAGTCACCGGGAACCCGACCATCCGGTCGGTGAACGTCTGCAGATGCTGGTCAGCCAGCAGAGTGGTGGGCACCAGCACGGCGACCTGCCGCCCGTCCTGCACCGCTTTGAATGCCGCCCGCACCGCGATCTCGGTCTTGCCGTAGCCGACGTCGCCGCAGATCACCCGGTCCATCGGGATCGGCTTTTCCATGTCGGCCTTCACCTCGGTGATCGCGGTGAGCTGGTCGACGGTCTCGGTGAAGCCGAACGCGTCCTCCATCTCGGCCTGCCACGGGGTGTCCGGGGCGAACGCGTGGCCCGGACTGGCCTGCCGCTTGGCGTAGAGCGCCACCAGTTCACCGGCGATCTCACGCACCGCGCGGCGTGCTTTGGTCTTCGTGTTCGCCCAGTCGCTGCCGCCCAGTTTGCTCAGCGCCGGCGCCTGACCGCCCACATACCGCGACAGCTGGTCCAGCGAATCCATCGGGACGTAGAGCTTGTCGGACCCGCCGCCACGCTTGCTCGATGCGTATTCGAGCACCAGGTACTCGCGCCGGGCGCCGCCGACGGTGCGTTCGACCATCTCCACGAACCGGCCGATGCCGTGCTGATCGTGCACCACCAGATCGCCGGCGGACAGCGCCAGCGGGTCGACGGTGTTGCGGCGCTTGGCCGCCAGCCGCTTGCCCTCGACGGCAGTGGCGCGGCTGCCGGTCAGGTCGGCCTCGGTGATGACGACCAGGTTGGCCCCCTGGACCACCACCCCGTCGTGCAGCGGGCCCTTGAGCACACCGACCACACCGGCCGTCGGGGCGGACCCACACTCCAGCATGGCCGCGGGGATGTCCGACTCGGCCAGCCGTTCCACCATCCGGTGGGCGGTGCCGGCGCCGGGCGCGACCATCGCGGCGTACCCGCCGGTCGCGACGTGCGCGCGCAACATCGCGAAGATGCCGTCGATGTCGTGCTGATGCCCCCGCGCGGACGGCGCGGCCCGGATGTCCAGCTCGACCGCCGACTCGTCGGACAACTGGCTCAAGGTCCACCACGGATGACCGGCGCTGGTCGCGGCGGCGCGCACCTCGTCGAGTTCGGTGAACCCGGACCCGCCCAGCTGTTCGACGTCGACGGGCGCGTCGGTACCCAGCGCCGCCACCGACCACGACGCCTCGAGGAACTCCCGGCCGGTCTTGATCAGGTCGGCCGCGCGGGTGCGGACCTTCTCCGGGTCACACACCAGCACCGGGGTGCCGTCGGGTAGTTGATCGGTGAGCTGCGCATGAGCCCCGTCTTCTGCGGGCTGCAGCACCGATTGCAGCGCCTCCATGCCGTCGGTCGGGATGCCCTCGGCGAGCTTGGCGAGCATGTCGATGATGCTGCCGGTCACGGTGTTCTCGGTGGCCGGATGCTCCTTGGCGAGTTCGGCCGCACGTGCTTTCACCTCAGGGGTGAGCAGCAATTCGCGGCAGGCGACCGCAATCAGCGTGTCCACCTCGACGTCGGGGATCGAACGCTGGTCGGCGACGGAGAACATCCGCATCTCGGTGATCTCGTCGCCCCAGAACTCGACGCGCACCGGATGTTCGGCGGTGGGCGCGAAGACGTCCACGATCCCGCCGCGGACCGCGAACTCGCCGCGACGCCCCACCATGTCCACCCGGGTGTAGGCCAACTCCACCAGCCGCTGCGCCACGTCCTCGAACGGCATCTCGTCACCGACGGTGAGCGTGAGCGGCTGCTGATGCCCCAGCCGCGGGGCCATGGGCTGCAGCAGCGATCGGACTGCCGTCACCACCACCCGCAGCGGCGGACCCAGCCGGGCGTCGTCGGGGTGGGCCAGCCGGCGCAGCACCATCATCCGGCTGCCCACGGTGTCGACACCGGGCGACAACCGCTCGTGCGGCAGGGTCTCCCACGACGGGAAGACCGCGGCGGCGTCGCCGAAGACTCCTCGCAGCTCGGCGGTCAGGTCGTCGGCTGCCCGGCCGGTGGCGGTGACCACCAGCAACGGACCATTGCTGGCCAGCGCGCTGGCTACGAACACCCGTGCGCTAGCGGGTCCTACCAGCGGCAGTTCGGCAGGCCGATCGGAGGCACGCTCGATGAGCTGTTGGAATGTCGGTGCAGTCAGCGCCAATTCGACGAGCCCCGCGATCGGGGTATCTGGGCTAGCAGCCCCCGGTGCGGTCATGATGCGCCCATTCTAGGGCGCTTCAATTCCGCAGCCCGTCGGGCGGCGGGCGTCCCTCGGGCGTTGACTCTGCGCTCAGGGCGCGCTCACTCGCACTTCCCCGCCACAGCCGCAGAATCAACCGCGCCCGCGCACCGAGCTGGCTTATTCGTCCCGCAGCTGCGGATCGGCTTCCAGATGCGTCAGGCCGTTCCACATCAGGTTGACCAGATGCGCGGCGACCACTTCTTTCTTGGGCTCGCGCGTGTCCAGCCACCACTGCGCGGTCATCGACACTGAACCCACCAACGCCTGGGCGTACAGCGGCGCCAGGCCCGGGTCCAGACCGCGCCGGGCGAAGTCGCCGGCCAAGATGGAGCTGACCTGGCTGACGGCATCGTTGAGCAAGCTGGAATAGGTGCCCGAGCTGATCGCGGCGGGCGAGTCCCGGATCATGATGCGAAAGCCGTCGGTGCGTTCTTCGACGTAGGTGAGCAGCGCCAACGCCACCCGCTCGACACGGACCCGGGACCGGTTGTTGGTCAGCGACGACGTGATGCCGTCCAGCAGCGCCGACATCTCCCGGTCGACGACGACGGCGTACAGCCCCTCCTTGCCACCGAAATGCTCGTAGACGACGGGCTTGGACACATTGGCGCGCTGGGCGATTTCTTCGATCGACGTGCCCTCATAGCCGCGTTCGGCGAACAGCGACCTGGCGATGCCGATGAGCTGATGTCGGCGCTCGCTGCCGGTCATCCGGGCGCGGGGCGTCCGCGCTTCCTTCTCCACACTTTTCAGCGGCTCAGCCACGGGAATCAGGGTATCGGTGTTTGCGGTCGTTGCACCGAACGTCGACGGGTCGGCTGCGGAGCGGTCAAGCGGCTTTGCCCGGCTGCCCCGCCTGTTCCATGGACCCCTTGGTCCCGGCCGGCAATAAGGCGACGATCACGATGCCGATCAGACCCAGCAGAGCGCCGAGGGCAAAAGACTCGCCGACGCCGCGGTTCTTGCGTCGCGCGACCCTGACCGCGTACAGCCCGCACAACACCGAAAGGACGACCGAGAACACCGCAATCGGCCACAGCTCGACCAGGTTGTCCATCTCAGACATTCTGCCGTCGACGCACGTGGCGGTCTAGCCGGCCGCAAGCGCCCGGCCCCACGGTCAGCCTCCTCCTCCGGCCGCAAGCGCCCGGCATCGTCGGCAGACCCAGCCCCACGGTCAGCCTCCTCCTCCGGCCGCAAGCGCCCGGCATCGTCGGCAGACTCAGCCCCACGGTCAGCCTCCTCCTCCGGCCGCAAGCGCCCGGCATCGTCGGCAGACTAAAGTCATCTGGGCGGTCGCGCACCGGCCACCCCCAATCCGTCGTGGTGTAATCGGCAGCACCTCTGATTTTGGTTCAGATAGTTCAGGTTCGAGTCCTGGCGACGGAGCCCCGTTTTTTGCCGCGAGCGTGCATGAAATGCCACTCTTAACGGCGTGTCGGCGTACAAATGCGCACGCTCAGCGCGCCAAACTTCGGTGAGGAGGGTCGATGACGTTTCGTGGTGACACCGCGGTCCTGGTCCTGGCGGCCGGGCCCGGCACCCGGATGCGCTCGGATACCCCCAAGGTGCTGCACACCCTCGGCGGGCGCAGCATGCTGTCACACTCCCTGCACGCGATGACCAAGCTCGCGCCGCAACATCTGGTCGTGGTACTCGGCCACGACCACCAGCGCATATCCCCGCTGGTCGGCGAGCTGGCCGACAATCTGGGCCGCAGCATCGACGTCGCGCTGCAGGATCGGCCGCTGGGCACCGGGCACGCGGTGCTGTGTGGTCTGTCCGCGTTGCCCGACGACTACGCCGGCATCGTCGTCGTTGCCGCCGGCGACACCCCGCTGCTGGACGCCGACACCCTGGCCGACCTGATCGCCACGCATAGTTCGACGTCTGCGGCCGTGACCGTGCTGACCACCACGCTGGACGACCCGCACGGCTACGGCCGCATCCTGCGCACCCAGGACAACGAGGTGATGGCGATCGTCGAGCAGACCGACGCCACCGCCTCGCAGCGCGGCATCCGTGAGGTCAATACCGGCGTCTACGCGTTCGACATCGCCGCCCTGCGCTCGGCGCTGGGCCGGCTGAGTTCCAACAACGCCCAGCAGGAGCTCTATCTGACCGACGTGATCGCGATCCTGCGTCGCGACGGCCACACGGTCAGCGCCCGCCACATCGAGGACAGTGCGGTGGTGGCCGGGGTCAACAACCGCGTCCAGCTCGCGGAGTTGGGCGCCGAACTCAACCGCCGCGTGGTGGCCGCCCACCAACTTGCCGGAGTCACCGTGATCGACCCTGCCACCACCTGGATCGACGTCGACGTCACCGTCGGCCGCGACACCGTCATCCAGCCGGGCACCCAGCTGCTCGGCCGTACCCAGATCGGCGCCGGCTGCGCTATCGGACCGGACACCACGCTGACCGACGTCAGCGTCGGCGACAGCGCAACGGTCTGCCGCACCCACGGCTCGTCCTCGACGATCGGCGACGGCGCCACGGTGGGACCGTTCACCTATCTGCGGCCCGGGACCGTGCTCGGAGCCGACGGCAAACTCGGCGCATTCGTCGAGGTCAAGAACGCCACCATCGGCACCGGAACGAAGGTGCCGCACCTGACGTACGTGGGCGACGCCGACATCGGCGACCACAGCAACATCGGCGCCTCCAGCGTGTTCGTCAACTACGACGGCGTGACCAAACGGCGCACCACCATCGGCTCCCATGTGCGGACCGGCTCGGACACCATGTTCGTCGCCCCGGTGAACATCGGCGACGGCGCGTACACCGGCGCCGGAACCGTGGTCCGCGAAGACGTGCCGCCGGGCGCCCTGGCGGTGTCAGCCGGTCCCCAACGCAACATCGAGAACTGGGTGCAGCACAAACGCCCCGGGTCGGCAGCGGCAAAAGCGGCCGACGACGCCGGCCGCAAGCCCGAATCAGAACAGACACCGTGAATTGGTTTCCCGGAAACCCGGCTACGATGAGGCCTTCCATTCCCGATCTCGACACGGCGAGGGCAGCACGTTGAGCCACGACTGGACCGACAACCGCAAGAACCTGATGCTGTTCAGCGGCCGCGCCCACCCGGAGCTGGCCGAGCAGGTAGCCAAGGAACTCGACGTTCACGTCACCGCGCAGACGGCGCGCGACTTCGCCAACGGCGAGATCTTCGTGCGGTTCCACGAGTCGGTGCGCGGCTGCGACGCCTTCGTGCTGCAGTCCAATCCGGTGCCGGTCAACACCTGGCTGATGGAACAACTGATCATGATCGACGCGCTGAAGCGGGGCAGCGCCAAGCGGATCACCGCGGTCCTGCCGTTCTATCCCTACGCCCGGCAGGACAAGAAGCACCGCGGCCGCGAACCGATCTCGGCACGGCTGGTGGCCGACCTGCTGAAGACCGCGGGCGCCGACCGGATCGTGACCGTCGACCTGCACACCGACCAGATCCAGGGATTCTTCGACGGACCCGTGGACCACATGCGCGGGCAGAACCTGCTGACCGGCTACATCCGCGACAACTATCCCGACGGCAACATGGTGGTCGTCTCCCCCGACTCCGGGCGGGTCCGTATTGCGGAGAAGTGGGCCGACTCCCTCGGCGGCGTGCCGTTGGCGTTCATCCACAAGACCCGCGACCCCCGCGTGCCCAACCAGGTGGTGTCCAACCGCGTGGTCGGTGAGGTGCAGGGGCGCACCTGCGTGCTGATCGACGACATGATCGATACAGGCGGCACCATCGCCGGCGCGGTCAAGCTGTTGCGCGACGACGGCGCCGAGGATGTGGTGATCGCGGCCACCCACGGCGTGCTGTCCGACCCGGCCGCTGAGCGACTGGCCGCCTGCGGGGCGCGTGAGGTGATCGTCACCAACACTTTGCCGATCGGTGAGGAGAAGCGCTTCCCGCAGCTCACCGTGCTGTCCATCGCGCCGCTGCTGGCCAGCACCATCCGGGCGGTCTTCGAAAACGGCTCAGTCACAGGACTGTTCGACGGGGACGCGTAATGGGTTCTGGTCGCACCGTGATCTACCACAACCCTAAGTGCAGTACGTCGCGCAAGACGCTGGACTTGTTGCGGGACAACGGGTTAGAGCCTGAGGTCGTCCAGTATCTGAAGACGCCGCCCACTCGGGACGAATTGGCGCAGCTGATCGCCGATGCCGGCATTGAGGTTCGTGCCGCGGTGCGCAAACGCGAGTCTTTGTACACCGAACTTGATTTGGCCGACGCCGGTGACGACGAGTTGCTCGACGCGATGGCCGAGCATCCCAGCCTGATCGAACGGCCGTTCGTCGTCACCCCCAAGGGCACCCGACTGGCCCGACCGATCGATGCGGTCCGCGAGATTTTGTGAGAGACAAGCTTTTCAGCACCCTCGTGGTTACTGTCCTGGCGTTATCGGGGGTCGCCTGCGGCGCCAAAGCCCCCGACTATCAATCGATCTGGACGACCAGTGCGACTACCAGCGGGTCTGCCGAGCCGACGGCCCCGCCGGTCCCGTTGTCGAAATATCTTGAGGGTGAAGGAGTTACCGGTGAACCGGTCTCGCCAGGTGACCTGACCGATCTGACGGTGTCGATTCCCACGCCGCCCGGGTGGTCAGCACGCGGCGGCGATCCGAAGGTCACCGCCGCCAGAACAATGATCTCCAAGGGGAATAACTACCCGGCGGCAATCATGGTGGTAATCAGGCTGCGCGGAGAATTCAACCCTCGCGAGGCGATCAAGCACGCCAATGCCGATCTGCCGCAGGACTTCCACCAATTGGACGCGTCCACCGCTGATTTCAACGGCTTTCCCTCGTCGATGGTGCAGGGTACCTACGAGCTGAAGGGCGCGCGGATGCGCAGCTGGAACCGGGTGGTGTTGCCCACCGGTGCAGCGCCGGGAAATCAGCAGTATCTGGTGCAGCTGATCATCACCAGCCTGGCTGACGAGGCCGTCGCCGAGTCCAATGACGTCGAGGCAATCATCCGCGGCTTCGTGGTCGCCAAGAAGTAGCGTCGGTCCTCCTCAGGCCTTCGGTGTCAGCACAATCACCGGGATCGGCCGCGAGGTCTTCTTCTGGTACCCGATGTACCGGTCGGAGTTGTTGGCGTTGACGAGTTTCCACAGTCGCGCGTAGTCGGGATCATCGGGCAACACCGGGTGCGCGGTGACGGCCAACCGCTTTGCGCCGACATTGATTTCGACGTTGGGGTCGGCCTTCAGATTGTGATACCAGCCGGGCGCCTTGGGATACCCGGCCTTCGACGCCACCACCAGGTAGTCGTCGCCGTCTTCGGCGTAGGTCAGCGTTGTCGTGCGCGGCTGACCCGTCTTGGCTCCCACCGTGTGCAGCAGCAGGTTGGGTGGCATCCCCGGCAACCGATGGCCTATCCGGCCGTTCGTGGCCTGATAGATCTTGTCGTGAATGCTGAGGAACTTGAAAAGCAACCGCTCGGACGAGGATGTCATCGCCTCAGTCTTATGGAGTCACGCCGCTTTTGACCAGCCGGCAGAGCCGCCCTGTCCGAGGCCGCACTGTGCACGCCAATACAGTGGGGACCATGACTTGGACAGCTGCTGACCTTCCCTCGTTCGCCGGCCGCACCGTGATCGTCACCGGCGCCAACGGGGGGCTGGGCGCGGTCACCGCCCGCGAACTGGCCCGTACCGGCGCCACGGTCGTCATGGCCGTCCGCAACACCGAGAAGGGCGAGAAAGCCGCGGCCGAGATCGACGGTGATGTGCAGGTGCGCGCGCTGGACCTGCAGGATCTGTCCTCGGTGCGGCAGTTCGCCGAGAGCGTCGACGGCGCCGACATCCTGATCAACAATGCCGGGATCATGGGTGTCCAGTACGCCCTGACCACTGACGGCTTCGAGAGCCAGATCGGCACCAACCACCTCGGGCATTTCGCCTTGACGAATCTGCTGCTGCCCAAGCTCACCGACCGGGTGGTCTCGGTGTCGTCGATCATGCACTGGCCGGGCCGGGTCGATCTGGACGACCTGAACTGGCAGCGCCGCAAGTATTCGCCCTGGCTGGCCTACTGCCAGTCCAAGCTGGCCAACCTGCTGTTCACCAGCGAACTGCAGAGGCGACTCGAGGGCGCCGGGTCGTCGCTGCGCGCAGTGGCGGCGCACCCGGGTTACTCGCGCACCCACCTGCAGGGAGCGTCCGGCCGCAAACTCGAGGACGCCGTCATGTCGACGGTGACCCGGTTCCTGGCCACCGACGCCGATTTCGGCGCCCGGCAGACGCTGTATGCGGCGTCCCAGGATGTGCCCGGTGACACGTTCATCGGGCCCCGCTTCGGCCAGTTCGGCCGCAGCCAGCCCGTCGCACGCAGCCGGGCCGCAAAGGACACGAACACCGCGACCAAGCTGTGGGAACTCTCCGAGCAGCTCACCGACACCAAGTTCGCGCTCTGAAGCCGCCCCAGAGTCGCTGACTCTGCGCCGACGGCGGGCGTCTCTCGTCCGAAGTCGCCACAGCCGCAGCGTCAGCGGCCGGGTCCCGAATTTCCGCCGCGACCCGCCGATGCGGTAACCTAGCCGGGCGTCACGGCGAGGGTGCACCGGTTCGACCAGCACCGTTATCGACGGAGACCGACAAATCGTCGCGTTCCTGGCCGTGCCCCGAAACACAGGAGCGACACACATGGCTAAAGCCACCGCTAACCAGCTCACCGCCACCGTGCGTACCGAGACCGGCAAAGGCGCCTCCCGCCGGGCCCGCCGCGAAGGCAGGATTCCCGCCGTTCTCTACGGCCACGGCAGCGAACCCCAGCACCTCGAACTGCCCGGCCACGACTTCGCCGCCGTGCTGCGCCACTCCGGCACCAACGCAGTGCTCAGCCTGGACATCGCCGGTAAGGAACAGCTGGCGTTGACCAAAGCGCTGGACATCCACCCGATCCGCCGCAGCATCCAGCACGCCGACCTGCTGGTCGTGCGCCGCGGCGAGAAGGTCACCGTGGAGGTCACCGTCGTGGTCGAGGGCGAAGCGGGTCCGGACACGCTGGTCACCCAGGACACCAACGCCATCGAAATCGAGGCCGAGGCGCTGTCGATCCCCGAGCAGTTGACCGTCTCCGTTGAAGGCGCGACCGCCGGCACCCAGTTCACCGCCGGCCAGATCGAGCTGCCCAACGGTGTCAGCCTGGTCTCCGACCCCGAGCTGCTGGTGGTCAACGTGGTTCCGGCGCCGACCGCCCAGGACCTGGCCGAGGAGGGCGCGGGTGAGGAAGGCGAGGCCGCCGAGGAGGGCGCGGAAGCCGGCGACGAGGGCAGCGACGCCGACGCCGACCAGGCCGAGTCCGAGTAGGAAAGCGTGGCCGAACCGCTTCTGGTGGTCGGCCTGGGCAACCCGGGCGACAACTACGCCCGGACCCGCCACAACGTCGGCTTCCTGGTTGCCGACGTACTCGCCGCCAGAATCGGTGCAAAGTTCAAGGTGCACAAACGTTCTGGCGCGGAGGTGAGCACCGGCCGGTTGGCCGGCCGGTCGGTGGTGCTGGCCAAGCCGCGCTGCTACATGAACGAGTCGGGGCGCCAGGTGGGGCCGCTGGCCAAGTTCTACTCGGTGCCCCCCGCCGACATCATCGTCATCCACGACGAGCTCGACCTGGAGTTCGGCCGCATCCGGCTCAAGCTGGGCGGCGGCGAGGGCGGCCACAACGGGCTGCGCTCGGTGGCATCGGCGCTGGGCAGCAAGGACTTTCAGCGGGTCCGGATCGGGATCGGCCGGCCGCCCGGACGCAAAGACCCGGCAGCCTTCGTGCTGGAGCCGTTCAACGCAACCGAACGCGCCGAAGTGCCGACCATCTGCGAGCAGGCCGCCGATGCCGCGGAGCTACTGATCGAACTGGGCCTCGAACCCGCGCAGAACCGGGTGCACGCCTGGTAGAAGCCAGATCCATTGTGCTAGCACTGCTTTGAGTGTGAACGCAGGGCGGGCGACACGCCGTGCCGAGCGCCGCCGGCTCACACTCAAAGCCACCGGCTCACACCCGCCCGCGCTACGTGACCAGCGTGACCGAGTTGGCGCGGCGCAGCTTGCCCGACGGCGTCTTCGGGATGGTCCCGGGCCCCAGCACCACCACGTTGCGCGGACGCACGTCGACCTCCTTGACGACCTCGTGTGCCACGTCGTGCTCGATGCGACGCACCTCGGCCGGGTTCTCGAAAGCGTTCGACTCGACGGCCACGGCGAAGGACTCCCGCGAATGCCCGGCGTCGAGGCGGACCGCCACCGCGCAGCCGGGACGGACCCCGTCGACCCGGCCCGCCGCCCGCTCGATGTCGGTCGGGTAGATATTGCGCCCAGCCATGATGATCACGTCCTTGACGCGGCCGCACACCACCACGTGGCCTTCGTCGGTGAGGTAGCCGAGGTCACCGGTGTCGTACCAGCCGTGCTCGTCCTGCGCCGGGATGAACCCGCCCATGGTGATGTAGCCGGGGGTGAGGCACTCGCCGCGCAACTCGATGACACCGACGCCGCGCGACGGCATCACCGTGCCGTCCTCGTCGACGATGCGGGCTTCCAGATCCTGCAGCAGCGGCCCCAGCGTGGCCAGCCGGCGGGTATTGCCGTGGGTCGCGGGGACGGCCCGGCGCAGCGCGGCCAGCAGGTCGGCGTCGACCTCGTCGACCACCAGGCCGGAGTTGCACTTCGAGAACGACACGGCCAGCGTCGTCTCGGCCATGCCGTAGGCCGGCAGGATCGCCGACGACCGCAGCCCGAACGGCTTGCCGGCGTCCAGCAGGTCCTCGACGTCGGCGGGTTCGACCGGCTCGGCGCCGGACAGCGCGAAACGCAGCGTGGACAGGTCGAACTGCCCCGGCTTGGCCTGCCGTCGCAGCCGCTTGGCCAGCAGCGCGTAGGCGAAGTTCGGCGCCGCCGTCATGGTGCCCCGGTACTTGTCGATCAACTTCGCCCACAGCAACGTGTCCCGCAGGAAGTCCATCGGAGTGACCTTGACCAGCTCCGCCCCGAAGAACATCGGGATGGTGAGGAAGCCGACCATGCCCATGTCGTGGAAGCAGGGCAGCCAACTGACCATCACGTCTTTGTCGACGTCGTATTCGGCGCCGACGAACATCGCCTCGGCGTTGGAGTAGATGTTGCGGTGGGTGATCTGGACCGCCTTCGGCGAACCCGTCGAACCCGAGGTCAGCTGCATCAGCGCCAGGTCATCCTCGCCGACGTCGATCGGGTCGATGGGGTCCGACGCGAGCAGATCGGTGACCGTCAGGACCTTGATGCCCTTGTCTTCGAGCACCGGAATCGCCACCGTGAACGGCTCGGAGACGATCACGGCCTTGGCCTCGATCATCCCGATCACCGTCATGGTGTCCTCAGCCCACACCGCCAGGTCTGTCCGCGGCGTCGGCTGGTGCAGCATGGTCAGGCTGGCGCCGCGCATCCACAGGCCCTGCGCGGTCGGCGCGATCTCCACCGGGAAACCCGCGAGGACGCCGACAGCGTCGCCGAGACCTACGCCCGCGGCGGCCAGCCCGCCGGCAATGCAGCGGGCCCGCTCGTGCACCTCGCCCCAGGTGTGCCGGACGGGTTCGTGGGGTTCACCGGTGACCATGCCCGTCGTCGCGGTGCGGGCACTGCGGTACATCTTCTCGGTAAACCTGCTCACGCAAACCTCCTCGGTTCCAGCGCATCCCCAAGGTCCGGGTTTTCATGTTGCACCCGCCAGATCTCGCTTGAGGGCAGGCGCGCACACATTTTGGGGAGCGGTTAGGTCTCGATTTGGTGATGAACGCGGTCCTGCGCTGGGTTTGCTTTTGCCAACCGTGACTCGTCACCGCGGCTTATCTTAAGCAACTCTTAAGTAACTGCCAAACGGTGACGGGATTTGAGTGCGATCTCACATCGACGACGGCCGTCAGGCACCGTCGGCGGGGGTCGGCACCACCCGGGCACCCGGCACCGGACCGGTGGCGACCCGGACCGTGCGGCACACCCCTGCCCCGGTCAGCTGCGTGGCGACATCGACCGCCGCCTCCGCGGAGGCGCACAGAAAGGCGCAGGTCGGACCCGAACCGGACACCAGGCCCGCCAGCGCGCCCGCATCCACTCCCGCCCGCAGCGCCCGGCGCAACGCTGGGTCCAGACTGACCGCCGCGGCCTGCATCTCGTTGCCCAACAGCGGCGCGAGCTGGTGCGGGTCCCCGGCCGCCAGGGCCGCCAGCACGGGGCCCGCCTCGTCCAGCCGGGGCGGGTCGCCCACCTCTCGAAGCCGGTCCAACTCCCCGTATACCGTCGCGGTCAGCAACTCGCTGTCGGCGAACGCCAGCACCCAGTGGAACGTGTTGCGCGACAACACCGTAGCGAGCTCCTCGCCGCGCCCCGTGCCCAGCGCGGTGCCGCCGTGCAGCGCGAACGGCACGTCGCTGCCCAGCCGGCTGGCGAGCAGGCGCAGATCACGGCGCGGCAGGTTCAGTTCCCACAGCGAATTCATCGCCACCAGCACCGCGGCCGCATCGGCACTGCCGCCGGCCATGCCACCGGCCACCGGGATGGATTTGTCGATCAGGACGGAGACGTCCGGCGCCCGGCCCACGTGCTCGGCCAGCAGCTCGGCGGCCTGCCAGGCCAGGTTGCGCTCGTCGGTGGGCAGCTTGTCGGCGCCTTCGCCGACCAACTCCAGCGACAGCACGTCGGCGTTGCGCACCGTGACCTCGTCGAACAGCGAGACAGCGTGGAACACCGTCGTCAGCTCGTGATAGCCGTCATCCCGGCGGTCACCGACGGCCAGATAGAGGTTGACTTTGCCCGGCACCCGCACGGTGACCGACCCGGTGGGCACCCACAACTCGGCGGTGTTGCTCTCAGACATCCGCGACCACCGCAGCAGACTATCGCGGCGCGTCCCGTCAGCCGGCCGAGACCTGTGCGGGATCCTCCCCGCCCCCGGGGTGGTCTGACGCCGACTCGGAACGCTGCAGCAACCGCACGAAATCCTCGATCGACAGCGTCTCACCGCGCCGGGCGGGGTCGATGCTGGCGGCAAGCAGCCGACTCGCGGACTCGTTGCCGGAACCGGCCCACTGCACGAAGGCGTTGCGCGACGTCTTACGCCGCTGGCCGAAGGCGATGTCGACCAGCTCGAAGACGCGCCGGCGGAACGCTTCGTCGGTGGGCCACGGCGACGTCTCGTGGCGGTCGATGCGCACCAGCCCCGAATACACCCGCGGGATGGGCCAGAACACCGTCGGCGGCACCGTGCCGCAGCGGCGTACCCGGCCGTAGAAACCCATCTTGACGCTGGGCACCCCGTATTCCTTGCCACCGGGATCGGCAGCCAGCCGTTCGGCCACCTCGGCCTGCACCATGACCGTCACGACACGGATGGAGGGAAATTCCGCGAGCAGATGCAGCAGCGCCGGCACCGCCACGTTGTAGGGCAGGTTGGCCACCACCGCGGTGGGTTGCACGTCGAGTTCTTCGCGACGCAGCGACAGCACGTCGCGGTTGATCACCGAAAATCGCTGCATCTCACTGTGGGAATGTTCGGCGATGGTCTGCGGCAGCCGGGCCGCCAGCACCGGATCGATCTCGACGGCGGTGACGGTCGCGCCGCGGTCCAGCAGCGCCAGCGTCAGCGACCCCAGCCCCGGCCCGACTTCGAGGACCACATCGGACTTGCCGACGCCGGAGGCCGTCACCACGCGGCGCACCGTGTTGGCGTCGTGAACGAAGTTTTGTCCGAGCGATTTCCGTGGCCGCAGATCAAGCTCTTTGGCCAGCCGCCTGATTTCGGTGCGTCCGAGCAGCCGGATCGTCAGCGCGCACCCACCCGGCCACTGCACACGGGCCAGGCACCCCAACCTTGACGCTGCCGGGTCACCTCGGCGACGGCGATTTGTTCCTCCCGGGTGGCCAGGTCGGCCCGGGGCGCGTAGCGCAGCCCGCCGTTGGCCTCCCAGGTGCCCTGGTCGAACTGCACGCCGCCGTAGAAGCCGTTGCCGGTGTTGATCGCCCAGTTCCCGCCGGCCTCGCAGCCCGCCAGCGAGTCCCAGACGCCACCGTCGCTGACCGGGGGAACCTCGGTGCCGGGTTTGGTGCCGACCCGGACCACGGCTTCGCGGGCCGGGGCCAGCACCGTGTTGGCGA
Organism: Mycobacterium sp. NGS29; assembly: GCF_059812965.1. Lineage (NCBI taxonomy): Bacteria > Bacillati > Actinomycetota > Actinomycetes > Mycobacteriales > Mycobacteriaceae > Mycobacterium > Mycobacterium sp. NGS29. The sequence goes on from NZ_JCALDR010000005.1 coordinate 50,219, forward strand.
TCGGCAGGCGACCGGTTTCGACACCGTTGACCTCAGCCACCGCGAAGGTCACCTCCTGGGTGCCGGGGCTGCCCGGGTCCTCGACGACCTGGCGGCTCATGTTCAGCTCCGGGTCCTCGATGCGCCGCGCCGGGGGCGGCAGCGGCATCTGCTCGGTGACCCGCTGGATGCGGTTGCGGGTGACCTGGATCTGCATGCCGTCGACGACGGGCGCGTTGGCGGCGGGTACTACCTGGTCGCTGTCCTGCAGGGGGGCGCCGGCCGCGGCGAGCAACCCGGCGACGTTGGGCGCGGGCAGGTGCACTGTGCGCTGCACGCCGCCGTCGTCGATCTGGACCGTCTTGGCGCTGACCACCGGCAGAGCCATGCCGTTCAACGGGACGCGGCTGGCCCGGGATGCGGCGGCGGGGGCGGTGTCGGTCATCGCCAACTGCGCCAGCGCCTCGTCCACGGTGGACGCGGTGGTCCACACCTGCCGGGAGTTCTGGCCGTCCAGAGTGATCTGCAGCGGGCGGCTGCGGCGCAGCACGATGGTGGCGGCGTCGCCGACGGAGACGTCCCCGGCGGGGTAGAGGTCGTCCCGCGCGTCCACGTCGAAACCGTTCTCCGCCATGATGTCGCTGACCCGCGACTTCATCGTGTTGACCTGGATGGACGTGCCGTCCACGGTCAAGGTCACCGTCTTGGACGCGGACACGGCGAAGCCGCCGGCGAATGCCAGTACCACTAATAAAGCGCCAACCACCAGGCGCAACATCGGCGATTCAGTTTGATGAAGTTTAGTAAGCAGATTCAATGTCTAATCCCAGTTAGTCCCGACCTACAGCGACCGTTACGCAGCAACAACTCAGCATTGAGCTACCGACCATATTCAGCTGAAATGACAAAATGGGCCCAGAGGCCCACCCGTACGATCACAAGACGGTAACGAAACGTCGGGTGCTGAGCAACTCGAGCATGTTGAATTCAGGACCGTTCAGCGGCCGCACCCCTGCAGTCCGTAGGCCCTTACCGCATTGCTGGCAGTAATCTGCGCTAGCTCCTCGGCCGGCCGGTCGACCAGCTCAGCCAGCGCGCGAACGGTATACGGCAGGCAGTAAGGCTCATTTGCTGCACCGCGGTACGGGTGCGGCGTCAAAAATGGCGCGTCGGTCTCCACCAGAAGGTGCTCCACCGGTATCAGCAGGGCGGCCTCGCGCAACTCTCGAGCATTGCGAAAGCTCACCGTCCCGGACAGGCTCAGCAACCATCCGGCGGCTACGCACTCCCGGGCCATCGCGCTGTCCGAGGAGAAGCAGTGCATGATCACGGTGTCGGGAGCGCCTTCGGCGCGCAGCACGTCCAGCACGTCGCGGTCGGCCTGCCGATTGTGGATCATCAGCGGCTTGCCCAGCCGTTTGGCCAGATCGATGTGCCACGCGAAGGCCTCGCGCTGCACCTGCGGCTGCGCGCAACCGTCGAGCCGGCCGGGCCAGTACAGGTCCATTCCCGTTTCGCCGACGGCCACCACCCGCGGGTGGGCCGCGAGTTCCTCGATCTCGGCGCGGGCCGCCCCGGTGAGCGCATCGGCGCGGGTGGGGTGCAGGGCCACCGCACCGTAAACCCGGGAGTCCCACTCGGTCGCGTCGGTGACCCAGCGGGCCGAGTCCATGTCGTCGGCGATGGTGACCACCGCCACCACGCCGACGGCGGCCGCGCGGTCGAGGATCGCGCGCACGTCGGCCGCGTCGACCGCGCCGCAGGCATCGAGGTGGGTGTGCGCGTCGATCAACGGCGAGAGCGGTTCCGGCGGCGGCGGTGCTGCGCGGGTGGGGCTCACGTTGCACACCCTCTCACGTCGCGCCCACGCACCCGCCGCACCCAATAGGGTGAATCCCGATGAAGCCCTACTACGTCACCAACGCCATCACCTATCCCAATGCCGCGCCGCATCTGGGGCACGCCTATGAGTTCATCTCCAGCGACGTCATCGCACGCTTCAAGCGCCTCGACGGCTTCGACGTGCGGTACCTGACCGGCACCGACGAGCACGGACTCAAGATGGCCCAGGCCGCGGCGGCCGAAGGATTGCCCACCGCCGCGCTGGCGCGCCGCAACTCCGACGTCTACCAGCGGCTGCAGGAGAAGCTGAACATCTCGTTCGACCGGTTCATCCGCACCACCGACGCCGACCATCACGAGGCGTCCAAGCAGATCTGGCAGCGCATCGAGGCCGCAGGCGACATCTATCTGGACGCGTACTCAGGCTGGTACTCGGTGCGCGACGAGCGGTTCTTCGTCGAATCGGAGACCACGGTCGTCGACGGAACCCGGATCGCCGTGGAGACCGGCACCCCGGTCACCTGGACCGAGGAGCAGACGTATTTCTTCCGGCTGTCGGCGTACGCCGACAAGCTGCTGGCCCACTACGAGGCGAATCCCGATTTCATCGGACCCGACGTGCGCCGCAACGAGGTGGTCAGCTTCGTCTCCGGCGGGTTACGCGACCTGTCCATCTCGCGGACGTCGTTCGACTGGGGCGTGCAGGTGCCGGGACATCCCGACCACGTGATGTACGTCTGGATCGACGCATTGACGAATTACCTTACCGGCGTTGGCTTTCCGGATACCGAATCGGAGTCGTTCCGCCGGTACTGGCCGGCCGACCTGCACATCATCGGCAAGGACATCATCAGGTTTCACGCCGTCTACTGGCCCGCGTTCCTGATGTCGGCCGGAATCGCGCTGCCTCGAAGGGTTTTCGCGCACGGATTCCTGCTCAACAGTGGCGAGAAGATGAGCAAGTCGGTGGGCAACATCGTCGACCCGGTGGCTCTGGTCGACACATTCGGGGTGGACCAGATCCGCTACTTCCTGATGCGCGAGGTGCCGTTCGGTCAGGACGGCAGTTACAGCGACGAGGCCATCATCACGCGGATCAACACCGACCTGGCCAACGAGTTGGGAAACTTGGCGCAGCGGTCGTTGTCGATGGTGGCCAAGAACTTGAACGGGACGGTGCCCGATCCCGGTGAGTTCATCGACGCCGACACCGACCTGCTGACGACGGCCGACGGGTTGCTGGAGCGGGTGCGCGCACATTTCGACACTCAGTCGATGCACCTTGCGCTGGAAGCTATTTGGCTGATGCTCGGCGATGCCAACAAGTACTTCTCGGCGCAGCAGCCCTGGGTGTTGCGCAAGAGCGAAACCGATGCCGACCAGGACCGGTTCCGCACGACGCTCTACGTCACCTGCGAGGTGGTCCGCATCGCGGCGCTGCTGGTCGCTCCCGTGATGCCGGAGTCGGCCGCGAAGTTGCTCGACCTGCTGGGCCAGCCCGACGATCGGCGGTCGTTCAGCGCGATCGGTACACGACTGAGACCGGGCACCGAACTGCCGGCGCCGGCCGGGGTTTTCCCGCGGTATCAGGCTCCCACCGAAGTCGGGTGAAGTGAAGTTTCGCCGTAGGCCATAATCGGGCTGTGGAGCGCAGACGGACTCGGCAGGTCAGCCAATCGCCGATGACCACCCTCAAGCAGCTGCCTGCTCTGGTGGTGCTGGAACGGATCCCGGTTCCCGTCCTTGCTGTCGCCGACGACGGCAGCATCCTGTTCACCAATACGGCGTTTGCACAGATGGTGGGCTGCGAGCCCGAAGAGGTCCTGACGCTGAGGTTCCACGAGATCTTCCACCAGGCTCCCGAATCGGAGTCATCACTGCTCTCCTTCGTGCACGCCCTGGCGAACATGGTGGTGGAACTGGCACATAAGGACGGCTCGGTGGTGCGGGCCCTGATGAGCCGCTCGGCGGTGATGCGCGCCGACGACAAGTTCGCCCTTGCCGCTTTCCAGGACCTCACCGAGCAGTTGTGGGAAGAGGAACGCTGAGGCACCCGCCTCAGACTGCAAGTCACGCTCTACCCATTTTCTGATACTTGTAGTATGGTTTGGCGGGTGATCAGGACGCGCAGTGACCTTGACGCCTACCTGGCGGCGGATTTGCAGGCACAAGGCTTGGAGCGCTGGCGGCATCGCTACCGCATCACCCAACGCGCGCCGTACTTCCAGCGGATGCTGCGCAAAACCGAATACTGGACGAACACCGCCCGGACGCCGGCCGGTCACCTCCTCGCCGCCTACTTGCGGCTGCGATTGAAATTTCTGGGCGAGAAACTCGGCTTCGGCATCTCGCTGAATTCGTTCGGGCCGGGCCTATCGGTTGCCCATGTCGGCTGGGTGCACGTCCATCACCTCGCCAGAATCGGCGCGAACTGCCGGATTCATCAGGGAGTCACCATCGGTGAAGGGCGACCCGGCGAGTATCCGACCATTGGCGACGACGTGTTCATCTTTCCCGGCGCGGTAATCCTGGGTGTCGACGTCGGCAGCCGCGTCGGGATCTATGCGGGCGCGGTCGTCACCAAGCCGGTGCCCGACGACGTTGACGTCGCCGGCGTCCCGGCCCGCATCATCAGGGACCGCCGGCCCAGTAACGCCGCGAGCGCAGTCGGCTAGTTGCCGTCCGGCACGACGGCGATACTGGGACGGTTGTGGCGCATCGCCTCTCGGGCCAGGAACTGCTGGAAGTACGGCAGCGATGCGTCGGAGGCAACGCCGGGCAGCAGTAGCAGCCAGATCTGGCTCAGTTGCGAGGTGCGTTCGGTTCGCGGACCGTCTGTGCTGCGGCCGCGCGCCATCGCGATGGACAGCAGGCGCGTTCCGACCATCGCCCCGACGATCACCTCGCTGAGTGCGACCGGGTCGACGTCTTCGCGCAGATCACCTTCGGCGATTGCCCGACGCGCCTGCGCGGTCACCTCGGCAACCCAGGCCGAACAGGAGCGCGCCGCCGCGTCGTTGTATCCGCTCAGCGCGGCGACCAATTGGCCGGCCGCGCGGGCCGTCTTGTCCGCATTGAGCACCGCGGCGATGGCGAACGTGCCGTGGATCATGTTCTCCAGGGCCGGAGACGCCGATCCGCAGACGTTGCGAAACGCTGCGAGCAGAACCTCGGCACCCTCGTCGATGATGTCGGAGGCCAGGGCTTCCTTGGAATCGAAATGGTGGTAGAGCGCGCCCTTGGTCATGCCGGTTCGCTCGATGATCGTGCCCCAGCCGGCCGCGGCATACCCGACTTCGCTGAAAACGTCGATCGCGGAATCGAGGATCTTCCGGCGGGTCACCTCAGACCGAACCTGGCGCGCCATATCCCGCCCTCCGCAGCATGTTCTTCCGGTTAGGCTCCGGACCTGCACGTCTCGTTCTTCCTGGTCAGCGGGTAAGCCTAACAGCCGCCGGAGCGGCGTCTCTGACTATGCGTGGTTTCGTTCCGCGCCGTTCACCGCGCGGACGGGGACGCCCCGGCGGCAGAGATGGCCAGCGCGGTGCGCCGACGGACGAATTGGGTGAAGTAATCGAGCCGGTCGGGTTCCAGGATCCCCGCCAGCACCAGCATGCAGTTTCTTTCCAGATCGAGCAGGTAGCGCTGCGGATCGTCGAGGTCGCTGGTCTGTCGCAGCCCCATGTACATCGATACGATGAGCCGCCCCACGTCACGCGGTTCCCAGCGGGCAGCGACATCACCTTCGGCGATCGCCCTCTCGACGACCCCGGCCAGCATGTCCATCCAGCCGTTGAGCAGCTGCGCCTGCAGCCCCTCTGTCCGCCCGACCGTCTCGAGCAGGTGCGACGCGGCCCGGGCCACATCCGTTGTCATGTCCTGGACAGCGGCCAGGTAGCAGAAGTCGACCAGGGTCTCCAAGCCGGAAAGGTGCCTGGCCAGCAGATCGTCGACCGCCGTCCGCCCCGCCGAGGTGTGCTGGTTGATGATGGCAACCGCAAGCGCGTGCTTGGACCGGAAGTGGAAGTACATCGCGCCTTTGGTCAGTTCGGCTTCGGCGAGAATGTCGTCCAGGCCGACATCGTGGTAGGGACGTCGAGCGAACTGGTGTGCGGCGGCCCGCAGAATATGTTGCCGGGTGGTGTCGGCCCGTCCGTCGGCCTGTTCAGTCGTCATACGACCCGTTGGTCGGGTGACCCGCCGAGACCGCGGCGTCGCCCCTGGCACCGATGCGCGTCGCTTCCACCATCACGATGCCTTCCTTGAGCGGACCGCCGGGTTCGTAGGACGAAGGTACCGGCACTTATGCCTCACGTAGCAATTACACGCCACTGCGAGGTTAGCAGTCTGGTCCTGATCCGATGTGTTCTACGCCACACAAGACCGGAAAACCCCTCTACAAATACTTGAAGTCAATCTGAGGACTCGCGAGCGTACAAAAAGTATGTATAGTTCGGTTTGAACAGGATGCTGGTTTGGGCAACCGGGAGCCGGAAGCCGCGACGCGGTCGAGATCGAGTCCGATGGATGGGGAGGGGCGCATGTCGTTCGTTACCACGCACCCAGAAGTGTTAGCGGCCTCGGCCGGCACCCTGCAAGGTATCGGCGCCGCCGTCAGCACAGGCAGCGCTGCCGCAGCGATACCCACGACCAGCCTGGCCCCGGCGGCGGCCGACGAAGTATCCGCCCTGACCGCGATGCAGTTCGCCGCACACGGGCAGATGTACCAGGCCGTGAGCGCTCAGGCCGCCGCAATTCACCAGATGTTGGTGCAGACCATGCAGGTCAGCGCGGAATCCTATGGCGCCACAGAGGCCGCCAACGTAGCTGCGACCAGTTGACGCACGGGGGATAAGAGCAATGGACTATGGGGCACTGCCACCGGAGATCAACTCCGCGCGGATGTACCTCGGCGCAGGCGCGGCACCCTTGCTGACGGCTGCCGTGGCATGGGACGAGCTGGCGGCCGAACTGCAGACGGCGGCTTCGTCGTACTCGTCGGTGATCAGCGGCCTGACCAGTGGACCCTGGCTGGGTCCCGCGGCGATCGCCGCCGCGGCGGCGGCCACCCCGTACGCGGTCTGGGTCGGAACGACCGCAGCCCAGGCCGAGCAGGCAGCCAGCCAGGCCAGGGCCGCAGTCGGTGCCTATGAGGCCGCCTACGCCATGACGGTCCCCCCGGCGGTGGTCGCCGCCAACCGGACGCTGTTGGCGGCATTGGTCGCCACCAATTTCTTCGGTCAGAACTCGCCGGCCATTGCAGCCACCGAGGCGCACTACAGCGAGATGTGGGCGCAGGACGCCCTGGCCATGTACAGCTATGCGGCCAACTCGGCTGCGGCTACCACGCTCGCACCGTTCGAGGCGCCGCCGCAGGTCACCGATGCAGCTGGGCTGGCCAGCCAGGCCACCGCGGTGTCCGAGGCCACCGGCGAGGCCGCCGCCACCCAGACCACGCTGTCCTCGTTGGTGAACTCGCTGCCCACCGCGTTGCAGGGCCTGGCGGCCCCGACCTCGCTGGCCTCGGCGGAGTCCGCTGCCGCGGCGGCCGTCCTGCCGACCAGCAGCGCGATGTCCAGCGGCGACATGGCCAATTATCTGAACATCGCGGTCATGCCGCTATTCGCGCTGAGCAGCCTGTTGAGCATTGCCCAGACCATGCAGGGCATGGCCCAGACGGCCGGCGTGGTGGCCGGTGAAGTGGCCGCCGAGGCAGCAGAGGCCGCGGCGGGGGCGGCCGCCGCAGGTGCGGAGGCTGCCGGTGCGGGCGCATTGGGTGCGATGGGTCAGGCCGCGAGCCTCGGCTCCCTGTCGGTGCCGCCGACGTGGACCAGCGTGATTCCGACGGCGCACCTGACCGGCATCAGCTCGGCACTGCCTGGAGCCAACGGCGCCGCTCTGGGGGCGGTGCCGCCGAGTCTGCTGGGCGGCATGCCGCGCGGTGCAGCGGCCGCGGGCCCGGCTCCCGGCCCCCGGTACGGCCTGGTTCCCACCGTGATGGCGCAGCCGCCGTCAGCGGGCTACGGCGCCGTGCTGTGACCCGGAGCTGACGCGAGTCCCTGCACCGGATCAAGGACAATCCAGTCGATAACAAACTCAATGTTGATTTTTACGCTATAAACCATCTTAATAGTATGTATACTGAGTAGTAACTAGTGGCCGAGTTTGTCGGTCCGCCTGGAAGGGGCACGGAATGAAGGTCGTACTTTTTTGCGGCGGTTACGGCATGCGGATGCGCAGCGCCGACGGCGACCTGGTTCCCAAGCCCCTGCAAATGGTGGGCCCCCGCCCGTTGCTGTGGCACGTGATGCGTTACTACGCGCACTACGGGCACACCGAGTTCATCCTGTGCCTGGGCTACGGCCAGGCCATGGTCAAGGATTTCTTCGTCAACTACCGCGAGACCGAGTCCAACGACTTCGTCATGCGCGGCGGCAACGTCGAGCTGCTCGACACCGACATGTCGGACTGGACGATCACCTTCGTCGACACCGGCTTGGAGTCACCGATCGGCGAGCGGCTGCGGCGGGTCCGCAAGTACCTCGGCAACGACGAGTACTTCCTGGCCAACTACGCCGATGTGCTCACCGATGCCCCGCTGGACACCATGATCGACCGATTCCACGACGCGGGCGCCGCAGCGTCGATGCTGGTGGTCCCCCCGCAGTCATCGTTCCACTGCGTCGACGTCAGCACCGACGGCGACATCAAAGAGATCGCCCCCATCGCCAAGTTCCCCATCTGGGTCAACGGCGGTTACTTCGTGCTGCGCCAGGACGTCATCGACCTGATTCCGGAGAACGGCGACCTGGTCGGCGATGCGTGCATGACGCTGGCGGGCACCGGCCGGCTGCTGGGCTACCAGCACGACGGCTTCTGGAAGCCGGCCGACACGTTCAAGGAGCGCGCTGAACTCGACGCCGACTACAACAGGGGCATCCGTCCCTGGGCGGTCTGGGAAGCACCGGTCGCGGCGGGCCAATCGGCATGATGCCACTGTCGTTGGGCACCGGGATCGGTTCCGTTGCCGTAATCGGCGCGCACTGCGACGACATCGCGATCGGCGCGGGTGCCACCCTGATGCACCTCGAGCGCAACAACCCCGGCCTGGTCGTCCACGCTCTGGTGCTCACCGGCGCGGGCACCGATCGCGAGGTCGAGGAAAAGAGCGCTCTGGCAGCACTTCTGCCGCAGGCCGACGTGCGTCTGACCGTGACAGACCTACCCGACGGGCGATTGCCGGAACACTGGGGATCGGTCAAGAGGCACCTCGCCGACTTCCGCCGCAGCTGCGAGCCGGACCTCGTCCTCGGACCACAGCGCGGTGACTACCACCAGGATCATCGTCTGCTCGCCGAGCTGCTTCCCACCGAGTTCCGGGCGCACTTGGTGCTGGGCTACGAAATTTTGAAGTGGGAGTCGGATCTACCCAATCCCACGTTCTACGTGCCGATTCCAGACGAGCTGGCGCAGCAGAAGGCCCGGCTGTTGGCCGAGTCCTACCCGTCACAGCTGGGGCGGGACTGGTTCGACGACGAGACGTTCCTCGGCTTGATGCGGATCCGGGGCGTGCAGTGCCGCGCCCGGTACGCGGAGGCATTCGTAGTGGAAAAAGCCGTGCTGGATCCGACCGTCGGGACGCGGCGCAGCTAGCCAGTACCGCGAACCACCGCACCGAATCAGCAGAGGGGACAAGAGATCCGCATGAAATACACACCCACCAGCGTTGCGGGCGTGACGATCGTCGACATCGAACCACACCGCGACCACCGCGGGTTCTTTTCGCGGGTGTTCTGCGCCGAGGAATTCGCGCAGCACGGCCTTATCGCCGAGGTGTCCCAGACCAGCATCTGCTTCAACCAGACCCGGGGCACCGTGCGCGGTCTGCACCGCCAGCTGCCGCCGCACGCCGAGGCCAAACTGGTGCGCTGCATTCGCGGTGCCATCGCCGACGTCGCCGTGGACGTGCGGCCGACATCGCCGACCTACGGCAAGCATGTGATGGTGGAACTGAGCGCCGACAACCACCGCGCGCTGTTCCTGCCCCCGTACGTCGCCCACGGCTTCCAGACCCTGACCGACGACACCGAGATCATCTACCAGATCAGCGGTCCCTACGTGCCGGGCAGCGAAGAGAACTTCCGCTGGAACGAACCGACCTTCGGCATCCAGTGGCCGCTGCCGGTCACCGTCATCTCCGAAAAGGACGCCAGCTGGCCGCTATTGGAATCGATCGCACTGACCGAGCCACACAGCGAGGCGTCATGACCGACACACACGAAACACGTTCGGGCTAGGTCGAATATGACGCACGACACCCTCCCCCGGGCCGCCGTCCGCATGGTCGTCAGCGGCAGCATCGTCGAACGCTGCAAAACCGACGAAGTGTTGTCGATCATCGGGTCGCGCCTCGACTCGCCGTCCGGCCGCGGGCTGGCGGTAGGCTCGGTCAACCTCGATCACCTGCATCATTTCCGCACGGTGGCCGCCGCTCCCGCTGGACAACTGGAATGGCTGCTGCTCGCCGACGGTATGCCGATCGCGTGGCGGGGTCAGTTGCTGACCGCACAGCCGTGGCCCCGTGTGACCGGAGCAGACCTGCTGCCCGCCGTGCTGGCGCTGGCCGAAGCGGGCGGGCACCGCGTCGGCTTCTTCGGCGGCACCGCCCAGACGCATCAACGGCTGGCCACCCGGCTGCGGGAAAGCTATCCCGCACTGGTGATCTCGGGCATGTGGGCGCCGGGCGCCGACGACATCGAAAAACGTTCAACGTCCTTGTGTGCGGCGATCCGTGCCGCCCGCACCGACATCCTGATCGTGAGCCTGGGCAAGCCGCGCCAGGAACAGTGGGTCGACCAGCACGGACACGCCACGGGCGCAAAGGTTTTCCTGCCGTCGGGCGGTGCCATCGACTTTCTGGCCGGCACCACCAACCGGGCGCCGCAGTGGATGCAACGGTCCGGGCTGGAGTGGCTGCACCGGTTGACCCGCGAACCGCGGCGGCTGGCCCGCCGGTACCTGTTGCAGGGACCGATCGCGCTGCTGCGCGCCGCGCGCGCCCAGCTCATCTGTTACCCCGGCGTCCACTATGTCGCCACCCCAGCCCACGTCGAAACCTCCGGCACCGCAACCGAAGCGGTGCCCGCATGACCGAGGGAGCGGCCAGCATGACTGCCACACTGCCGGCGCACACCAGCCTGCCGTCCGTACTCACGTTGCCCCCGCGGCGTGTGAGTGCCATCCCGCGCTGGCAGCAGCGATACTCGGCGCGGTTGCGCGTCACCGACTCGCTGATCGTGTGCGCGGCAATCATGCTCGCGCAGTTCCTCCGGTTCGGTGACGACCCGCACATGTCGGGTTACCCGGGTCCGGTGATGACGCTGTTCTCCTGCGTCTTCGCGGCACTGTGGCTTACCTCGATCGCCGTGTTCCACACGCGCTCCCCGCGGATCATCGGCGCCGGAATCGACGAGTATCGACGCATCGTCAGCGCGTCGTTCTCGGTGTTCGGCATCATCGCGATCATCACGCTGCTGGCCAAGATCGACCTGGCCCGCGGGTATCTGGCGGTCGCGCTTCCGGTCGGCACGCTGGGCCTGGTGGCCAGCCGCAACCTGTGGCGAAAGTACGTGTGGCGCATGCGGATCAAGGGTCAGTACCAGACCATGGTGCTGGCGATCGGTGACCGGTCCGGTGTGGCGCACCTGGCCCGGGAGCTGATTCGCAACCCGCGAGACGGCTACGTCGTTGTCGGGGTGTGCATCCCGGGTTACGGCCCGCAACGCGGCGAGATGCTCACCGTGGGCGGCCGGGAAATCCCGATCCTGGGTGACGAGTCCGCCGCGGTCACCGCCATCGGACACTGCGGCGCCGACACCGTCGCTGTGACCCGCACCGAACATTTCGGCGTCCACGGCATCCGCGACCTGATGTGGCGGCTGGAGACGATGGACGTCGACCTGGTGGTATCGCCCGGAGTGATGGATGTCGCCGGCGCGCGGCTGACGATGCGGCCCATCGCGGGATTCCCCTTATTGCACGTGGAGAAGCCGCAATACGAAGGGACACAACGCCTGCAGAAGCGCGCGTTCGACTTCTGCTTCGCTCTGGCCGCCCTGCTGGGGACCGCACCGGTGCTGCTGGCAGCCGCGGTGGCAATCAAATTGACCAGCAAGGGACCTGTCTTCTACCGCGCCGAACGGATCGGTCTGGACGGCCGCCCCTTCACGATGTTGAAGTTGCGCACCATGGTCGACGGCGCGGACAGGCAGATCGATCAGCTGCTCCCACTGAACCAGGGTGCCGGCGGCATGCTGTTCAAGATCCATCAGGACCCGCGAGTCACGCCCGTCGGAAAGATATTGCGCCGCTTCAGCATCGACGAGCTCCCGCAGTTCATCAATGTGCTCAAGCAGGACATGAGTGTGGTCGGCCCGCGCCCGCCGCTGCGCCGCGAAGTGGAGAACTACGCCGGGGAGGTCAAGCGGCGACTGCTCGTCAAGCCGGGGGTGACCGGCCTGTGGCAGGTGAGTGGCCGTTCCGATCTGTCCTGGGAGGACTCGGTGCGACTCGACCTGTCCTATGTCGACAACTGGTCGATGGCCGGCGATGTCGTGATCATCGCCCGAACTCTGCGCGCCGTCCTGGCCAGCGACGGAGCCTACTAGATGAAGGGCGACACCGTGATCGAGCCGACGGCTCGTGAAATTCACGACGCGGCACCGGAGTCCGGGCCACCGGCAGCGGCCGATGTGCCACAGTCCCGGATCGCGCACGCGATCTCGATTCAGCTGATCTGCCGGGTGCTCGGGATGCTGGCGTCGGTGGTGTCGGTTTCGATGACCGCCCGCTACCTGGGTCCCGGCGGATACGGCCAGCTGATGGTTGCGGTCGCTTTCATCGGAATGTGGACCAGCATGACCGATCTCGGTATCACCACCGTGATCGTGCGGCGCGTCACCTCCGGCCGAGGTGAGCTGGAACGACTTGTTCGCGTCAATAGTGGCCTGTCCCTGGTCTATTGCGCGCCGTTGGCGATGCTGGCCGCGGTCACCGGATGGCTGCTCTATCGCGACGCCGACGTGCGGGTGATGCTGGTGGTGCTGTCCGGACAGCTGTTGATGTTGACGGTACGGACGCGGTTCGATCCGGTATTCCTTTCCACGGTGCGCTTTTCCGCGGTCGCCGCCTCCGATGTGGTGGGTCGGCTGGCCACGCTGGCCATGGTCAGCTCGTTGGTGGCCACGCACGCCGATGTGGTCTGGTTCGCGGTCGCACAGCTCATTCCGCCAGTTGTCCAGCTGGTGATCCAGGGTACGGCGGCAGCCCGGCACGTCGCGCTGCGCCCGATCTTCTCCGTTCGCGAGTCGGTCGACCTGTTACGGGAAAGCCTGCCGTTGATGGGCGTTGCGGTGATCGGCATCCTGTACTGGCGCGCCGACGGGGTGATCCTGTCGTTGCTGAGCAGCCATGCCGAGGTCGGCGTGTACGGCCTGGCCTACATGATCGCGTTCAATACCGAAGCGTTGTCGATCTTCTTCCAGAAATCGACGCTGTCGACGGCGACCACGCTGTACTCCCGCGATGTCAGCGCCTACGTCGACTTCCTGCGCCGCAGCGTCGAACTGATGAGCTTCGTCGCCCTGCCGGTCGCCGTGGTCGGCAGCCTGCTGGCCGCACCCCTGATCGAATTGTTCGGTGACCGGGAATTCGTCAGCCGCGGGGCGCCGACGCTGGCACTGCTGCTCATCGCCGCCGCATTGCGGTTCGTCACCGGAACCCTGGGCCAGGGCCTGTTCGCGTGCCACGAGCAACGATTCTTCTTCCGGGTGTTCGTGGCAACGCTTTTCGTCAACGTTGCGCTCAACCTCGGTCTCGACAGTCGCTTCGGTGCCGTCGGTGCCGGCATCGGTCTGGTCTGCACCGAGCTGTTCGGGTTGGTGTTGGCCAGCTGGCGGTTGCGTCGCCACTGTGGCTACCACACGCCGTTCAACTTCCTGCTGCGGCTGCTGGTCCCGACCGCGGCCAGTGCCGTTGTGGTGCTGCTGCTTTCGGGCCTGCACGTGGTACTCGTGCTGGGCGCCGCCGCGGCAACCTACCTCGCTGTCAACCTGGCGATCGGCCCCGTCAAATTGTCGATGTTGACCGCACTCTTCCGGAAACAGGTGACCGCATGACAACCCAGCTGGACCGCGCGTATCTCAAACCCCCCACCCAGAGCGACACCGTCCTGCAGGCCGATCGGCCGCTCTCGGCGTTGATCGTCACCTACAAGAGTCATGACCTCGTGGAGCAGTGCCTGGCCGGACTGGCCGAGCATGCCCCGGAGCTGCCGGTGTACGTCTACGAGAACAGCGGCGACGAGTACCCGGGCCGCGAGGAACTGGCCGCCCGCCACCCGGATGTGCACTGGGTGTTGGGCGCGGTGAACCTCGGTTTCGGCGCTGCCTTCAACGCCCTGGTCGAGCACACACCGGCAGACACCGATCTGCTGTTGCTGAACGCCGACACCCGGCTGACCGGGCCGCTGACGCGCACCAGGGAATTGCTCCGCCGGCCCGGGGTGGCAGCGGTCTCACCACTGATCGAGGACCCTGCCGCGGCCGGCCCACAGCGTTGGGACATCGCGACCCGTCGCCGCACCCTGACCCGCGCCCTGGTGGCCGCTGCCGGCTACTCCGACCGGTTGCGGGGCACCCCGCTCTCACACCTGTACACCGAGCAGCCCGCGGAGTCGCACAGCATCGAAGGCTATGTGGCCGGCATCTGCCTGGCGATCAATCGGGCCGCCTGGAATCAGATCGGCGGCTTCGACGAGGAGTTCTTCCTCTACGGCGAGGAGACCGACTGGCAGGAACGGGCCAGTGCCGCGGGCTGGCGCGTTCTGCTCGCCGACGAACTCGACGTCGAACACGGCAACCCGGCGGCCGCCGACGGCGCCCGCGACTCCGCGTCGGCGCACGGTGCACAGGTGTCCACCGTCGAGCGCTTCCGCAACCGGGATTTGTTGCGCGCCAACATCGCCCTGCTGCTGGAACGGCGCGACAGCGTCCACCACGCCGACGTCTACCTGGCCGCCACATCGGTGTTGGACCGGGTACAGCGCTCCAAACGCGAGATACGCAACCGCACCCTGGCCACCACCGCAGCCAGGAACACCGGCAAGCCGTCCATCGTGATCACCACCAACCGTCTGGTGTACGGCGGCGCGGAGCGCCAAAAAGCGTTATTGGCGGCAGAATTGGACCGCCGTGGCTATTCCGTCACGATCGTGTGCATGCAACGGTTCGGCCCGCTGATCAAGGAGATCCCGCACAGCGTGCGGGTAGTGCGTCAGCCATGGTGGGCGCCGATGGTCGACCTGCCCGCTGGTCCGGCGGTCCTGATCAGCGGCGACACCAACACCGAGACCGGGTTTGCCACGCTCTGGCGGGCCGCTTCCCGCGAACGGCGCTGGCTGGTCGCCCCGCACGTACCGCCGGAGACCGACCGGCCCATCTACTCCCGGCCGTTGACCGCCGCGATGAGCCGCGCCGACGGTTTCATCGCGTTGGCACAACGGCATTGGGACATGCTCACTCCCCACCACAAGCTGAGCGCACAGCCGTTCATCGCCCCCAACGGCGTCGACGCACCGGGGCAGCCCACCCGTCGGGTCCGCGCCGCGGGCGAACCGCCCCATCTGGTGATGTTGTCGCGCATCGTGGAACACAAGAATCCGCACGTGCTCATCGAGGCACTGAGTGGGCTGACCGAACTTCCCTGGAAACTCTCGATTTTCGGGGACGGGCCAGACCGGGAGAGGTTGGAGTCCCGCACCCCGGCTGCCCTACGCGATCGGGTGCAGTGGTGCGGCTGGTCACGCGGACCCGGGCCGGCACTGGCTGACGCCGACCTGCTGTGCGTGCCGAGTCGCTCCGAAGCCTTTCCCCTGGTGATACTGGAAGCAATGTCGCGCGGGGTGCCGGTGGCCGCCTCCGGCATCTGCGCGGTTCCCGAGATGCTGGATTTCGGCCGGGCCGGATTCGTCGTCGAGCCGGTCACGGTATCGGCATGGCGCGACCAGCTGGCCCAGATCCTCACCGATCCCGGCACACTGCCGGAGGTCGGGCAGCGCGGCTGGGAGCGCCTGCGCACGCACTACACGGTGCAGGCCATGACCGATGCCTACCTCGACGCGATCGGTGCCGTAACCTCCAACAGCACGAAAACCACAGAAACGAGTGTCAGATGAAGTGCCGCCTGTGCGACTCAGACCGCATGCTCAGCATCCTGGACCTGGGCGCGACTCCGCCGTGCGAAAAGATCCTTGCCGCAGACGAACTCGATCTGCCCGAGGCCACCTATCCGCTGCACCTGCGGCTGTGCGAAGACTGCCTGCTGCTGCAGATCCCGGCGCTGATCACCCCTGAGGAAACTTTCACCGAGTACGCCTACTACTCCTCCTATTCCGACAGCTGGGTCCAGCACGCGGAAACATTCGTGGCGGATGCGGCCACGCGTCTCGGCCTGGGTCCCGACTCGTTCATGGTCGAGGTCGCCAGCAACGACGGCTATCTACTGCAGCACGCGGTGGCCCGCGGCATCCCGTGCCTGGGTATCGAACCGTCGATCAACGTCGGCGCCGCGGCCACCGAGCGTGGCGTGCCCACAGTCTCGGCGTTCCTCGATCAGGAACTGGCGTGCAAGGTGCGTGCCGAACACGGCCCGGCGAACCTGGTGGTCGCCAACAACGTTTATGCCCACATTCCCGATCTGCGTGGCTTCACCCAGTCCCTGCGCGGACTGCTGGCCGACGACGGCTGGCTGAGCATCGAGGTGCACCATGCGCTGAACCTGGTGTGCCTGGGCCAGTTCGACACGATCTACCACGAGCATTTCCAGTACTACACCGTCTTCTCGGCGCAGAACGCGCTTGCCAGTGCGGGTTTGGCGGTCGTCGACGTCGAACTGCTCCCCACGCACGGTGGTTCCATCCGCGTCTGGGCCCGGCCGATCCAGGTGGCCGGCCGCCCGACCGACCGGGTCAACAAGATCCTGCGCATCGAGGAAGCAGCCGGGTTGCACCATCCGGAGGGGTACCTGCAACTGCGCCGGCGCACCGAGCAGATCCGCCAGGACCTGTTGCGTTTCCTGCTTCAGT
This sequence comes from Mycobacterium sp. NGS29, assembly GCF_059812965.1. NCBI lineage: Bacteria > Bacillati > Actinomycetota > Actinomycetes > Mycobacteriales > Mycobacteriaceae > Mycobacterium > Mycobacterium sp. NGS29. Next base: position 67,182 of record NZ_JCALDR010000005.1, read on the forward strand.
GCCGCGCGGAGGGCAAGCGGGTGGTCGGCTACGGCGCGCCCGGTAAGGGCAACACGCTGCTCAACTACTGCGGTATCCGCACCGATCTGCTCGAGTACACGGTGGACCGGAACCCTTACAAGCACGGTCATTTCACGCCGGGTACCCGGATACCGATTCACGATCCCGAGCTCATCGCCAAAGACCGCCCGGACGTGGTGCTGGTGCTGCCCTGGAACCTGGAGACCGAGATCACCGAACAGCTCAGTTACGTCAGCGAGTGGGGCGGCCAGATCGTCTACCCACTCCCCACCCTGCACATGGCGACCGATGTGACGCGTAGTGCCGCGCTGCGGTGAGCGGCTGCCGCGGGTGCGGTGAGGATGACCTGACCCGGGTGCTGGACCTGGGGAATGTGCCTGCCGCCGACCACTTTCCACTCGCCGGTGAGCCGGTGAGCCCGCAGGAGACAGCGCATGCGCTGGCGATGGACCTGTGCGGCTGCTGCGGCCTGGCGCAACTCGCCGATGACGACACCGTGACGGAGGAACCCCGCGGCATCGAACCGCAGGCGCTGCGTGACCAGGCTGCCGACGCGGTGCAGCGGGTCGCGGCGGCCGGCTGGCTGCGCGGCAGCACAGTTCGTGAGTTCGGCAGCCCGCACGGCGGCACCTGGTTGCCGTTGCTCGCCGAGCGCGGTTACGCCGAGGCCGAAGTCGCAGATCTGGTGCTCGACTCCTTCGGCGTGATGCACGAAGCCGATCAGCGGGCCGGATTCCAGCTGCGGGCCAAGGTCACCGCACCCGGCGGGGTGTTATTGGTGCAATTCCCGTCACTGATGGCAATGGTCCAACAGGGTCAGTGGAATTCGTTGCGCCACGGGCATTTCGGTTATTACTCGCTCACGGCGGTGACGAACCTGCTGCGCGCCGTCGACATGAGCGTGGCTACCGCGTGGGAATTCGACCTCTACGGGGGAACTTTCCTGGTGGCCGCGGTGCACGGGCACGTCGAGCGCGACGCGCGCGCCAACGACATCCTCGCGCGCGAACAGGCATTCGGAGTGACCAAGCCGGCGGTGCTGCAGGGCCTGCAGCAGGCGGTCGACAGCCACGCCGCCCAGCTGCGCGCATGGCTGGAGGCCCAGGCCGAGCAGCGGCACACCGTGTACGGCTATGCCGCCGGGTCGCGGGTGCCGGCATTGTTCAGCATCGCGCAAGTGAACCGGAACCTGATCGGTGGCATTGCCGATGGATCGCCGGCCAAACAGGGACGCCGGTTGCCGGGCACCGATGTGGAGATCATCTCCCCCGAGCAACTGCTGGCCGCCGACCCCGACCGAATCCTGTTGACCCTTCCCGATCTCTATGACGAGCTGCAGCGAACGTACCCGCAGTTCGACGGGCGCTGGTGGGTGGACAACGGACCGCAGCGGGACCGGTGACAACGTGAAATCCCCCCGGGTGCTGTGGCTTTCACCCTGGATGCGACCCTTGGCGCGGGTCCAGGCCGAGGCGTTGAGCCGCCACGGAGCCGAGGTGCTGCTGGTGACGTCCGACCAGCATCCGGAGTCTGACGCTCCCCGCGACTACGAACTGGTACTCGACCCGCGGTTTCGGACGGCTGCGACCTGGCCGGCCACTTATACCGCCTGGCGCCGTATCCGCGACTACCGTCCCGACATCGTGATCACCGAACTGGTTCGCGATCCGCGCTGGATAGCGTTGGCCGGACGGGTCCCGCGAATCCAACTCGTGCACGACGACCGACCACACGATGCCGCCGAGCAGCGGCCCTCCTACGAACTGGCGGTGTTCGATCGGTGGGGCGCTCACTCCGCGGCCACCATCGCCTACAGCGACTACGTGGCAGCCGGGATAGTTGGCCGGCGCGACGTGGCGGGCACGTCCGTGCGCGTCGTCCCGCTCACCAGTGACCTCGACCCCGGTCTCGTTCCGCCGCGGGCCGGTCCCGACCAGCGCCGTGATTTCGTGATGATCGGCCGGCTCAACCCGTACAAGAACCTCGACGTGGTGTTGGCGGCCTGGCAGCGGCATGTCGACGGAAGCTGTTGGCGCGGAGATGATCTGGTGCTGATCGGAGATGGGTCGGTAGACGCCGCGTACCTGCCGCCGCACACCCGGTGGCGCTCGGGTCGGTACCGCTACGCCGATATGGTGGGCACCCTCGCGGCCGCGAAGGGGTCGGTCGCGCACTACCGGCGTGCCTCGCAGAGCGGGGTGCAGGTGCTCTCCATGCAGTTGGGGGTGATGCCGATCGTATCCACGATGGGCGGCCTGCCCGAATACCAGCCGTCGGACTGCCCCCCGGTCGGGGTCGACGACATCGCCGGTCTGGCAGCCACTTTCGACATGCTCGCCGACCCGGACACCGCAGCGCGGCAGGGTGCGGTGGCGGCGCAGCACTATGCTCGCCGTTTCGCCGTCGACCGGGCCGCCGGCCGACTTCTCGAAGTGATCGACGATGTGCGTCGAGCACCAGGTGACCGGGTGGGCCGGGGCCACGCGCGCAGCTCGGCACGAGGCTGATCACCCGTCAAGCGGGTTCGTCGTCGTGTTCGGGGTTGAGGAGTTTTTCGGGGTGGTGGTAGGTGTTGGTTCTGGGTTGGCCGTGGTCTTGGTGGGGTGGGGGGAGCCATTCGGTGTGGCCGCGGGTGTTGGTGCGGGTGGTCCAGCCGTGTTCGGCCAGGCGGTTGTGGGTGCCGCAGGCCAGGGTGAGGTCGGTGATGTCGGTGCGCTGGGTTTTGGTCCAGCCGGTGATGTGGTGGACTTCGCTGTGGTAGGCGGGGGCGTCGCAGCCGGGTTTGGTGCAGCCGCGGTCTTTGGCGTGCAGCATGATGCGTTGGGCGGGGTTGGCCAGGCGTTGGGTGTGGTACAGCGCTAGGGGTTTGGCTCTGTCGAATAGGGCCAGGTAGTGGTGGGCGTGGCTGGCCATGCGGATGACATCGGTGATCGGGAGCAGGGTGGCGCCGCTGGTGCGCCCTGTGCCGGTACCGGCTTCGAGGTCTTGCAGGGTGGTGGTGACGATGATGGTGACCGGCAGCCCGCGGTGGGTGCCCAGGTCCCCGGAGGCGAACAGCGCGCGCAGGGCGGCCAGCGTGGCGTCGTGCTGACGCTGGGCGGTGCTGCGCCGGTCGGCACCGGCGACCCCGGGGTCGGGTTCACCGTCGATGAGCGGGGCTTGGTCGGCGGGGTTGGCCATGCCGGGGGCGGCCAGTTTGGCCCACAGTGCTTCGATCGCTGCGCGTAGTTCGGGGGTGATCAGCCCGCTGATCGTGGACATGCCGTCACGCTGCTGGGCACCTAGGGTGATCCCGCGCGATCGGGTGCGTTCTTCGTCGGTGAATTCCCCGTCGGGGTTGAGGCAGTTCATGATTTGGCGGGCGTAGCCGGCGAGCTCATCGGGGCGTTGCCAGGTGGCTTTGTCGGCCAGGTCGGCTTCGGCGGCCTCGCGGGTCAACGCATCGACCGCCGCGGGCAGATGTTTGAAGAAGTCGCGGATCACGGTGATCTGCCCGTCGCCGATGTGCCCGGCGCGCTGGCCGGCTGCGGTCGCGGTCAGCACCGGCTCCAGGGGTTGTCCGGTCAACGCGCGGCGTGGGCCCAGATCCGCGGCCTCGGCGATGCGGCGGGCGGCGCAGGGTTTGGTGATGCCCAACCGGGTGGCCAGCGCCTCACACAACGTGCCACCCAACTCGGTTTTGTCGGCCTGGGCGCCGAGCTGATTGATCAACGGGTGCTGCGGGACCCGTAACCGGCGCGCCATCTGTTCCAGTCGCTGCAAGGCCCGCAGCCGCTCCGGGGTGGTCAACACCTCAAACGGCAACCCGCACAACCGATCCAACCCAGCATCGAGCGCGTCGAAGACCGCCACGATCTCATCGCGCGAACTCGTTGCCATGCCAATGATTCTACGAACCACCACCGACAACCAGATGAGCGATAAACGATTGCGCCAGAACATCATTCGCTCAAGATAGACGGAACCGAACGGCACCGGAATGCGTCTAACACATCAGCGGCCACCGCACCCCGGACGCCAGGTGATAGCAGATGCGCCACCACAATTCAGAAGACATCACCGCGCCCCTGGAGTTACAGACGTGACGCGTGGGACAAGCCATCTGGCTCAGTAAGTTCAGCGCACAAACGCCGACACCAACTCCGGCGATGAGACCGCGCAGAAGTCATGCACGTACCCCTTCGGCATGGCGAAGGGATGGAACTCACCCGAATCCACCATCGACACCTGGTCGCGCGCCACGTCGAAATCAGCGATCGGCCGCAGCGCGGTGTCGCGGACGTAGAACAGGTGGTAACCGAGATCCTCGATCAGCCGGAAGACCTCCGCGATGGGCACCGACAGGTGCCGCTGCTCGATCTCGATCAGGATGGTCGGCCGGCAGCGCCGGAACATCGCCGAACCCCCACGCAGAACGGACATCTCGTGTCCTTCGACATCGATCTTGACGAAGTCGACGGCAACGTCGGTCAACACGTCGTCGAGGCGAACCAGGGGCACGTCGATCTTGCGGACGTCCACCCCCTGCCCGTCGAACCCGTGCGCGAGGCTGCCCTGCGCCGTCACCTGCCGGTTGTGCCGCGCGGGCACCAACAGTTGCGCGGTGCCGGGCTCGTCGGAAACCGCGGCCTGGTTGAAGTGGACGTAGGGCAGCGCCCGGTCGAGCTTGCGCAACATCGGCGCGTTGTCCGGGTGCGGCTCGAAACTGTAGACCTGACCGGACTTTCCGACCCGGCGAGCCAGGTGATAGGTGAACAGCCCCCAGCTGGCGCCGACGTCGACCACGGTTGCGCCGCTGGGCGAGAAGTGATCTGCCACGACCATGGCCAGATCCTGGGTCGACCGGCGGCGCCACAACGCCTCGGTCGCCGTCGCCATCGCGGTCCGGCCCAGCACCCGGCCCACGTTGCGCACCGTCACGAACTTCGCCGCCCAATTGGCGGCGCTGCTGTGCAGCAAGCGGTCTTTCGCTGACAATGTCTCACCTTCCCCGGCGGTGGCACGCACATCCGCCCACACCTGATCCAGCCGCCGATACCAGCGGTCCAGGCCGAAGTCCCCGGCCCGGTCGCGGGCCGCTGCGCCGAGCTCGGCACGCAGCGCATCGTCCTTGAGTAGTTCGGTCAGTGCAGCTGCGATCTGGTCGGGACGGCCGGGCTCGACCACCAGACCATTCACCCGGTCGGTAATCGCCTCGCCGATGCTGCCCACCAACGTCGTCACCGGCGCCAGGCCGTAGGCCATCGCCTCCAGCAACGCCATCGGTAAACCCTCGTCGTAACTCGGCAGCACGAAGATGTGTGCGGCGCCGAGCAATTCGTCCCTGGCCGCTGGATCCACCCATCCCGCAACATGAATCGTGTCCGCGACGCCGGCCGTCGCCACCGCCGCGCGTGCCTGGTCCACCTCACCGTCGCCGGCCAGCGTCAACCGTAGCCGGCCGCGAATTTCGGGATCGAGGGCGGCGACGGCGTCGATCAGGTCATAGCTGCCCTTGCGCACACCCAGCCTGCCCAGCGAAACCGCATGTACCGCTTCGACATTCGATTGAGCAACCGGGCGGTGCGGAATCGGCACGGCGTTGTTGAGCACCTGGATCCGGTCGTCGGCTAACCGCAGTCGGTCGGCGTATTCCTGGACGTGCCGGGTGCCCAACACCAACCACTGGTCGGCCACCAGCACCCGCCGAACCACCCACTGCGCCCACGGCGGCAACCCGTCGAACCAGCCGCCGAAGTCGTAGCTGTGCGCGTGCACCACGGTGGGCACCTTGGCCAGCCGCGCCGCCGCCAACGGCAACGCCTTGCGCACCACGCTGCCGCCGTGCGCGAGGTGGATGTGCAGAACGTCGGCCCGATCCCGCAGCAGCAGCCAGGTGGCGCGCAGCATTCCGGACAGACCGACCCAGCGCCGGTACCAGAAGGAACCCTCGATGTAGGTGGGCACCACGGTGATCCGGACGCGGTCATCGGGGTGCGCAGCCATCAGGGTGATCACCGTGGCCATGCCGCCACGGCTGGCCGCCTGCGCCGGCGCCGGACCCACCACCAAAACCCGCAGCGCCGGCCGCTTCGCCGTCACCGGGCCGCCTGTGCCGCCGGTGCGGGGTCAGCCGGCACATCAGCTGCAAATTCCTGCGCTTCAGCGTATTTGGCTGATCGCCGGCCGACCTTGGCGAACGCCAACGCCGCACCCAGCGCCAGACCCAACGTCATCGAGTTGGCCGGGTCCTCTGGCAACGGATCGATGATGGACATCACCAACAGGCCGGTGGCTGTCGCCGCGCTGATCTTCGCCGGCACCGACGCGCTGCGCAGCGCCCGTACCAAAGGGGTCAGCGCGAACACGGCGAACGCCGTCATCCCCACCGCACCGGACTTGGCCAGCCACCACAGGTAGAAATTGTGCGCATACGTGGTGCCCAGCGTCTCGGTGAATTCGTTGGGATCGTCACCGCCCCCGAACGGCAACTGATAGGCATAACCGAGCCCGTGGCCGAACACCGGCGCCGCCGCGATCTCCTCGTTCAGATGTCGGTCCTCGGCGAATCTGGCCAGCGTCGACGGGTCGGCGGTCAGTGCGGCGCCGGTCGATCGACCCAGCACCCGGTGACTGAAGCCGGTGATCTGGTGGGCCAGCCACACCCCCGCCGACGAATCGCCCAGCAGGAACAGCGCACCGGGAATCGTCACCGCCAGAATTCCAGCCCCGGTGAGCGCCAGCCGCGCGGCCCGGCGCACCGCAGACCAGCCCATGCTGGCGAAGAACGCGACGATGGCGGCGACGCCCACCGACAGTATTGTGTTGCGGGAGAACGCAAGAACGGCGATGACCAGTGCCGGAAGACCGAGCGCGAGGTAGGCGATCGGCTTCACCCGCCCGGCGATCTGCGCGGCGACCAGCGCGGTGAGCACGGCGATGGCCGGTATCAGGCTGTTGGTGATCACCCGGTTGGCGGCGTCGCCGGTGTCGGCCTGCAGACTCTCGGTCCGGCCCGCCAGTCGGATACCGCCCGACGAAGCGAGCAACGCCATTCCCGCTGAAAACCACAGCGTGAACGCCATCGCGTGGATCGAGAGCAGGATGTAGTCGCCGTACACGATCACCAGCGCCAGCACAAAACCCGCGATCATCTCGAACAGGAAAGTCGCTTCGCGCACCACGATCGCGGGATTGTGTCCGGTCGAAAACCCAACCGCGGCAAAGTAGATCACTGTCAGCGCAAACATCCCCGGCAACAGGTACTCGGACATGCGCAGCCGCACCACGGGCAGCACGAAGCAGATCGCCAGAATCAGCACCACGTGCGAGGCGTAAATCGACACGGGCCCAACAACTTTGCCGACGTGCAGGCCTTGCGGCAGCGCCGCGAAGTCCAGAAACAGGGCCAACCCGATCATCAATTCCGGTTTGGCCCAATAGACGATCAGGAAGAACGTCAACCCCACCAGCATGATGCCTTGCGTGGTGTTGCGCACCGACAGTGCGCCGTAAACGAAGCAGCCCAGCAGAAACACCGTCAACACCACGGCGGCCACCGCCAGGCGATGACGACTCCGCAGGTAGAGAATCACGCCGGGCCACTGACCTTGGCGCGGTAGGTGCGGGTGGCCGCCCGGGTGTGCCGGGCGATCCGGGCGTCGGTCAGCACCGTGCCCACCACGTTGGCACCGGCCGCCCGCAGTGCGGTCAGCGCGTCGGACAGCTCGTCCTCGGTGGTGCGCCCGGCCCGGGCCACCAGCACCGTGGCATCCACCGCGCCGCCGAGCAGACCGGAGTCGGCTGTCGCCAGCACCGCCGGGCCGTCGACAACCGTCCGCTCGAACGTCTTCGCGACATCCTTGAGCACCGTGTCCAACACCTCGGGCAGATACGCGCTGATGGGCAGGGTTTCGCGGCGCACCGAGCGCGCCGCCAGCACGAACAGCTTGGGAATCGACGTCGGCTTGGTGGCCTCGGTGGCGATCTCGGGGTTGGACAGCGCGTTGGACAGTCCCTCCCCCGATTCGACTTTCAGCAGCGGCGCGATCACCGGTCGCCGGGTGTCGCCTTCGATCAGCAGCACGTCCTCACCGAGTTCGGCGAAGGCCCGGGACAGGTTGATCGCGGTCGTCGTGGTCCCCTCGCCGCCGAAGGGCGCGGTCAGCAGCACCCGGTTGGCGCCGGGTCCCATCGCCCGCAGCAGCCGCGCCCGCAGGCCGCGCACCGCGTCGTCGAACGAGATGTCGGTGCCGAATCGTGGTGCGTTGCCCCGGTGTCCGGGCAACTCGGCCAGCGTCGGCAGACCGGTGAGGTTCTCCAGCTTCGCGCGGTCGCGCACCGTGCGGTCGGCGGCCTCGCGGGTCAGCGCCACCCCGGTGCCCAACAACAGACCAGCCACCAGACCCATCGCCATGTTGCGCACCGGTACCGGCTTGGACGGCTTGTCCGGCACCCCGGGCTGTTCGATGACCGTCGCACGGGCCACCGGCAGCACCGTACCGTTCGGGTTCGTTGGCGTCGTCGCTGTTTCCGACGTCGTCGTCGTCTCGGTGGGTGGTGTCGGGGTGGGTTGCTCGCCGTCGATAGGCGGAGCCGACGGCGTCGGCGACGGGGGCTGCGACGTAGCGGTGCTCGCCGGCGCGCCCGGCGCCTTCGGACTGCCGCCCAGCGTGCCGACCATCAGGGTGAACTCGTCGGCGACGGCCTTGGCCAGCTTCGCGGCCCGATTGGGATCGGTGTCGGTGACGGTGATGGTGAACAGGGTGGACTTCGGCGTGAACGCCACCTTGGTCTGGTTGGCCAGGTCGTCCGGGCTGATCGGGAGGTGGAACTGCGCCACCGCACGTTCGGCCACCGCGTGCCCGCCGGCGATCGCCGCATACGACGACAATCGTTCCTGCGCGGCCTGCGTGCCCTGGTACACCTGCATCAGATCCGTCTCACCCGAGAACGACACCAAGACGGTGGCCGTGGACTCATAACTCTTGGTCTGCAGGACCGTAATGGCCGCTGCCCCAGCCAAACACGCCAGCACCGCGCCCGTGAAGAGCTTCCAATGCAGCAGGAGAGTCCGAACAAAGGTACGGAAATCCATCCCCCACTAAACCTCCTGAGCGGACGCCGCCTGAATAGCGTCAGTTCTGTCTGCATACCGGCCGCAGGGCCGCCGCCGCAAGTAGCGGCACTTTTCGGTCACGACGCGGCCGGGGTTGCCAGCGTCGCACGGGGCACATCGAGGGTGGCTATCGGATAGAAGCCGGAGTCGTCGCGGCCGTCGCGCGCCAGCCGCATGGGCGGATAGGTCACCGCATGCGAGCCGTTGGGCTTGTGCTGTTGCCACTCGACGGCGGCGCGCACCGTGTAGTGGCCCGGCGGCAGACCTTTGAGGTCGACTTTCACCGTCTCGGTCGCCGACGCCGGCGGTGGTTGGTCGACATTGCGGTCGCCGGACGCGTCGGGCACCAGGGTTCTGAGGTCTACGGTGCCGGGCAGGGTCCGTACCGTCTGTCCGGCGAAGTCGACCACCCGGTAGCTCACGGTCCACTTCTCGGTCGCCGCGGCAGCACCGAAGTTGGTCCAGTTGACCGAGATCGAGGCGACCTTGTCCTGCAGCGACTGCGAACCTGGCCGGGCTTCCGCCGAATAGCGGTACCCGGCAACGGCGTTGGCCTGTGCCCACAGGACATACAGATTGGGATCCATCGGCGAGGTCGCGTCCTGGTCCGGGAAGTTGGTGCTCGACGTCATCGACACGTGATAGCGAATCACGTCGCGCAGACCCTTCTCGTAGTACTGCTGCGGGTTGATCCCGTTCGGCAGCTGACACCACTCGGTGATCACCGGCGCCTTCGCGAGGCGTTCGGTGAGCTGTTGGACCAGCGGATCCTGGGTCTGCGCATAGTGCGACGAGGATTCGGCCCAGGTGGGTAGCGGCGCGTAGACGCCGAGGCAGTCCGACCGGACACCGACCGGCGCGACCAGTTTCCTGGTGACATCGTCGGCCAACAGCTGCCGCATGATCTCCGGGTTGTTCGGCGTGGCAACCAGCTGGGTGTGCGGGAAGGCATTGACGTTGGCCGCCACCAGCTCGGTGATGGACGCCTTGGTGATGTTCTGGTCGCCGTACTGGCTGTAATACCCCAGCAGACGTTCACTGTCCTGCGGCGCCGGACCCGGCGCGTTCAGCGCCTCCTTCAAGAACGAGATGTGGTTTTCGCTGAAGTCCCCGTAACCGGAGAACTCGAAGACGCTGAGCCGTTCGTCGTTGTCGTAGCGTCGGCCGAGCGCGGCCAGCAACTGCCCGAAATCGTGGAGGTAGGTGGGGTCGTTGAAGTTCGGCACCACCTGCGTCACCCCGGCCGCCGGCCCGGTGGCCGGTCCGTTGTAGCTGATGCTGGTGGTCGACTTGGCGCGTTCCCAGTCGGGAATCTCGATATTGGTGTTGTTCGGATAGGTGACGTTGCAGCAGGAGTTGTAGGCCTGGACCCGCAGCGTCAGCCGCATGTGGCGTTCGGCCAGCTTGTTCAACGCGTCGTCGATGACGCTGAAGTCGAACCTCAGCTCATCCGGCGCGTCCGGCGGCAGCGTGGCCGGGTCGACCGGTTGCAGCTGGCGCCAGGTCACCCGCAGGCTGGCGTCGAAGGACGCGGGCCACGCCGGATACCGTTGCTGCGCGGTATCCCCCTGCGGAAACAGCGGTTCCAGCAGGTTCTCGTACTGGCCGCGCAACGGGTTGGATATTTCCTGGGCGGCCGCCGGGATGGCCGGACTCACCATCGCCGTCAACGGACCGGGATCGGTGTGGTTGCGACCGCATCCGCCGATCAACAGAGCCGTGCCGGCGACCACGACGGTCACGCACGCGACAGCGATTAACGTGAATTTTCTGATTGTTCGAACCATTCTCTGCTTGGGTCAGATTGCGCCGAGCGTGAGCGCCTCGCGGTCGGCGAGGAACGGCATCGGCATCCAGCGCGCGGACAGCAACGCCTCCATGGCGTCGCCCGGAACGGGGCGCGACAACAGGAATCCCTGCGCCCGGTGGCATCCGTGTTGCATCAAAGTCAGTGCGGCAGCCGGGGTTTCGACTCCCTCGGCGACCAGTTGCAGCCCGAACGCCTCGGCCAGACCGATGATGGCGCGCACGATCGCCAGGTCACCGGCGTTGGTGCCGAGGTCGCGGACGAAGCCGGTATCGATCTTGAGCATGTCCACGGGCAGCGACTTCAAATGCGACAGCACCGCGTAGCCGGTGCCGAAGTCGTCGATCGCGATCTGCACACCGACCTCTTTGAGCTCGTGCAGCGTCTTGCGGGTCGCTTCGATGTCGTGCACCACCGCACGCTCGGTGATCTCGAGGCACACCGAGCCCCCGTCGATGCCGAACTCTTCGATGGTATCGGCGACGGTGCGGACAAAGCCGCGGGTGATCAGTTGCACGGGCGAGACGTTGATGCGCAGGATCGCGCTCTGCCCCACCCCGTTGGACCGCCAGCGGCTGAATTCGGCGCAGGCGCTGCGCATCACCCAGCGGCCGAGTTCACCGGCGAGATTGGTGGATTCGGCGACGCCGATGAACGAATCCGGCAGCAACAGACCCCAGATCGGGTGCCGCCAGCGCACCAGCGCTTCGGCTGCCACGATGGCGCCGGTCCACAGGTCGACCTCGGGTAGGTAGTGCAGCAGCAGGGCTTCACTGTCGATGTCGCCCTGCAGGTGCAGTTCGATGTCGTTGCGGAAAGCGCTCTTGAGCGACATGTCGTCGGTGGACAGGGCGACCTGGTTACCGCCGGCCCGTTTGGCCGTCAGCACCGCCTCGTCGGCCCGGCGCAGCAGGTCGGTGCTGTTGTCGCGGCCCGGCATGCCAACCGCCAGCCCGATGCTGACCGTGCGGGTGATCTGGTGGCCGCCGATCGACAGCCGTTCGCGCAGCATGGTGCCGAGCCGGCGGGCGAAGGATTCGGCCGCGCCACTGGACATGGTCTGGTCGGGGATGACGACGAATTCGTCGCCGCCCAGTCGGGCAATCATGCTCTGACTTCCGGCGCACACCCGCAGCCGCTGGGCGAAGACGCGGATGAACCAGTCGCCGGCGGTGTGGCCGAGGTAGTCGTTGATCGACTTCAACCGGTCCAGGTCCATGTAGAGCACTGCAACGGGACCGGGATTGCCGCTGGCCAGCCGGTCGGACAGGTGCGCCACCAGCGCCCGACGGTTGTACAACCCGGTCAGGTCGTCATGCTCGGCGAGGTAACGCAGCTTCTCCTCGGCGGCGATCCGGGCCTGCAGCTGGGCGAACAGCGCCGCCACCGCCTCGAGGGTGTTGATTTCCTCTTGCTTCCATTTCCGGGCGCCGAATTTGACGAAACCCAGCACCCCGGTGGTCTTGTCCCCCGAGACCAGCGGTGCAGCAGCTACCGACGGCGAAGCCGTGTGCTTGGCGCCGCCGACCCAGCGCGGCAGGGTCCGGTTGCTCTGGTCGGGCCGGATCACCACCGGCTTGCGGCCGTGCTCACACTGCGCGAGTACCGGATCGGCGCTGGTGAAGTGCACCACCGCCTGCGGGTCCGGGTCTGGAACGTCGGTACGTGGCGGCCATTCCGCGACCAGCACCGAGGCACGGATGTCGTGGTCGTGGTGACGCAGGAAACTGGCGTCGACGTCGAACTGCTCGACGAGCTGGGCCAGGACCTTCTCGCTGACCTGCGTAGCGGTCGACGCTGTCGCCTCCATGAGCTGGGTAGCTACGGAGGTGACCACGAGGTCCAAGCTGCGCGGCACCGGGTCCTCCGTCTGGGCACGTGTCGAACGACTGCACCCAGTATGGGCGACTAACCCAGTGAGCGGCAGTCTCCGCGGGCCGCGGCTTCCCGATGCCTGCCGACGAAAATCGAAGCAGCCCTTCGGATGGCTCTCAATCGGCCTGGTTGCCTGGGAAAGTACCCGGACCGGCGCAGGTCACGGATGGTTTGTCAGTCATCTGAGATTAGCACGCGGCCCCGATCCGGCCGCTGAAATATTGGTCACCCTGCCCGCCCGCGGGCCGGACTCCCGGTCGGCGAACGTGAGACAGCTCACAAAGCCGGCCGCCGTTGTCACGCTTTGGCGGGCTGCGGTGTCTCCAGTACATAACCCCGCACCAGAAACGGAGACAACGATGTCTGAAATGTTCGAACCGTCCGGCGCCCGCACGCGCGTCGTCGTGATCGGCGGTGGCTACGCCGGGACGATGGCCGCCAACCACCTTCGGCTGCGCGCCGACGTTGACATCACCCTGGTCAACCCCCGTCCGCAATTCGTGGAGCGGATCCGCCTGCACCAACTGGCCGCCGGGAGCGGCACCGCCACCGTCGACTACGGCACCCTGCTGGGCGGCGGCATCCGTCTGGTCGTCGACAGCGCCGAGCACATCGACGCACCCGCGCGGCGGGTGTCGCTGGCCTCGGGGGGCGCGCTGGAATATGACTACCTGATCTATGCGGTCGGCAGCACCGGCGCCACTCCGGTCGCGGTGCCCGGCGCGGCCGAGTACGCCTACAGCCTCGCTGAACTGGAAGACGCGCAACGACTGCACTACGCGCTGGCCGACCTGCCCGACACCGCCACTGTGACCGTGGTCGGCGGCGGCTTGACCGGTATCGAGGCGGCCGGCGAACTCGCCGAGCGGGGATTTCCGGTGACCCTGGCCTGCGGGGGCATCCTGGGTCCGTCGTTGAGTGGCCCGGGCCGGCGTTCGGTGGCGCGGCACCTGCGCAAGCTGGGTGTCACCGTGCTCGAGTCCGCCACCGTCAGCGAGGTGCGGTGGAATTCGGTGGTGTTCGGTGACGGGACGATCGCGCCCAGCGCGGTGACGGTGTGGACGGCCGGATTCGGCGTGCCGGACCTGGCCACCCGCAGCGGTCTGCGCACCGACACGCTGGGCCGTCTGCTCACCGACGAAACGCTGACCAGCATCACCGACCAGCGCATCGTGGCCGCCGGGGACGCTGCCGCACCGTCCAACCAGCCGCTGCGGATGAGCTGCCAGGCGGCGATCCCGCTGGCCGCCCAAGCCGCCAACACCGTGCTGGCTCGCATCGCCGGGACCGCGCCGGCCGCGCTGAACCAGGCCTTCACCGGGCAGTGCGTCAGCGTCGGGCGCCGCTACGGCACCATTCAGCTGGCCCGCACCGACGACACCCCGATCAGGTTCTACATCGGTGGCCGGCTGGCCGCGTCGATCAAAGAGGTGGTCTGCAAGGGCACGGTGTGGGGCCTGCGCAAGGAGAGCGCCAAGCCCGGCTGGTACCGCTGGCTCAAGGGTGGTCGCCGACCCGCGCAGCTGACCCGTGACGAGCAGGTCGCGGTCCGTTGACGCAGCCGCCGAAGGACAGCGGCGGGCACGCAGAACGATTCACCCTGCTGCACCCGCTGCTGTTCACCATCGCCTACGAGATCTTGGGTGCGGCAACCGAAGCCGACGACGTGCTGCAGGACAGCTACCTGCGCTGGGCGGAGGTGGACCTGGCGACGGTCCGCGACACCAAGTCCTACCTGGCCCAGCTGGTCACCCGCCAGTCACTCAACGCATTGCGGGCCCAGGCCCGGCGTCGGGAGGAGTACGTCGGACCCTGGCTGCCCGAACCGCTGCTGCTCGACGACCAGGATGCGGCGGCCGATGTCGTTCTGGCGGAATCGGTTTCGATGGCCATGTTGGTGCTGTTGGAGACACTGAGCCCGGACGAGCGCGCGGTGTTCGTGCTGCGCGAGGTGTTCGGCTTCGACTACGCCGAGATTGCCGGCGCAGTCGGCAGACCCACGCCGACCGTGCGCCAGATCGCGCACCGGGCGCGGGAACACGTCCAGGCGCGGCGCAAACGGTTCGGCGACGTCGACCCGGAGCGCAACGCGCAGATCACCCGGCAGTTCCTCACCACAGCGGCCGACGGCAACGTGGCGGCGCTGCTGGAAATGCTCGCGCCGGACGCGGTCTGGATGGCCGACGGCGGCGGCAAGGCCACTGCAGCCCGCAAACCCATCGCGGGTGCCGAGAAGGTGGCCAAGGCGATTATCGGTCTGCTGCGCAAGACGCAGGCGCAACTGCAGGTGCAGACCGTCACCTGCAACAGCGCCCCGGCCGTGGTGCTGTACCTGGGCGGTCAACTGCAGGGTGTGATCACCGTGGAGATCGTCGGGGACAAGATCACCAACTTCTATGCGATGCGCAACCCGGAGAAATTGGTGGCCCTGGGCAACCCGCGACAGATCAGTCGGCGCTGATACCACCCTGGCGTGCGGAAATCCGCCGTTCTGTCAAGCTAGGGCGGTGCGAATCGAGCGTCTCGGCGATCTGGGCGGCGCACCGCAGGTGCTGCGCGCGGTCGGCCGTGCCACGGTGCGCCTGGGCCTGCCGCCGCCGGCGGCGCTGACCGGCGAGTGGTTCGGCGCGCTGGCCGTGATCGCCCCCAGCGTCGCAGTGCGGCCAGTCGCCGTGCGCGACGCGTTCGCCGGGACTGCGGGTGCGGTGTCATCGCAGCTCAGTGCCGTGGGGGGCGGCTGGATCGGCTACCTGTCCTACCCCGATCCCGGCGCGGACGGGCGGCCACACCGGATTCCCGAGGCGGCCGGTGGCTGGACCGACTGCGTACTGCGCCGCGACCCCGCCGGGGTGTGGTGGTACGAGAGCCTCTCGGGTGCCGCGATGCCGGATTGGCTGGCCGACTCCTTGGCGGCCCCGGCAGCAAGAACGGCACCAATGTGCCAGATCGAATGGGATGCCGCAGACCGGGCAGCACACTACAAAGGTGTGCTGGCGTGTTTGGATGCGATACGCGCCGGCGAGGTCTACCAGGCGTGCGTCTGCACTCAGTTCACCGGGACGGTGCGCGGTTCGTCGCTGGATTTCTTCGCCGACGGTATCGCCCGCACCGCCCCGTCCCGGGCCGCCTATCTCGCCGGACGGTGGGGTGCGGTGGCCTCGCTGTCTCCCGAGCTGTTCCTGCGCCGTAGGGGTGAGTTCGTGACGTCCAGTCCGATCAAGGGCACCCTGCCGCTGGACGCCTGGCCGTCGGCACTGCGGGCATCCCCCAAGGAAGTGGCCGAGAACATCATGATCGTGGACCTGGTCCGTAATGACCTTGGCCGGGTAGCGATTACCGGCACTGTCACTGTTCCGGAGTTGTTGGTGGTCAGGCGCGCGCCGGGCGTATGGCATCTGGTTTCCACGGTCTCGGCGCGGGTGCAACCCGAGCTGCCGACCGCAGCGCTGCTGGACGCCGCTTTTCCCCCGGCATCGGTTACCGGTACTCCTAAAATCCGTGCCCGCCAACTCATTTCACAGTGGGAACATCATCGGCGCGGAATATACTGCGGCACAATTGGTTTGATATCTCCGGTGGCCGGTTGCGAGTTGAATGTCGCGATCCGCACCGTCGAATTCGATGCTGAGGGTCAGGCCGTCCTCGGTGTCGGCGGCGGGATAACCGCCGATTCTGTACCCGCCGCCGAGTGGGCGGAATGTCTGCACAAGGCCGCTCCGGTGATCGGCCTGCCCAGCACCACCTCCAGTCGCGTGAGTTAGCTGAGCAAATATCGAGCGGCTCGAGCAGCTGCCGCGGATTTCGCCGAACGCCCACATGAGTCGCCGGGTGCGCATAAGCTGCTGCCATCGATGCGTGTTTTCGCGCATCAGGGACGCGAGCGGGTGCGAAAGGTCTGTCATGAGAGTTGCCATCGTCGGCGCTGCGGCGGCTGTCGTCCTGGGTGGCGCACTGGCGGTTGCGCCGCTGACCGTCTCCAACCAGAGCAAGGTCCTGTCCGGCGGCACCTGCACCGCCGGCAAGCAGTGCGACAAACTCGCGTCGGTGCTGATGCCGGAAACCGGCAAGCCGTCTGCGGTGGCACCCAAGGCCGCACCCTCGGTGATCGAACCCCCGCAGACGCCGTCGTCGGCATTAGCCCGGCCCGCCGGCCCGGCACCGGCGGCGTACACCAGTCCCGGCGGCGGCAGCAACGGCTCGGCGATACTTCCCGATGCCTCGAGCGCCACCAGCCCGTCCCTGCCGCCGGCCGCGGCACTGCCGCCCGGCTTCAACGACGGCCTGCCGGGCATCGGCCCGATTCCCGGCGTCGGCATCCCGGGTGTGCCCGACCTGTACGGTTACGCCGGCGGTATGGCCGGGCTGGCCGGGCTGCCCTACGGGGTAAACGCCGCATCGGCCGTCGTCAACGGCGTGCTGGGTGTCGGTAACACGGTGGCCAGCGTGGTCAGTACCAGCGCGCTGGCCGTCACCTACGTGGTGCTGGCCTACAACGCCCTGCAGTCATCGGGCATCCTTCCGGTCGCACAGAACGGCGTGCAAGGGGCGTTGAGCTCGGTCAGCAGCATGCTGTTGCCGACGGCCGGGGCCATCCTGCCGGCGGCGGCGCTGCCGGGGTTGAGCCTGCCGGGACTGCCGAACCTGAACCTGCCCGGGCTGCCCGGGATTTCGCCGGCCGGACTGATCGGTCTGGCCGGGGCGGGCGGTCTACCCGGGGTGAACCTGCCGGGACTGCCCGGCATATCGCCGGCCAGCCTGATGTCGCTGGCCTCCAACGCACTGCCCGGGCTGCCGGGTGTGTCGCCGACTGACGTACTGGCGATGGCAGCGGCCGGCGGCATCCCCGGCCTGCCCACGCTCTCGGCGGTCAACCCGTCCGTGCTCGCGGCCGCCCTGCCGGCGCTGACGGCCGGCATCCCGGGTCTGCCCCCGATCCCCGGCATCGATCCGGCGATGCTGACGGCCGCGCTGCCCGCATTGGCCGCCGCACTACCGGCGCTGAACCCGGCCATGCTGGCCCAGGTACTGCCCGCCCTGGCCGGCGGCGCCCTGCCCGGTGTGGATCCGGCCATGCTGGCCGCCGCCCTGCCGGCGCTGCTCGGCGGCGCACCGGCGCTGCCGGGCGTGGACCCGGCCATGCTGGCTGCGGCGCTTCCGGCGCTGGCGGCCGCTGCCGGCATCCCGACCGGCCTTCCGGCCCTGCCGGGCCTGCCGGGGCTGCCCGCACTTCCAGCATTACCGGCCCTGCCGGCACTGCCCGGCCCGCCGCCGCACCCGCCGCTGTGCATCCCCATGGGGCCCTGCATCTGACGTGAGGGGTTACTCCTCGCCAGACTCGTCGCGGCGGGACTGCAGAACCGCTTCGTAGAGTTGCCGCGGACGCACTTCCGGATAACCGGCGGCGACATGGCTGCAGGCGTCCTTGATCCGGATGCCGCCGTCGATCAGGTTCTCCACCTCCACGACCAGATCGGTCACCAGGGCGGGCACGTCGGTGCGCGGGCTGGCCCCGGCCAGCACGACGGTGATCTCGCCGAGCACCCCACCGGCCGTCCACGCCACCAACTCGTCCAGCGAGCCGCGCACCACTTCCTCGTGCACCTTGGTCAGCTCGCGACAGATCGCCGCTTGACGCTGTCCGCCGAGCTGTTCCACCGCGTCACGCAGGCAGGCGGCCAACCGACGCGGCGACTCGAAGAACACACAGGTACGCCGCTCCTCGGCGAGTGAGGCCAGCCAGCTGCGCCGCGCCGAACCCTTCCGCGGCGCGAAACCCTCGAAGCAGAACTTCTCTGCCGGCAGCCCCGAGACCACCAGCGCCGTCGTCACCGCCGACGGTCCGGGTAAGCACTGCACGGGCAGGCCGGCCTCGACGCACGCCGTGGTCAGCCGGTAGCCGGGATCGCTGATGATCGGCATGCCGGCGTCGCTGACCACCAGCACCGTCGCCCCGGAGCTGATGGCCTCGACCAGGGCGCCAACCCGGGTCGACTCGACCCGGTCGAACAGGCTCAACACCCGGCCCCCGATCCGGATGTCGAGCGCCTTGGCCAGGTTGCGCACCCGCCGGGTGTCCTCGGCGGCCACTACGTCGGCCTCGGCCAGCGCCCTGATCAGGCGAGGCGACGCATCCGAT
This sequence comes from Mycobacterium sp. NGS29, assembly GCF_059812965.1. NCBI lineage: Bacteria > Bacillati > Actinomycetota > Actinomycetes > Mycobacteriales > Mycobacteriaceae > Mycobacterium > Mycobacterium sp. NGS29. Next base: position 86,118 of record NZ_JCALDR010000005.1, read on the forward strand.
GGCCGGCCCAACGGAGTCGCGCCGAGCAACAGTCGCCCACTGGTCATGACCGACAGCCTACGATCGACGTGATGACAGCCCCGCCCCGAGAAACCTCCGTCTTGCCGGAGGACCCCGTCGAGCGGCCTGCGACGCCCCAGATACCCATGGCCAGCCCCGGGCTGTTACGTCCCGTCGCCGACTTCGGTCCGCTGGATCGCTCGCGCGGCTGGATTACCACCGGGGTGATCGCTGCGTTCGCGGCGCTGACCCGATTCCTCAACCTGGGCTCGCCGACCGACGCCGGCACCCCCATCTTCGACGAGAAGCACTACGCGCCGCAGGCCTGGCAAGTGCTCAACAACCATGGGGTGGAAGACAATCCGGGGTTCGGCCTGGTGGTACACCCGCCCGTCGGCAAGCAACTGATCGCAATCGGCGAGGCACTGTTCGGGTACACCGGCGTCGGCTGGCGGTTCACCAGCGCGTTGCTAGGCGTGATCATGGTCGTGTTGGTGACGCGGATCGTGCGCCGGATCAGCCGCTCGACCCTGGTGGGCGGCATCGCCGGCGTGCTGGTGATCTGCGACGGCGTCAGCTTCGTCACCGCCCGGACCGCGTTGCTGGACGGCTTCTTGACGTTCTTCGTGGTCGCCGCATTCGGCGCGCTGATCGTCGACCGCGACCAGGTGCGGCAACGCATGCACGTCGCGTTCCTCGAGGGACGCTGCGCAGCGACGGTGTGGGGTCCGCGCCTGGGCGTGCGGTGGTGGCGGTTCGGCGCCGGGGTGCTGCTCGGGCTGGCGTTCGGGACGAAGTGGTCCGGGTTGTATTTCATTGCGTTCTTCGGCGTCATGTCGCTGGCCTTCGATGTGGCGGCCCGCCGCCAATATCAGGTACCGCGCCCGTGGCTGGGCACGGTGCGCCGCGACCTGCTCCCCACCGCATACGCGCTGTTGGTGATCCCCTTCGCCGTCTACCTGGCCAGCTATTCGGCGTGGTTCGCGTCCGAGACGGCGATCGATCGTCACCAGGTCGGCCAGACGATCGGTCCGCACAGCGTGGTCCCGCTGCCCGACGCCATCCGCTCGCTGTGGTGGTACACCACGAAGGCCTTCCACTTCCATTCGACCCTGACGAATTCCGCGGGCAACTATCACCCGTGGGAATCCAAACCGTGGAGCTGGCCGATGTCGCTGCGGCCGGTGCTGTACGCGATCGACCAGAACAACGTGCCGGGCTGCGGCGCCCAATCGTGTGTCAAAGCAGTCATGCTGGTCGGCACCCCGGCGATGTGGTGGCTGGCGGTGCCGGTGCTGGTGTATGCGTCCTGGCGGATGTTCATTCGCCGAGACTGGCGATACGCCGCGGTGTGGGTGGGCTACTGCGCCGGGTGGCTGCCGTGGTTCGCCGAGATCGACCGGCAGATGTACTTCTTCTACGCGGCGACGATGGGCCCGTTCCTGGCCATGGCGATCGCGCTGATCCTCGGCGACATCCTGCACCAGCCCGGCCAGAACAAGGAACGGCGCACGCTGGGGATGATCCTGGTGTCCTGTTATGTGGCATTGGTGGTGACCAACTTCGCGTGGCTGTTCCCGGTGCTGACCGGATTGCCCATCTCCCAGCAGACCTGGGACATGGAGATCTGGCTGCCCAGCTGGCGGTAGCGCCCGGGCCAGGCTGACGCAGAACGCCGAGCGTCACACCAGCGTGGCGCTGGACGCCGAACGACCCCCCACATCGCCGAATGTCGCCCCCGCTGTCGCCCAGCGTCACGCCAGCGTGGCGCTGGACGCCGAACGTCCCCACACATCGCCGAACGTCACCACGCTGTCGCCGAGCGTCACGCCAGCGTGGCGCTGGACGCCGAGCGTCACGCCAGCGTGGCGCTGGACGCCGAACGCCCCCACACATCGCCGAATCGCACCCCCGCTGACGCCGAACGTCACACCAGCGTGACGCCCCACCCGACACAAGAGCTCACAGCGGGTCGCGGGCGGCTGGACAGGACATGCACCGGGGCCCGCCGCGCCCCGTCCCCAATTCCGACCCGGCGATGGTGAGCACCTCGATGCCGGCGTCCTGCAGGCAGGCGTTTGTCGCCACATTGCGTTCGTAGGCGACGACAACACCCGGCGCGAGCGCCAGTGTGTTGTTCCCGTCGTCCCACTGTTCGCGTTCGGCGACGTCCGGGTCGCCGGTGTCGATCACTCGCAGCTTGTCGATCCCCATCGCCTCGGCGGCGGCCGCGACGAACGGGACGGCGTCGCTGATGGTCACCCCCTCAGCGGTGCGCGCAACGGTGAAGGCCGAGAGCGTGTCGACGACGTTGGCGTACATCACCGCGGCATCGGTGTCGACCATGGTGCACACCGTGTCCAGATGCATCTGCGCGCGCTGCTGGGCGATCGGCACCGCCAGCACGGTATGCGCCAGGTCGTCGTCGAACAGACTGCGCGCCAACGCTTCTGCACCGGCCGGGGTGGTTCGCTCCCCCACCCCCACCGCGATCACCCCCGGCGCCAGCAGCAGCACATCACCGCCCTCGACCGGAGCGGTGCGCGATTCGTAGGCGCGCCGCACGCCGGTGAACCGCGGGTGGTGGGCATAGATGATGTCGGTCAGCGACGCCTCGCGGACCCGCGCCCGCAGGGCCAGCGACGGAATCACCACCCGTGGCCCGATCCAGATCGACGAGTCACGGGTGAACACCAGGTTGGGCAGCGGGTCGATGACAAAGTCCGCGCCGTGCTGCATGCGCAACACCAGGGAAACCTGGGGACGGGTAGCGGCCGGCAATTCGTCGAAGGTCAGTCCGGCCGTCAGCACGTGGGCCAGCGCCTCAGGTTCGAGTCCGCGCAGGTAGGACGAAAGTGATTGCGCCAGAGGCGTTCCGAGTCGGCGCGTGTCGACGGCCGCGGCAACCCCCTGCATCCGCGCGGCACCGCTGTGCTGCAGCGCCTCGGTCAACAGCTGTGCGAGCAGCAGTACTTCCACGCCGCGCGATCGCAGCACGTCAGCGAACTGATCATGTTCGTCCTGCGCACGCGAAACCCAGGGCAACCCGTCGAACAACAGTTGGTCGTTGTTGCGCGGGTTGAGTCGACGCAGTTCGTCGCCCGGCCGGTGCAGGATGGCGACCCGCAACGTCCCCACCTCGGAATTCGTCCCCCACGCCGCTGACACGCCTCAAACGGTAGCCGCGCCGGGGCCAGCAGGCGCGACATCGAACTGATGTGCGATAAACTCGGCCCGTGGCGATCGCGGTTCAGGGCTCGCTATTCGAGCACAACGAGCGACGATTCCTCGGCGACGGTGCTTTCATCGATGTCCGGGCGAACTGGCTGCGCGGCTGTGATGGTCTGCTGGAAGCACTGCTGACCTGCGTGCCGTGGCGGGCCGAGCGCCGGCAGATGTACGACCGGGTGGTCGACGTGCCCCGACTGGTCAGCTTTCATGACCTGACCGTCGAGGATCCACCGCATCCCGAGTTGTCCCGGCTGCGGCGTCGACTCAACGACATCTACGGCGGAGAACTGGGTGAGCCGTTCACCACCATCGGGCTGTGTTGCTACCGCGACGGATCGGACAGCGTGGCGTGGCACGGCGACACGGTCGGGCGCAGCAGCTCCGAAGACACCATGGTGGCGATCCTCAGCCTCGGCGCGACCCGCACCTTCGCCATGCGTCCGCGGGGCGGCGGGCCGTCGCTGCGCCTGCCGCTGGCGCACGGGGATCTGCTGGTGATGGGCGGCTCGTGCCAACGCACCTGGGAGCATTCGGTGCCCAAGACGTCGGCGTCGGCGGGTCCACGCGTGAGCATCCAGTTCCGCCCCCGCAATGTGCGATAGATCCCAAGCGTCAACCGCGCACTGCGGCAACCGCTTTGACCAGTAGGTCGCGAGCGCGCTGGGTGTCGACTTTGGCCACCGGCTGACCCGGTATCACCAGCGGGTTGGCGATCACGATCACCTGGTAGTCCCCGAATTGCGCGGAATAGTCGTACAGTTCGCCGGTGCGGGCCGCGCCCTGAAGGAGTGCCTGCAGCACGCGGTGCACGCCCTGGGTGTGGACCCCGTCGATGTGGGGTGCGTCGACGACTTCGATCGCGCCGCGCAGCTGAGCACCGGCGAAGCCCACGCGCGCGCAGTCCTTGCCGGGACCGTTGACCGGCAGCGCGGTGGAGGTTTCCATCGCGATCGCCACGAACCGGTTGCCGTTGCCTTCGGCTGAGATGGCGGCCATGTTGCCCTGCAGGCCCGGCGGCATGTCCGGCCCGACCGCTGCCTTGGCGCAACTCGCCGGATCGAAGGTGAGCCCGTCGGGCAGCTTGCGGGCGGCGAAAAACTGGGGATCGATCGCCTGCGGCGTGATGTTGGTGACCTTGAATTCCGGCCCGAAGGTGGACTTCGCCTCCGCGATCTTGGCGATGTCGGCCTTGATCGGCTGCGCGGACTTGGAATCCGGCGAACAGCCGACCAGGACGCACACCGATCCGAGGGCGAGCACCAGCTTGAACATCGTCGCCAATCTACCCAACGCGGATGCTCAGCTGCGTAACGTCGACACGGTTTTGACCAGCAGATCGGCGGCGTACTGCGCCGGCAGCGCCGGCAGCATCGAGCCCGGGTCGTTGGTCAACGTGGTGAATACGTAGAAATCGCCCAGATAGGCGCCGAATGTGTATGCCCGGGAGGCGATTTCGCTGCCCGACTCGACGGCCGACCGGATGTCGGCGACCATGCCGACGGTTTGCGCGCCGTCAATGTGCGGCGCATCGATCAGCGCGATACTCGCGACAGTGCGCCCCGCAGTCAGATCCCAGTGCGCGCAACCGGTTACGACATGGTGGTCCAGTTGCGCGGGCCTCGGCAGCGCCACCACCACCGCATCCACGATGCCGCCCGACCCCGACCCGGAAACGCCCTGGGCGGACTTTTCGCGGCCGCCGGCCGGATCGGACAGCGTGGTGCAGGCCGCAGGATCCGCCGCAGTATCGGCACCGAGTCCCCAGATTGCCCGCGGCGACGGCGCGCGTGGCACCTGCGTCACCTCGTACCCGGGCGGCAGCTCGCGGGCCACCCGCCTGATATTTGCCGGGGTTACCGCGACAGTCGGTGGCTCCGGAAACGACGACGAGGACACGGGCGGCGGTGCGCTCTGCGGGCCGCATGCGGCCAGCAGGACCACCAGCGGGGGGCCAATCCACGACGGCCGCATGATCGTTGATATCACGGGTGCCGGGCGGAGTCCGGTAGCTCGGCGGTCGTGTGCACCCGAGTGCTGTGGAATACCGACGGCCATCCCGTTCTGAGCGGCCGGAGCATGGATTGGCAGGAGACCACCGAACCGCTGATCGTGGCGTTTCCGCGCGGTAGCGGGTTACTGGGCGGGCAGCCCGGTGATCGCCGACAGTGCCAAGCGCTGGACCAGTCGGTACGGCAGCCTGGTCATCATCGTCTACGGCATCGGAACCGTGGACGGCGTCAACGGACACGGCTTGGCCGCGCATGCGCTGTACCTGAAATCCACCGATGTCGGCTCGCGCGACCCGGCCAGACCGGCATTGCACACCGGCCTGCAGGCGCAATGCCTGCTCGACCAGGCCGGCACCGTCGCCGAGGCGCTCAGTTTGATGGATGAGGTGCAGCTGGTGATGGTCGGTGCCCGCGGGCGCCAGGCCACGCTGCGCCTGGCCCTCGAGGACGCCGCCGGCGACTCCGCGAGCATCGGATTCGACCACGGCCAGATGGTGGTGCACCAAGGCCGTCAATACACCCTGATGACCAACGATCCCAGCTACAACAAGCGACGCGAATTGCTTTCGCGACAATACTTTTCCCATCCCAGCCGAGATATGCCGTTGCCCGGAAACGTCAATCCCGTCGACCGCTTCCAGCGGGCGGCGAATTACCTTGCGCTGCTGCCGGAGTCCGATCTCACCGATCGGTTGTACTTCTTCCCATTGATCACCAGCCCGAATGCGATCTGGGTTGAACTCGACGGTCTCTACCTCAGCGAAGGTGGCCAGCCGAGCGCGGTCGACCCCTATGACGAATCGCTGATCGGCAATGTGACGGCACGATTCACCGCGCGCCAGCCAGCCTTCTGACTCAGCTCACCACATCGATGACTTGCCGGGCGACCTGCCTGATCCGTTCGACCATCTTGCGGTCCAAGCTCAGCTTGCGTGGCACGTCGATCACCGTGGCGATGACACCGATGTCCTCGCGCTGCCATACCGCGCCGGTGCGATCCATGATGGTGCGCATCGGCAGATTATCCGAAAGCATTCGCGCAGAGAATCTTTCGACGCCATCGACCTGCGCTGCCACCGACAGCGCTTCGATCAGGAAAGTCCCGATTCCACGTCCCTGATAAGCGTCGGCGACCGTGAACGCGATCTCGGCGACCGTCGGGTCCGTCGCGTCGCGAACAAAACGTGCGTCGGCCACCGGATCGGTGCCGTCGACCATCACCCAGACGAAGTGGTCGACGTAGTCGACCTCGGCCAGATACTGCATCATCGCCAGGTTCGGCACCCGCGCGGACATGAACCGCCGGTAGATCGTCTCACTGGAGAAGTGGACGTGTCCGTGCACCGTGCGTTCGCTGTCTCCGGGCAGCACCGGACGCAGCATCAGCTCAGATCCGTCTCGGAGCCGGACCGGGATCGGCGTGATGAACGCGGCGAGGCGTTGGCGGACTGTGCGCACCAACCGGTCCATGATCCCCGGGACGTGCACCATCTGAGTCAGCGCGTCCCTGCCGCCGATCCAGCCGGTCAACGGCTCCAGAGTGGTGATCGTCGCTGTTCGCGGAATATCGCGCAGCAAAGCGATCTCACCGACGATCATGCCCGGCACCGCTTGCTCCACGATCACCGCGTCGTCGTCCCCGACATGCATCACCTCGGCGCTGCCGGACGCGATCAGCAGGAAGGAGACAGCCTGCTCACCCTGGCGCATCAACACCTGACCGGTGCGGGCATGTAGCGGGGCGAGGCACGAGGCCAGCGGCAGCAGGTCCTCGACAGGGCATCCCTGAAAGATGTCCATTTCCGCGAGTTCCGCGATCCCCACGCCGGTCAATTCCGCCACCCCTCCGGGGTCTGCTGCGGCCCCAGGCTATGGCCCACGTTATGGGTAAGGTTGCCGACCCTGCAAACACGGGCACTAGCCTGGGCGACGGGAGGGATGAACCGACGATGATCGATAACCAGGACCGACTCGAGTTGACTCGCGGTCTGCTCAACAAGCCCGCCGTGTTGCGGCACGGCTACCTCGATGTGCTGGGTGAATCCACGGCGAGTCCCGTCCCGACGGTCGCGCAGCTTGCGATGAACAGTCCGCTGGTCGCGACGGTCTATGAGCGGCTGTGGCGACCGACATCGTTCTACCTGGCCAGCGGGGTCACCACCGGAGCCGAGCAGCGACGCGCGGCGACCGCCCTACAATTGCGCAGAGCGACGCGGCTGCTCGACGTTGCCTGCGGGCCCGGCAATTTCACCGCACCGCTGGCTGCAAAGCTGGCCACCGGCAGCCTCGCGGTCGGGTTCGACATCTCCGAACCGATGTTGACCCGGGCCGTGCAGGACAACAGCGGTCCGCGCACCTGCTACGTGCGCGGCGACGCGCGCGATCTGCCGTTCGACGACGAAACCTTCGACGCGGTCTGCTGTTTCGGCGCCCTGTACCTGATCCCCGAACCGTTTCGGGTCGCCCACGAAATGGTGCGGGTGCTGCGTCCGGGCGGCCACATCGCCATCCTGACCAGCTACGCCGATCAACCCCAGCCGATCAGCTTCGCCCTCAAAACCACCGCGCGGGCGATCGGACTGACTATGTTCGACGGGCACGCCTTCGTCGACCTGTTCTCCTCCGCCGGTTTGATCGACATCGAGCAGCACGCCCAGCGTGCCCTGCAGTTCGTCACCGCAGCCAAGCCGGATTGAGAGCTACGACGCAGCAGCTTCGCACACGCCGAAGAGCCGGACCACCGGTGTGCCGAATTCGTACTCCAGCACCTGGTCGGGATGGCCCTTCGAAATCAGCGAAATCAGCGCGGGTTGTCCACTGCGATAAGACATCTGAGTGCATTCGACCTGGAAAAGCCGATACTTGCCGCCGTTCGGAATGGCCAGTGAGAATCCCGGCTCGACGGATTCGACGGGTACCTTGCGCAAGTAGTACTTGGTGCTCATCGGTCTGACACTAGGGGTGATCGGGCGCCGGAACCGAGCCCAAAACCCCGATCTCAGCGAATGCTCAGCGGAATTTTTGTTAGTCATCAGCCTTCGCCCCGGCTCCCAGATCCATGCCAGTAGCGTTGGCGCCATGGATGACATCAGGGTTGGGCAGTGAGCGTCGCCGGATTCGTCCTCGGTCTGGTCGGGACCGTGCTGGCGGTGATCGCACTGGGCTGCCAGCTCGGCACATTCCTGCGCCACAGACCGCGGCCGAAACTGACGCCCCTGGTCGGTCGATTGACGCCCGACGGACTGGTGACCAACGACGCCGGCAGCGACGTGCGCGAGGCGCTGACCAATGCCGCCGAACGGCCCGAGGACATGATCATCGGCGTGAAGGTCGTCAACGCGGGCCGACTGGCTTTTCACGTTGCTGGGTGGGCCATCCGCTCCGATGCGGACGGCACGTCGCTGGTGCCGTTGGAGAAGCCGATCGCCGGGGCCGAGATTCCGCACGACATCCCGCCGGGGGGTACCGCCGTCTTCCTGACCGAACTGCAGCACGCTCAGCATTTCGCCGAGGGCACCACTTCGGAACCGACTCAATTCGTTCTGACGGTCTCGTCCGGAGCGCGCACGTATGCGACCAAACCCGTTGCAGCGGAACTGTTCTCAGCTGAGCGCGACGGCAGTTCGGATTAGCGGGGTCAGCTGCGCAGGGTGACGTGCGGACTCTGGCCGTAGGTCTGCCGGTAGTAGACCGCGAAACGTCCGACGTGCCCGAACCCCCAGCGCCGGGCGACATCGCCGACGGTGACGGTGGCGGGGTCACCGGCCAGCAGGTCGAGGTGGGCGTAACCCAGGCGCACCCGCCGGACGTATTCCATCGGGGTGCAGTCCTGGTGCTTGCGGAAGGTGTACTGCAAGGTCCGCGGCGTGACGTACACCGCCGCCGCGATATCACTCAGCGAAATGTCGGTGTGGGCATTGTCGTCGATGAATGCCGCGGCACGGCGCATCGTCGCACTGTCGAGTTGGTGCTCGACGGCGGGTTCCGGCACCGCGGTAGTCGGAAACGTGGCTAACAGCAAGCTCACCAGGTAGCGCGCCAATCGGGCACCGAGTAGCGGGTTGGCCTCGGCGTCGCCGCGGGCGGCAAGACGATGCGCATGACTGATGCCCTTGGTGAGGCGTTGGCCGGCCGACCTCGACACGGGAACAGATCCGGTCAGGTGGACCGTGGTATCGGCGCCGCGGTATGCCGCCGCGAACGTACTCAACTCCCTGCGGTTCACGACGAGGTGGTTGTAGTGCCCCGACCGGACGCGGCCGTTGTAGGACGCGCCGTCGACGGCCCCGAACGCGTAGAAGTCCCCGGGTCGATACCGGGCAACCGGCTGCCGTGCGTGGCCCGCTTCGAGCAGACCGGAGACCACCTGGCACACCAGGATCTGTTCGGGAGGGTCCATGGCATAGCTGAAATCACGGCCGTAGTCGGCGGAATCGATGCAGACAGGTCCGACGAAATGCCGCTCCACCCGCATCGAAGTGGATTGCGCCCCAGACTTCGCGTGGATGTGCATCCTGGAGAAGTTTGCGCTCAACGCGCTCTGGGCGTGGTCTAGGTCTGTGGTATCGAGCAGAACGGTGGGCATTGCCTCACTCTCGGCCGGAATCGAGCCGCTCGGCATCGTTTCTGAACCGATTTCTACCAGTATCCACGATTTCGCGGGCGTTGACGAACCCGGCGGGTCAGTGGGAGCGGCGGGGAATTGTCAAGGCGGTTCGCAGTATCCAGGCGAACAGCAAGATCGGGATCCCCCAGGTGGTCAAGAAACCTTCGAGTGACAACGGGCCGTCGTGAACGATGAAAGCGGCGAGCAGGAGCACGTGCCCAACGACGGCAACGATCGCCAGATGAGCGGTTGAGCGCGGCAGCACCCGGTGGCGATAGACCGCAGTGGCGAATGCTCCCATGGCGACGGCTGTGGGCATTCCGGACATCGCCAACAGCCCGAAGGTCAGGTCGTAGAGCAGCGTCGCCTGCTCGGCGCCACGGTCGCGGTAGAGCAGGAGGTTGAACGCGGTGAACCCGGCGAGTATCAGCGTGACCAGTGCGACGAAGCCGGCGGCGAATACAGGCGGCAGCGGGGACCCCGAGGGTAGGCGCTCCCGCAGGAAAGCCCAGACCGCCGCCCCGAACACCAGCCACAGGGCTACACCGACCGTATAGAGAGTCTGCGTCGCCACCAGCCGGTCGTGGTAGGTGGCGGCCCACCGCCCGACGTCGGCGCCCGGCGTGCTGGTGAGCGGGAACGACCAGATCGGATAGACAACGATCCCGAGGGCCGGGAGCAGTACCCCGAGCGTGCCTGCCCAGCGCGCCATGCGTGCCGATCCCGAGGATTCGGCGCTGCCGGCCCTGCCGTCGTCCACATGTCCCCCCACGCTGTGCGACCAAGATCATCGTGATTATGGCCGAACAAGCGACGGGCGTTGAAAGAGCCGAGCGATCGCTGACCTGACGTGCTGGAACTCTGTGGAGCTAGGGAGATTCGAACTCCCGACCTACTCGATGCGAACGAGTCGCGCTACCAACTGCGCCATAGCCCCTGACCGCTAGCAGGCTACCAGCCGCCACCCCGATGGGCCGAACCGCGCGGCTACTGCCCGACGGCGCGCGGCAGGTCCCGCGGCCACCCGTAGTTGCGGGCGGACATCGCATATTCCAGGTGCTGGAAGATCGGGTCCTCGTCGTCGATTTCCAGGACCACTGCACCGGGGCGCCGCAACCGGGACGGCACCACGTCGTAGTCGCGGTCCTCGGTGTTCTCGACGCCCATACGGGCCCGGGCCATCCGCTTCATCCGGCGGCGACGCACCTTTTCTTCGATGCGGGTCTGTCGACGCAGGTAGGCCAGATAGAACAGGGTGATGGTGGTGGCGGTTCCGCAGATCCACCATGCCGTGTCGGTCACTTCGAAGGCGGTGATCGCCGAGCCGACCAGCACCAGCGCCATCGCGACCAGCACCCGCTTGCGGAAGGCGTACTTGCGCGCGCTGACCGCGGCGGCGGTCTTGCTGTCATAGCGGCGCCGACGCGACACACCCGAGGCGTAGACGGGCGGGGCGTCGTCCACCTCGTCCTCCTCGGGCTCCAAACCCGAAGAGTCGTCGACGTATTCGTACTCGTCGTCGGCAAGCCCCTCGTCCTGCTCAGCCGCGTCGTCGGCCGTGGGCTGCGGAGTCGCTTCCGCCTGGGCACTGGCACCCACCGGCAGCGCGGCCGCATCTTCGTCGATCACGTCGACGTCGAGGTAGTCGGGTTCTGCCAGCTCTTCGACCTTGTCCGTCTTGCTCAACGCAGTGACCACCGACCGGCGGCGCATCACCACATCGGTGTCTTCGTCGTCGAGGACGGGCATGTCCTCGTCGTGGTTCTGGTCGGCGTCCGCGTACGGTCCGTCGATCGGCTCGGTTTCCCACTCCTCTTCCGGCTTCCAGTCCGGGTCGCTGCGATGACCGGCCGCGGGTCCGGTCCGCTTGAGCAGGCGGGCACCGGCGACCCCGTTGAGCACGCGGGTGGCTAATGCCACGTCGCTGGTGCGCCGGACAGCGTCGCGTTTGCTGATCAGCATCGGCACCAACACGAACAACCACAGCACCACAAGCGATATCCACAACAACGACTGCGGGATGCTTGGCATCATGACCTGCTCTCTTCGGTTCCGATCCCCGCGAGGCCCCTCGGGTGACCTGCGCGGCCGGGTCTGTAGTGACCAGGGCAATTACACACCTGTAATTTGCCTTTTCCAAGCATCACACGCCACATATGTCACGTTAGCCACAGAATTATTTCGACTTGTGCACCATTGCCGCGTCGGTGTCACGCTGGCGTGACGCTCGGCGGGCGGCGACCCGCAACGCTCGGCAGGCGCCACGCTGGCGTGACGCTCGGCGGGCGGCGACCCGCAACGCTCGGCAGGCGCCACGCTGGCGTGACGCTCGGCAGCGAACGCCACGCTGGCGTGACGCTCGGCGGGGCAAGGACCCGCAACGCTGGGCCGGCGACACGCTGGCGTGACGCTCGGCAGCGAATGCCACGCTGGCGTGACGCTCGACGGGGCAAGAACCCGCAACGCCCGGCCGGCGACACGCTGGCGTGACGCTCGGCAGCGAATGCCACGCTGGCGTGACGCTCGACGGGGCAAGGACCCGCGACGCTCGGCAGGCGGCGACCCGCGACGGGCGGCAAGGACCCGCAACGCTCGGCAGGCGCCACGCTGGCGTGACGCTCGGCAGCGAATGCCACGCTGGCGTGACGCTCGACGGGGCAAGGACCCGCGACGCTCGGCAGGCGGCGACCCGCGACGGGCGGCAAGGACCCGCAACGCCCGGCAGGCGCCACGCTGGCGTGACGCTCGGCAGCGAACGCCACGCTGGCGTGACGCTCGACGGGCGGCGACCCGCGACGCTCGGGCAGGCGAGCACCCGCAACCGTCAGACCCAGCTGGCGTGACCCGCCCTGACCAGCGTCGATGCGACCGAGCCGTATACCTCTTCGACGGTCAACCCGACCAGCAGATGGTCCCGCCAGGCCCGGTCGACCTCGAGATAACGCCGCAACAGGCCTTCCTCCCGGAACCCGGCCTTGGCCAAAACCGCCCGACTCGCCGCGTTCTCCGGACGCACGGTGGCCTCTACGCGGTGCAACATCACCGGGCCGAAGCAGTGGTCGAGTCCCAGCGCCACCGCACCGGTCGCCACGCCCCCGCCGGTGCATTCACTGGACACCCAGTAGCCGATCCACGCCGACCGCAGCGCCCCGTGCACGACGTTGCCGACGGTCAACTGCCCGCAGAACCGTCCGTCGAGTTCGATCGCATAGGGCAGCATCCGACCTTTGCGTGCCTCGGCGCGCAACCCGGAACAGACCGCCGGCCACGCGCCCACCGTGTGCCGGATGCCCCAGTCGCCGTCGGCGCTCGGTTCCCACGGTTCGAGCTGCGCGCGGTCGGCCAGCCGGATCCGGCTCCACTGTGCGCCGTCGCGCATCCGCACCGGCCGCAACCGGATCACCCCGGCGGCGACGCGCAGCGAACCGACACTCATCGGCCAGCCAGGGTGGCGGGAGCTGGATCGCAGCAGGTTCACGGGACCGAAGCGCGCTCAGCCGTGCTGAGCCAGGAAGGCGACATCGACGATCTCCCCGGTGCGAATCTGCTCGGCGCCGCTGGGGACCACAATCAGACAGTTGGCCTCGGCCAGCGTGGCCAGCAGGTGAGACGCACCGGGCGCACCCCCCAGCGCCTGGACCAGGTACTCGCCGCTCTCCTGGTCGCGCATCAGCTGGCCGCGCAGGTAACCCTTGCGTCCGGCCACCGACGTGATCGGTGACAGGGTGCGCGCCTGCACGACCCGGCGCATCGGGTGCCGCTTACCCAGCGAGAGCCGGATCAGCGGGCGCACCATCACCTCGAACACCACCAGCGCGCTGACCGGGTTGGCGGGCAACAGGAAGGTCGGCACACCGTCGCGGCCGAGCTGCCCGAAGCCCTGAACCGAGCCGGGGTGCATGGCGACCCGCACCACCTCCATGTCACCGAGTTCGGACAGCACCGAACGCACCGCCTCGGCCGCCGCACCACCTACTCCCCCAGCGATAACCAGCACTTCAGCCCGGTTGAGCTGGCCTTCGACGATCTCGCCGAGTTCCTTGGGGTTGTTGCTGACGATGCCGACGCGGTTGACCTCGGCGCCGGCGTCGCGGCCGGCCGCCGCCAGCGCGTAGGAGTTGACGTCGTAGACCTGCCCGTTGCCCGGATTGCGCGAGATGTCGACGAGTTCGCCGCCGACGGCCATCACCGACAACCGCGGACGCGGATGCACCAGCACCCGTTCACGGCCCACCGCCGCCAGCAATCCGACCTGAGCAGCGCCGATGATGGTGCCCGACCGCACCGCCACGTCGCCGGGCTGCACGTCGTCGCCGGCGCGCCGCACGTAGGCGCCGGACGGCGCACCGCGCAGGATCCGCACCCGGTTCATGCCGCCGTCGGTCCAGCGCAGCGGCAACACCGCGTCGGCCAGGGTGGGCAACGGCGCCCCGGTCTGTACCCGGGCGGCCTGGCGCGGCTGCAGCCGGCTGGGCGTGCGGGCCCCGGCCTCGATCGTCCCCATCACCGGCAGGGTCACGACGGCACGGGCTTCGACGCTGCCGTCGTCAGCGACGGCCGCTATGGGTTCACTTGCGCCACCGTCACCGACGCCGAGCACGTCGACGCTGCGCACTGCGTACCCGTCGATGGCAGCCTGGTCGAAGCCGGGCAGCGGACGTTCGGTCACCACCTCTTCGGCACACAGCAGTCCCTGCGCCTCGGCGATAGCGACTTTGATCGGCCTCGGGGCCACCGCGGCCGCCGATATCCGGGCCTGTTGCTCCTCCACAGAACGCACAGTGCAGCGCCTTCCTGCCCCCAAAGTGGCGGGCGCGGTCTGGCGAACCGGACCCGAGCGCCTACTGCTGTTCGGTCAGGCCCAATCGCGCCACCAACCACCGCCGCAAGTCCGGGCCGTAGTCATCACGATCCAATGCAAAGTCAACCGCAGCCTTGAGGTAGCCGCCGGGATTTCCCAAGTCGTGTCGGGATCCGCGATGAACGACGACGTGTACCGGATGCCCTTCGGAGATCAGCAACGCGATGGCATCGGTGAGCTGCACCTCGCCGCCGGCACCTCGGTCGATGCGGCGCAGCGCGTCGAAGATCGCCCGGTCCAACACGTAGCGACCGGCGGCGGCGAGCAACGACGGCGCGTCCTCGGTCTTGGGCTTCTCGACCATGCCCTTGACCCGCAGGACGTCGGTGGTGTCGGGCAGCGGGTCGACGTCGAACACGCCGTAGGCGCTGATTTCCTCGGGCGAGACCTCGATGGCACACAGCACCGTGCCGCCGTACTGGCCCCGGACCTGCGACATCGTCTCCAGGATCCCGGTCGGCAGCACCAGGTCATCCGGCAGCAGCACCATGACGGCGTCCTCGTCGGGCATCAGGGTGGGCTCGACGCAGCTGATCGCGTGCCCCAGGCCCAACGGCTCGGCCTGCACCACCGACTCGACCTTGATCAGCGCCGGGGCGCGACGGACCTTGGCCAGCATGGCCTTCTTGCCCCGCGCTTCCAGGGTGCCTTCCAGCACCAGGTCCTCGACGAAGTGCGCGACGACACCGTCCTTGCCCTCGGAGGTGATGATCACCAGGCGTTCGGCGCCGGCGTCGGCCGCCTCGGCGGCCACCAACTCGATGCCGGGGGTGTCCACGACGGGCAACAGCTCTTTGGGCACTGTCTTGGTCGCGGGCAGGAACCTGGTTCCTAGGCCGGCGGCGGGAACGATCGCGGTGAACGGGATCGATGTTTGCGGTCGTGACATCGTTCACAACCATAGCCCGCACCGGCCGCGCGGTCGGCGAGAACACCGCGCCCGCCGGGGTCTGTCATCGTTAGCACCATGACCACGGCGGGCAAGGCCGCGTTGCGCAGCCAGCTGGCTCGGGCTCGCCGGCACGTTGCGGCCGGCGTCCGCGCCGCCGAGGCCGAAATGCTGATCCGGCAGCTGGAACAGGTGGTGACCAGCGGTGTCACCGTCTGTGCGTATGTTCCGGTCGGCACCGAACCCGGATCGATCGACATGCTCGACGTGTTGCTGCGCCGCGCCGGGCGGGTGCTGTTGCCGGTGGCGCGCACCGGTCCGGACGACACCGCGCTGCCGTTGTCATGGGGTGAATATTCCCCTGGCGCGCTGAGGACCGGGCGCTGGGGACTCCTCGAGCCGCCCGGGCCGTGGCTGCCGGCGAGTGCGCTGAGCGAGGCCGGGATGGTGCTGCTGCCCGCCCTGGCGGTCGACCGGCGCGGTGTGCGATTGGGCCGCGGTCGCGGTTTTTACGACCGATCCCTGCCGGCGCGAGATCCGCAGGCGGCGCTGGTGGCGGTGGTCCGCGATGTGGAATTGGTCGACGAGTTGCCGTCGGAGCCGCATGACGTGCCGATGAGCCATGTGCTGACCCCCGCGCGGGGCCTGCTCGCGCTGCCGATCCGGGAATGACCGGCAACACGTGGCGGTTCTAGCACTTGAGACGGTAGAGTGCTAACGCAGCAGACTTACATTCACCCGGAGGTTCTTGTGCCCACGTACAGCTACGCGTGCACCGAATGCGACAACCGCTTCGACAAGGTGCAGGCCTTCACTGACGATGCCCTGACGACCTGTGACCAGTGCTCAGGCCGACTGCGCAAGTTGTTCAACTCGGTCGGGGTCGTGTTCAAGGGCAGCGGGTTCTACCGCACCGACAGTCGCGAGGCCGGCAAGAAAGAGAAGAGTTCGACCAACGGCTCCTCGACGAGCGACTCGGGGTCCGCGGACGCCAAGTCTTCGAGTTCCAGTGACAGCAAATCAGCAGGCTCGGGCGACAAGGCCGGCAGTTCCAAGGCGGCCGCGGCCAGCTCCGCCAGCTAGTTATCCACAACCGGCCTCCGACGCGCAACCAGCCTGGCCCCACCCTGCCTACCCTGGGGAGGTGCGGGAATCGGCCTCACTCAATCCCTCACTGCTGAACCGCATTTCGACCGTGCTGCGGCCGGACTGGATGCGGACTGTGCGGGCCCGCCGGGTGGCCGCCGGCGCCCTCGTCGTCCTCGCCTGCGTTGCCGCGGTGCGTTCGAACCCGGACGGTGACCGGGTCGACGTATTGGTGGCCGCCCGTGACCTGAAGTCCGGCACCGCACTCAGCGCCGATGATGTCCGGCTCGAAAAGCGTTCGGCGGCAACGGTTCCCGATGGATCTCAGGGCAAGCTCGAGGTCGTGCTCGGATCGACGCTGGCCAGTCCCACTCGGCGCGGCGAAGTGCTCACCGACCTGCGGCTGCTGGGCAGCCGGCTGGCCGATTCCGCCGCCGGGCCCAACGCCCGGATCGTGCCGCTGCATCTGGCCGACGCCGCCCTGATCGACCTGGTGCGGGTCGGCGACGTCGTCGACGTGCTGGCCGCGCCGGCATCCGACGCGGCCGCCCCCTCGCGGTTGCTGGCCACCGACGCGATCGTGGTCCTGATCTCCGCCCAGCAGAAGGCCCTGGGGCCGGGCAACGATCGGGTGGTGCTGGTGGCACTGCCGGCCCGGTTGGCAGCGGCGGTGGCGGGAGCGGCGCTGGGCCAGACGGTGACCCTCGTTCTGCACTGACGGCGAATCCGTGCCGTGCCAACGCAAAACGGCGTCGCGGCGGCGCACCCCCTACTGTTGGACCGGTGAGCATTGCACCGGGGAGCGCGCTCGAGTGTCTGCAGCTCGACGACTCCCGATTCGCCGCCGGCGTGCGCGACGGTGTCGCCCGCATCGAGGCGCTGATGAGCAGCGAGCTCACCCTGGGTGACGACATGATTCGCGATGCTATGCAGCATCCGTTTGCCGACGAACGCACTCAGCTCCGGCCGCTCTTCACGGTGCTGGCGGCGCAGCTCGGCCCCGAATCGGACGCCTGGCAGGTCAGCGTCGTCGGAGCCGCGCTCGAGCTGATCCACCTGGCGACGTTGTGTCACGCGGGCGTCGCCGACGATGCCGACGTGGCCGACGACGCCGGCGCCCGCTGGAACAGCAACCTGGCGATCCTCGCGGGCGACTACCGGTACGCGGTGGCGTCCCGGCTGGGTTCGCGGCTGGGTCCGGAGGCTTTCTCGGTGATCGCGGAGACCTTCGGCGAGCTGGTGACCGGACAGCTGCGCGCAACCCGCGGCAGCGCGGCGACCGTCGATCCCGCCGAACATCAGCTGCGGGTGGCGCAAGAGCGCTCCGGCTCGTTGATCGCCGCCTGCGGACAGCTGGGCGCCCTGTGCGCCGGGGCGCCCGACGGCACCGTGCAGCGGCTGTCGCGACTGGGCCGGCTGGTCGGCACCGTATCGCACCTCGCGTCCCACCCCGGCGCGGCGCGGTACGCCGATCTGGCCCACGCGGAACTGGCCGGTCTACCGGACTGCGCGGCCCGTCATGCCTTCTCGACATTGATCGATTGCGTGCACTCCGGGCGGGACGACACGGAGGGGGTCGTGGCAAACGCCACCAACTGAGTTAAATTTTTCCTGGGGTCAAATTCCGGGATCATCGGATGCCCGCTGCAGAAAGGACGTCCCCATGCTCAAAGGGTTCAAAGAGTTTCTCTCGCGCGGCAATATCGTCGACCTGTCCGTTGCAGTGGTCATCGGTACCGCGTTCACCGCGCTGGTCACCGCCTTCACCGACAGCATCATCAAACCGCTGGTCAGCTCGATCGGCATGAACCAGAAGCAGGAACACGGACTTCTGAAAATCCAGATTCCGGGCACCGATCAATTCATCGACCTCAACGTGGTGCTGTCGGCCGCAATCAATTTCCTGCTGGTGGCTGCGGTGGTGTACTTCCTGGTTGTGCTGCCGTACAGCAAGTTGCGCAGGCAGGGTGAAGTCGAGCAGGCCGACGACGCACAGGTCGTCCTCCTCGAAGAGATCCGCGACCTGCTCGCACAGACCAACGGTGCGGCGTCGTCCGGCCGCCACGGCAGCGCACCGGCGGTCGAAGCCACCCCGCTGTCGCCGCCGCCGAACTACGGGCCCCGCGCCGACCGCTGACCCGGTCCGGAGAGCTATATCTCCAGACTCGACAGCTGGCCGATGATGTAGGCCGCCAACGGGTTCAGGGTCGCCATCCCGTCGCGTACCGCATAGCGGGATCCAGCCAGGTTGACCACCAGGGTGCTGCCGGACACGCCGGCCAGCCCGCGGGACAGACCCGCGTCGGTGATCCCGGCGGACAAGCCCGAAGCGCGGATCGCCTCAGCGATGCCGAGGATCTCCCGGTCCAGGATGTCGCGGGTGGCTTCGGGCGTGACGTCACGGGGCGTGACCCCGGTCCCGCCGACGGACACCACCAAGTCGACCCCGCCGATCACAGCGGTGTTCAACGCGTTGCGAATCTCGACCTCGTCCGCCTCGACCGCCACCACGCCGTCCACGACGAACCCTGCCTCGGTCAGCAATTCGGTGACCAGCGGGCCGCTGTGGTCTTCATCCCCGTGCGCGGTGCGGTCGTCGACGACGACGACAAGAGCCCGTCCGACCACCAATTCAGCGCCCTGTTCCATGGGTGCCACCGTATATCCGAGGTCCGACAGCTGCGCCTCGGCCTTCATCACTGGTCCGCCTTTCCGAGGGTGACCTGCACAGTGCGACTGCCGCCCGCTGGATCCTGATAAGTCAGCGACACCTTGTCTCCGGGTGCTTTGGAACGCACCGCGGCCACCAGCGCGTCGGCGCTGTTGATCGTACGGTCATCCACCTTGGTGACGATGACCCCCTTGGGCACCCCCGCATTGGCCGCCGCGCCGTTGGCCACCACTTCCATCACCTTGGCGCCCGGGGCACCCTTGTCGGTGGTGACCTGAACGCCCAGCGAGGCGTGCGACGCCTTGCCGGTGCTGATCAGCTCGTCGGCGATGCGCTTGGCCTGGTCGACCGGGATTGCGAAGCCCAGTCCGATCGAGCCGCTCTGCGCGTCGCCGGAGTCGGCGCCGAGGGTGGCGATCGCCGAGTTGATGCCGACCAGTTGCGCGTTCATGTTGACCAGTGCGCCACCGGAGTTACCCGGGTTGATGGCGGCATCGGTCTGAATAGCATCCAGCACCGTGTTCTGGTTGCCGGCCTCACCCGTCGTCGACACCGGCCGGTTGAGCGCGCTGACGATCCCGGTGGTCACCGTGCCCGCCAAGCCCAGTGGTGAGCCGACGGCCAGCACCGGCTGACCGACCCGCAAGCCCGACGACGATCCCATCGCGATCGGGGACAATCCGGAGACGCCCTGGACGCGTACGACGGCGATGTCGCTGGTCGGGTCGGCGCCGACCACGGTGAAGGTGGAGGTGCGCCCGTCGGAGAACGTCACCGTCGTCTTCGGCGCCGGGCCGTTGGCCGGCGGCTTGGCGGCCGCCGCGACGACGTGATTGTTGGTCAGGATCAGCCCGTCGGCGGACAAGATGACGCCGGATCCCTCTTCGGAGGCCCGGCCCAGATCGGTTTCCAGCATGACGACGCTGGGCACCACCTTGGCAGCCACCTGCTCGACCGATCCTGGCGGCATGTTGGCCGCCGGAACGCTGGGGGCCGCGCCGGACGACGCCGTGGTGCTCTTACCGCCGCCGGCCTGGTGGCCCAGTTCGACGACCGACGCGGCGGCGCCTCCGATACCGGCGGACACCACCGCGATCGCCAGCGCACCGAGGATCAGGCCGCCTGACCGCCGCCGGCGCGGCGGCGCCATCGGGGGCATCATCCCGGGCACTGGACCATGCATGGTCTGACCCGGCAGCGGACCGGGACCCGACACGGTCGGAATCGGACGCGAACCGGTGCCGCCGGGTATCGCACCCGATCCGGTGTTGCCCGGTATCGGCCCGGCCCCGGTGCCGCTGAGCGGGTCGTAGGAGCGGTACTGCTGATGCGACGGCGGTTGATAGCGCCAGTCGAACGGCTGGGTGTAACTCTGCTGCCCCTGGGCATAGGCGGGCGGTACCGGCTGACTAGATGTGGCACCGTATCCCGGCTGCTGCGGCGGTGGCGAATACCTCGGGTGATTCGTCATGTCGCTAAGACGCTCTTCCTCTACTTCTAGGGGCTTACTGAAGGCCTACTGGAGCATGCGTTGCTTGCATGGCTTGGTTTTCAACACTAACTGCACAACCACCTTGCGCGCGCGGACTAAGAATCGACTGAGATGACATTCGCCGAACCCCGTGAACTCTCGGGCTCGTCGGCGGATGACGGATAGTCCGGACCAGGCAGCGGACGACCGGGCAGCAGCACGTAGAACGACGTCCCCGGCGGGTCGCCGCCCGGGTCGGTGTCCTCCACGCGCAACGATCCGCCGTGGTTGAGCACCACCTGCTTGACGATCGCGAGCCCCAGACCCGAACCGGGCATCGCGCGTGCCGACGCGGAGCGGTAGAACCGCTCGAATACCAGGCGCCGCTCCTGCGGCGGGATGCCCGGCCCGTGGTCGGCGACCACCAGTTCGGCGTGGGACGCATCGACCCGGCGCAGCCGCACCGCCACCCGGCCGCCCGGCGGACTCCACTTGGCCGCGTTGTCCATCAGGTTGAGCGCCGCCCGCGACAACCCGGCGGGGTCACCGTAGACCTGCCACGGGACCACCTCCACGTCGAAGTGAATGTCGTTGCGGCGACGTCGAACTCGCTCCAGGCTGCGATCGATGACTTCGCCCATGTCGACCGGTTCGTGTACCGCTTGACCGGCGTCACCGCGGGTGAGATCCACCAGATCGCCGACCAGCGTGGACAATTCCTCGATCTGCCCCAGCACGTCGGCGCGCAGGCCGACCATTTCCTGTTCCGGGAGCCGCGGTGCCCCCGGCGCCATCGACGCCATCAGCAGCTCGACATTGGTGCGCAGCGACGTCAGCGGGGTGCGCAGTTCGTGTCCGGCGTCGGTGACCAGACGCGCCTGGCGCTCCCGCGATTCGGCCAGCGCGCGCAGCATCAGGTTGAACGCCTCGGTGAGCCTGGCGAGCTCGTCGCTGCCGAAGACCGGTATGGGACGCAGGTCGTCGGTGCGGGCCACCCGCTCGGCCGCCTCGGTGAGCCGACCCACCGGCCGCAACCCGGCCCGGGTCACCATCCCGCCGGCCACCGCGGCCACTGCGACACCCACGCCACCGACCAGGAGCAGCACGAACCGCAGCTTGCTCATCACGTGCTGGGTCGGCTCGAGGCTTTTGGAGATCAGCAGTGAGCTGCCGTTGGGCAGGTGGATGGCGAGCACCCGCTGGCCGGCGGCGGTGCGCCGGGACATGAACAGGTCACCGCGGATGACCGCCTTCTCCGGGCTTCCGACCGGCAGTGTCTGCCCCGGCTGGTTGGCCGTGTAGATCGACCGTCCCGGGTTCACCAACATGGCGTTGACGTCCGAATAGGCGGTGCCCTCGATGGCTTTGCCAGGGTCGGCGGCCAGCGAACCACTGGCGATGAGCAACTGCGCACGGCTTTGCAGCTGGTTGTCGAGGTCGCTGTACAACGCCGCCGAAATCACCGCGTAGACGGCCACCGAGATCAGCACCACCACCATCGCCACCATGGACATCGCCAGCAGCATGACCCGCCAGCGCAGTGACAGGGAACTGGTCGCTCGCAGCGGCGCCCGCCGTTTGCGGCGCAGACCGAGCATCAGGGGGGTGTTTCGCGTAGCACGTAACCCACCCCGCGCACGGTGTGGATCAGCCGCGGCTCGCCGTCGGCTTCGGTCTTACGGCGCAGGTATCCGACGTACACTTCCAGGGCATTGCCCGAGGTGGGGAAGTCGAACCCCCACACCTCCTCCAGGATGCGGCTGCGGGTCAACACCCGGCGCGGGTTGGCGATCAGCATCTCCAGCAGGGAGAACTCGGTACGGGTCAGGCTGATGCGACGCTGCCCGCGGATCACCTCCCGGGTCACGGGGTCCAGGCTCAGGTCCGAGAACGTCATCGCCACCGACTCCGCCGCGTCTTCAGGCTTGGTGCGGCGCAGCAACGCCCGCATCCGGGCCAGCAGCTCTTCCAGGGCGAACGGCTTGGGCAGGTAGTCGTCGGCTCCGGCATCCAGGCCGGCTACGCGCTCGGAAACCGAATCACGCGCGGTCAACACCAGGATGGGCAGGTCGTCACCGGTGCTGCGCAGCTGACGGCACACTTCCAGCCCGTCCAGCCGGGGCATCATCACGTCCAGCACGACCGCGTCGGGCCGGTCACTGGAGATCTTTTCCAGCGCCTCGACACCGTCGTGAGCCAACTCCACCGAGTAGCCGTTGAAGGAAAGCGATCTGCGCAGCGACTCGCGCACCGCGCGATCGTCGTCGACGACAAGTATTCGCACGCGGTCCAGTTTCGTATGGACGCCTGAGACTGGGCTGAGAGGCGCGCCGAAACGGGCGTCAGAGACGACGCCGCACCGGCTAGCGCTTGTCGAGGTCGATCAGGCCCAGCCGAGCGGCCTTGAGCAGCCGGCGCGGCACCTTGTGCTTCTGACCAGCGACGTTGACGCCGACCAGACCGGTCTCGGTGGCCTTCCACTGCGAGCGCCGGCTGCGGGTATTCGAGCGCGACATCCTGCGCTTGGGTACGGCCATGGTCGGGCCTAACTCCTCGTTCGGGGTTTCGGTGGGGCGTGTCGCGGTTCCGGGCTGATTGGCCGCACGGCGACAGTTGCTGACCAGAATAGTCGGTCGACCTTCCCGTCACCAAAATTGGGGCAACGCGGGGCTGAGCCGGGTTGACGCGACACCGCCGGTACCCGCTAACCTACCGGTTGGTTGGTTCGATGCACGCTGATCCGTGAGGGGAGGATGCGCATGGCATCTCCGGGCGCTGTCCGGATCGCGAACTGCTCCGGTTTCTACGGTGACCGGCATTCGGCGATGCGCGAGATGCTGATCGGCGGTGAGATCGATTTCCTCACCGGCGACTACCTGGCCGAGCTGACCATGCTGATCCTGGGTCGCGACCGGATGAAGAACCCCGACCGCGGCTATGCGAAGACGTTTCTCACCCAGCTCGAAGAATGCCTGGGCGTGGCTCACGAGCGCGGTGTGCGCGTCGTCGCCAACGCCGGTGGCCTGAACCCGGCCGGACTGGCAGCGGCGGTGCGCGCCCTGGCCGAGCGGCTGGGCGTCCCGGTCCGGGTCGCCCATGTCGAGGGTGACGACCTGCAACCCCGGGCGGCCGAGCTGGGTCTGGGTTCGCCGCTGACGGCCAACGCCTACCTGGGCGGCTGGGGCATCGCGGACTGCCTCAACGCCGGCGCCGACGTGGTGGTCACCGGACGGGTCACCGACGCCTCGGTGATCGTCGGTTCGGCGGCCGCGCACTTCGATTGGCGCCGCACCGACTACGACCAGCTTGCCGGGGCGGTGGTGGCCGGTCACGTCATCGAGTGTGGCACCCAGGCCACCGGCGGGAACTTCTCGTTCTTCACCGAGGTGGCGGACCTGACCTACCCGGGTTTCCCGCTCGCCGAGGTGTATGCCGACGGTTCGTCGGTCATCACCAAGCACGCCGGCACCGGTGGTCTGGTGAGCGTCGACACGATCACCGCGCAGTTGCTCTACGAGGTCACCGGCGCCCGCTACGCGAACCCGGATGTGACGGCCCGGCTGGACTCCATCTCGTTATCCAGCGACGGCCCGGACCGGGTGCGGATCAGCGGCGTTGTCGGCGAACCACCGCCGCCGACGCTGAAGGTGTCGCTGAACAGCATCGGCGGATTCCGCAACGCCATGACCTTCGTGTTGACCGGGCTCGACATCGAGGCCAAGGCGGAGTTGGTGCGCCACCAGCTCGAGGCCACCTTGACCGTCAAGCCGGCCGAGCTGGACTGGACACTGTCGCGCACCGACCGTCCCGACGCCGACACCGAAGAGACCGCCAGCGCGCTGCTCAGCTGCGTGGTCCGCGACCCCGACCCCACCAACGTGGGACGCAAATTCTCCGCTGCGGCAGTCGAATTGGCGCTGGCCAGCTACCCGGGGTTCACCGCCACCACCCCGCCCGGTGACGGCCAGGTGTACGGGGTGTTCACCCCCGGTTACGTCGACGCCGCCCTGGTGCCCCACGTCGCGGTCCACGCCGACGGCACCCGGACCGACATTCCCTGCGCCATCGAGACTTTGACCTTGGAACCGGCCGATGCGCCAGCTCTGCCCGAGCCGTGGCCGGCCGGACCGACCCGGCGCGTCCCGCTGGGCCTGATCGCCGGCGCCCGCAGCGGCGACAAGGGCGGCTCGGCGAACGTGGGTGTGTGGGTGCGCACCGACGACCAATGGCGCTGGCTGGCCCACACGCTGACCGTGGAGTTGCTCAAAGAGCTGCTGCCCGAAGCGGCGCCGCTGCAGGTCACCCGCCACGTGCTGGCGAACCTGCGGGCGGTGAACTTCGTCATCGAGGGAATTCTCGGTCAGGGCGTCGCCTACCAGGCGCGCTTCGACCCGCAGGCCAAGGGGCTGGGTGAATGGTTGCGCAGCCGTCACGTTGACATGCCGGAAAGTTTTCTATGAGCATCTGGACCACACCCGAGCGCGAACAGCTGCGCAAGACCACGAGGTCATTCGTCGAACGGGAGATCCTGCCCAACGTCGCCGAGTGGGAACGCTCCGGTGACCTGCCCCGCGCATTGCACCTGCGCGCCGGGGAAGCCGGGCTGCTGGGTGCCAACTTCCCCGAAGCCGTCGGCGGCGGCGGGGGCGACGGCGCCGACGCGGTGGTCATCTGCGAAGAGTTCCACCAATCCGGCGCTCCCGGTGGGGTTTTCGCTTCGCTGTTCACCTGCGGCATCGCCGTGCCGCACATCATCGCCACCGGTGACCAGAGGTTGATCGACACCTACGTGCGTCCGACGCTGGCCGGTGAGAAGATCGGCGCGCTGGCCATCACCGAACCCGGTGGCGGCTCCGACGTCGGGCACCTGCGCACGTCCGCGGTGCGCGACGGCGACCACTTCGTGATCAACGGCGCCAAGACCTACATCACCTCCGGGGTGCGGGCCGACTTCGTGGTCACCGCGGTGCGCACCGGAGGACCCGGCGCGGCGGGGGTGTCGCTGATCGTCGTCGACAAGGGCACACCCGGTTTCGAGGTCACCCGCAAGCTGGACAAGATGGGCTGGCGGTCCTCCGACACCGCGGAGCTGTCCTACACCGATGTCCGGGTACCGGCGGCAAACCTGGTCGGCGCGGAGAACAGCGGCTTCGGTCAGATCGCGCAGGCCTTCGTCTCCGAGCGCATCGGGCTTGCCGCCCAGGCATATTCGAGTGCGCAGCGGTGTTTGGACATCACCGCCCAGTGGTGCCGGGACCGGGAGACCTTCGGCCGGCCGTTGATCTCCCGGCAGGCGGTGCAGAACACGCTGGCCGAGATGGCCCGCCGGGTCGACGTGGCCCGGGTGTATTCGCGCAACGTGGTGGAGCGTCAGTTGGCGGGTGAGACGAACCTGATCGCGCAGGTGTGTTTCGCCAAGAACACCGCGGTCGAAGCGGGTGAGTGGGTGGCAAACCAGGGCGTCCAATTGTTCGGCGGCATGGGCTATATGGCTGAATCCGAGATCGAACGCCAGTACCGGGACATGCGGATCCTGGGTATCGGCGGCGGAACCACTGAGATCATGACCGCACTGGCCGCCAAACTCCTGGGGTATCAACAATGATCACAGTTACCTATCGCGGCGCTCCGCATCGTCGGAGTTGGCAATGACCACACTGCAGTCCACCCTGGATCCCACCGGTGCGGCCTTTGCCGAAGCGGCGGCCGCGACCACCACCAAGCTCGACGAGATCGCTGCCGAGTTCGCCAACGCGATCGACGGCGGCGGCCCCAAATATGTTGAACGCCACCATGCCCGCGGCAAGCTCACGGCACGCGAACGTATCGAGCTACTCGTCGACGCCGACTCACCATTTCTTGAGTTGAGCCCGCTGGCGGCCTGGGGCAGCGCTTTCCGAGTCGGCGCCAGCACGGTCACCGGAATCGGGGTGGTCGAAGGTGTCGAATGCATGATCGTCGCCAACGACCCCACCGTCAAAGGCGGCACCAGTAATCCGTGGACCCTCAAAAAG
This sequence comes from Mycobacterium sp. NGS29, assembly GCF_059812965.1. Taxonomy (NCBI): domain Bacteria; kingdom Bacillati; phylum Actinomycetota; class Actinomycetes; order Mycobacteriales; family Mycobacteriaceae; genus Mycobacterium; species Mycobacterium sp. NGS29. The sequence continues at coordinate 112,956 of NZ_JCALDR010000005.1, forward strand.
ATCCTGCGGGCCAACCAGATCGCCTTCGAGAACCGGCTTCCCGTCATATCGCTGGTGGAGTCCGGCGGTGCGGACCTGCCGACGCAGAAAGAGATCTTCATCCCCGGCGGGCGGATGTTCCGCGACTTGACCCGGCTGTCCGCGGCCGGAATACCCACCATCGCACTAGTATTCGGCAACTCCACCGCGGGTGGGGCCTATGTGCCGGGAATGTCCGACCACGTGGTGATGATCAAAGAGCGCTCGAAGGTCTTCCTGGCCGGCCCGCCCCTGGTGAAGATGGCCACCGGTGAGGAATCCGACGACGAGTCCCTCGGCGGTGCCGAAATGCACTCCCGAGTCTCGGGTTTGGGTGACTACTTCGCGCAGGACGAGGTCGACGCGATCCGCATCGGACGCCGCATCGTGGCCCGGCTCAACTGGCGCAAACAGGGACCGACACCCAGGCAGGTAACCGAACCGCTGTTCGACACCGAGGAGCTGATCGGCATCGTGCCCGCGGATCTGCGGATCCCGTTCGACCCGCGCGAGGTGATCGCCCGCATCGTCGACGGCTCCGAATTCGACGAGTTCAAACCGCTCTACGGCTCGTCGCTGGTGACCGGCTGGGCCCAACTGCACGGTTATCCGATCGGCATCCTGGCCAACGCCCGCGGTGTGCTGTTCAGCGAGGAATCGCAGAAGGCCACCCAGTTCATCCAGCTGGCCAACCGCTACGACACGCCACTGTTGTTCCTGCACAACACCACCGGCTACATGGTGGGCAAGGACTACGAGGAAGGCGGAATGATCAAGCACGGCTCGATGATGATCAACGCCGTGTCCAACTCGAAGGTCCCGCACATCTCGCTGCTGATCGGCGCATCGTACGGCGCGGGCCACTACGGCATGTGCGGCCGCGCCTATGACCCGCGGTTCCTGTTCGCCTGGCCCACCGCCAAGTCCGCGGTGATGGGTGGCGCGCAATTGGCCGGGGTGTTGTCGATCGTCGCCCGGGCCGCCTCCGAAGCCCGTGGCCAACAGGTCGACGAGGAGGCCGACGCCGCGATGCGTGCGGCCGTCGAGGGACAGATCGAGGCCGAGTCGCTGCCGCTGGTGCTGTCCGGGATGCTCTACGACGACGGCGTGATCGACCCGCGCGACACCCGCACCGTGTTGGGAATGTGTCTGTCCGCCATTGCAAATGGCCCGATCGAGGGGACGTCGAACTTCGGCGTCTTCCGGATGTGAGCGGCATGGGAATCACGAGAGTGCTGGTGGCCAACCGTGGCGAGATCGCTCGGCGGGTGTTCGCCACGTGCCGACGGCTCGGGTTGGGCACCGTCGCGGTCCACACCGACCCGGATGCCGCCGCACCGCACGTCGCCGAGGCCGACGCCACGGTGCGCCTTCCGCAGACGACCGACTACCTCAACGCTGATGCCGTCATCGCAGCCGCACAGGCCGCCGGGGCCGACGCCGTCCACCCCGGATACGGCTTCCTCTCGGAGAACGCGGAATTCGCCGCGGCGGTGCAGGACGCGGGTCTGACCTGGATCGGACCACCCGTGGACGCCGTGCGCGCGATGGGCTCCAAGATCGAATCCAAGAAATTGATGTCCGGCGCCGGGGTCCCGGTCCTGGAAGAACTGGACCCGGCCACCGTCACCGAGGTGCAACTGCCGGTGCTGGTCAAGGCGTCCGCCGGCGGCGGCGGGCGTGGGATGCGGGTCGTCCGCGAATTATCGGCGTTGCCAGGCGAAGTCGAGGCCGCGCAGCGCGAGGCCCAATCCGCGTTCGGCGATCCGACGGTGTTCTGCGAGCGCTACCTGCCCACCGGACACCACATCGAGGTGCAGGTGATGGCCGACAAGCACGGCACGGTCTGGGCCATCGGGGAGCGGGAGTGTTCCATTCAGCGACGACACCAGAAGGTCATCGAAGAGGCGCCGTCGCCGTTGGTCGAGCGGACCCCGGGCATGCGCGAGAAGCTTTTCGAGGCAGCCCGGTTGGCCGCCGCCGCGATCGGCTACACCGGTGCGGGCACCGTGGAGTTCCTCGCCGACGACAACGGGGAGTTCTTCTTCCTGGAGATGAACACCCGCCTGCAGGTCGAGCACCCGGTCACCGAGGAAACCACCGGGTTGGACCTGGTCGAGCTGCAACTCGAAGTGGCCGACGGTGGCCGGCTCAGCGCCGAACCTCCTGCAGCTCAAGGTCATTCGATCGAGGCCCGGCTCTATGCCGAGGATCCGGCGCAGGGCTGGCAGCCGCAGGCCGGGGTGGTGCACGCGCTGCGACTGCCCTCGGTGCGCGCCGAGTTCGAGACCCTGGGTCACCGGACCGGCATCCGGCTGGACTCCGGCATCGTCGACGGCTCGGCGGTATCGATCTACTACGACCCGATGCTGGCCAAGGTGATCTCCTACGCACCGACCCGCCGGCAGTCGGCGCTGGTGCTCGCCGACGCGCTGGCCCGCGCCCGGGTGCACGGCCTGCGCACCAACCGTGAGCTGCTGGTGCACGTGCTGCGCCACCCTGCGTTCCTCGACGGTGCCACCGACACAGCGTTTTTCGATACCCACGGCCTGGCCGAACTCTCGGCGCCGCTGGCCGATGCCGAGACCGTCCGGTTGTCGGCGATCGCGGCGGCGCTGGCCGACGCCGCGCACAACCGCGCCACCGCCACGGCCTTGCCCGCGCTCCCCAGTGGCTGGCGCAACCTGACGTCGGGGTTCCAGGTCAAGACCTACCGGGATGACGCCGAGACCGAGCAGCGGATCCAATACCGTTACACCAGAACCGGATTGGCGTTGCCCGACGATCCGGGCGTGCAACTGGTCGCCGCGTCGCCCGACGAAGTGGTGCTGGCGGAGCACGGCGTGGCCACCGGTTTTCGGGTCGCCCGCTTCGGGGACGACGTCTACATCGATTCCGCGCGCGGACCGGTGCACCTCGTCGCGCTACCCCGCTATCCCGAACCGGAATCAGCCGTCGCGCAAGGCTCACTCATCGCACCCATGCCGGGCAACGTCATTCGCATCGGGGCCGAAGTCGGCGCCACCGTCACCGCTGGCCAGCCGCTGATCTGGCTGGAGGCGATGAAGATGGAACACACCATCACCGCACCGAACGACGGCGTCCTCGCCGAACTCAATGTCCAACCAGGCCGGCAAGTCGAAGTCGGCGCTGTGCTAGCACGCGTCGAAGCACCCGAATCAGAAGGGGATTCTCAATGACCGAAACCAGCTTCATCGAAAGCGAAGATCGTCAGGCACTGCGCAAGGCGGTGCGCGAATGGGCGTCCGGTTACGGTGCCGACTACTACCTGAAGAAGGCTCGCGCCCAAGAGCACACCAACGAATTGTGGACTGAGGCAGGCAAGCTCGGCTTTCTCGGGGTGAATCTGCCCGAGGAGTACGGCGGTGGCGGCGCCGGCATGTACGAGCTGTCACTGGTGATGGAGGAGATGGCAGCGGCGGGCAGCGCGTTGCTGCTGATGGTGGTCTCGCCCGCCATCAACGGCACCATCATCAGCAAGTTCGGCACCGAAGAACAGAAGAAGCGTTGGGTGCCCGCCATCGCCGACGGTTCCTTGACCATGGCGTTCGCCATCACCGAACCCGACGCCGGCTCCAACTCGCACAAGATCACCACCACCGCCCGCCGCGACGGCAGCGACTGGATCCTCAAGGGGCAGAAGGTCTACATCTCCGGTGTCGACCAGGCGCAGGCCGTATTGGTGGTGGGCCGGACCGAAGAGGCCAAGACCGGCAAGCTGCGCCCGGCGTTGTTCGTGGTGCCCACCGATGCTCCGGGCTTCACCTTCACGCCCATCGACATGGAGATCATCAGTCCCGAGCGTCAGTTCCAGGTGTTTCTGGACGATGTGCGACTGCCCGCCGACGCGCTGGTCGGCGCCGAAGACGCCGCCATCGCACAGCTGTTCGCCGGACTGAACCCGGAACGCATCATGGGCGCGGCCAGCGCCGTCGGCATGGGACGTTTCGCGCTGGACAAGGCAGTCGAATACGTCAAGACCCGCCAGGTCTGGGGCACTCCGATCGGCGCGCACCAGGGGCTGGCGCACCCGTTGGCGCAGTGTCACATCGAGGTGGAACTGGCCAAGCTGATGATGCAGAAGGCTGCGACGCTCTATGACGCCGGCGACGACGGTGGCGCCGCCCAGGCGGCCAACATGGCCAAGTACGCAGCCGGCGAGGCCTCGACGCGCGCGGTCGACCAGGCCGTGCAGTCCATGGGTGGCAATGGGCTGACCAAGGAGTACGGCGTGGCCGCCATGCTGACCGCATCCCGGCTGGCGCGGATCGCGCCGATCAGCCGGGAAATGGTGCTCAACTTCGTCGCCCAGACCTCGCTCGGTCTGCCCCGTTCGTACTGATGGACACCCTCGTCGAGTACGCCCGCGACGGTGCGGCCGCCAGGCTGACGCTGAACTCGCCGCACAACCGCAACGCCCTGTCGACCGCCCTGGTCAGCCAACTCCACGACGGCCTGCGGGCCGCCGCCCAAGACCCGGCGGTGCGGGTGGTGGTACTCGGCCATGCCGGTGGCACGTTCTGCGCGGGCGCCGACCTCAGCCAGGGCGCCAGCGGCGACCCCTTCGACCTCGCCGTGGCGCGGGCACAGGAGATGACCAACCTGCTGCGCGCGATCGTCGCCTCGCCGTTGCCGGTGATCGGTGCCATCAACGGGCACGTGCGCGCAGGGGGGTTCGGTCTGATCGGCGCGTGCGACATGGTGGTCGCGGGACCCCGCAGCACCTTTGCCTTGACCGAAGCCCGGATCGGGGTCGCCCCGGCGATCATCTCGCTGACGTTGCTGCCGAAACTTTCCGCCCGGGCGGCAGCCCGCTATTACCTCACCGGTGAAACGTTCGGCGCCAGCGAAGCCGCCGAGATCGGGTTGATCAGCCTGGCCGCCGACGACGTGGACGCCGCGGTGGCCGGGCTGGTCGCCGACGTCAGCCGCGGGTCTCCGCAGGGTCTGGCGGCGTCCAAGGCGCTGACCACAGCCGCCGTGCTCGAGGGGTTCGACCGCGACGCACAGCGCCTCACCGAGGAATCGGCCCGATTGTTCGTCTCCGAGGAAGCCCGCGAAGGCATGCTCGCATTTCTGCAGAAACGCGCGCCGAGCTGGGCTTCTTCGTCCTGAGACGGCGTTTCGCAGCGGACGAACGTTGCAGTTTAGCCAACACCTCTTGCAGCAAAATCGTGAAGTCGTAAGCTCGCGGGTGAGATGACCAACCCAGCCCAGCATGACGTTCAAACCTCGCGCGACGATATGGCGCGCGCGGCCGACACCGACCGCATCCAAGTCGCGCAGCTGCTGGCCTACGCGGCCGAACAGGGACGCCTGCAACTCAACGACTACGAAGATCGGCTAACCAAGGCCTACGCGGCGACGACCTATCAGGAGCTCGACGAACTGCGCGCCGACCTGCCCGGTACGGCAGTGAGCTCGCGCCGCGGCGGCAAATGCAATCCGGCGCCGTCGACGTTGCTGCTGGCCATCATGAGCGGCTTCGAGCGCCGCGGCCGGTGGAACGTGCCGAAGAAGCTGACCACCGTCACATTCTGGGGCAACGGTGTGGTCGATCTGCGTTACGCCGACTTCACCTCCACCGAGGTCGAGATCAGGGCGTACTCGATCATGGGCGCGCAGACCATCCTGTTGCCACCGGAGGTCAACGTCGAGATCGACGGCCGGGGGATCATGGGCAACTTCGATCAATCGGTGGTCGCCGGGGGCAGCCCGGGAGCGCCGAACGTGCGGATCCGCGGGTTCTCCTTCTGGGGCGGCGTGGGAATCCGGCGCAAGGCGCGCAAACCGCGTAAGTAATCCACAACGCCATTTCGGTATCCACACGGGCCACTCCTGGTGAGTGGTCCGCTGTTTTGTGCTCTGCCAATCTTTCGCCCAAAGTCACCTCGGCAGACGGGCAGATATGGCAGAACAACTACGGGCGATTCCCGACGAGCTCATCCGGGTCGGCACCGCGCTGGCCGACCACGGTCAGGTGTTGTGGAACCTGCAACAGGTGTGCCACCGCGACGCCGACGGTGCCCAGGCGGGGTGGGTAGGTTCCTCGGCTACCGCCTTATCGGCGTTGCTGGACCATTGGGCGGCGGCCAGCGATGTGCACATCGGCCGACTCGGCGAACATTCCGTCGGCTTGCATGTCACCGCCGCCGGCTTCGCCGAGTCCGAGCAGCACAGCGCTGCGCGCCTGGCCGGCCCGTCGGCGTCATGACGGTCACCCTGGCCGACGTCGACCGCTGGGATCCCGAGGCGATCCGGACGGTGTTCGATGCCGCGATCCGCCGCGCACACGGCACCCGCACCGCATCGGCCGCGGTCGCGGAGATGATGGGGCTGCTCAACTTCGGCGGTGTCGCCGCCGAAGCCGCGCAGGCGGCTACCCAGCACACCAACGTCGTCCTGGACGACCACGCCGGCGCTTGCGAAGCTGTCGCACGGGCGGCTGAACAATCCGCCGACGAAGTGACCGGCATCAAGTCTCGGCTGCGGGCGATGCGCGACTTCGCAGCGGAAAACCAGCTGGCCATCGACGACCAGACCGGCGCGGTCCTGCCACCGTCCAACGTGTATTCGCGGTCCGCCGCAGAACTGCAACGCATATTCGACGCAGCGCTGCGGCTGGCCGAAGATCTGCGCACCCTGCTGGCGGCCGCCGAGCTCGCCGACGAGGATCTGGCCGCGGCGATCCGCGGCACCGACGGCGACCTCTCGCCGACTCAGATCGACGCGCAACTTAGCCACCAGCTGCCTGCGGTCCCTGCGGTACCCCCGGACCACAGCACCGCCGATCAGGTGAGCCGGTGGTGGCATGCACTGCTGCCCGGCCAGCAGGATCAGGTCAGGGAATGCCTTCCGTCCGCCATCCGCAACCTCGACGGTATTCCGGTCGCTGTCCGCAGCCGGCTCAACAGGACTGAGCTGCAACACGAAATCACCCGGCTGGGGCAGGGATGGTACGACGGGGCCGGATACTGGCGCACCGATCCCGAGAAGCTGGCCGACCTGCAAGCGCTGCGGCACACCCTGGAGACCGTTCCCGAGTCCGGTCTGATTCTGCTGGACACCACGGGGATTCCGGGGAAGGTGTTGGCGGCGGTCGGAGTCGGCGATGTCGACAACGCCGAATGCGTGGGGGTCATGGTGCCCGGCCTGAACTCCAGAGTCAGCGCCACTGCCGCAGATTTAACCAATCAGGCTGCCCTGCAACGGGATAAGGCGCGCGACTTGCGGGCCTCGGCACACCGGCGCAACCCCGGTGCTGTCGCATCGATCGCCTGGTTGGGTTATGACGCACCGGACAGTCTGCGGGATGTGACGCACGACTGGCATGCCCGCGACGGTGCGCGCCGGTTGAACAGCTTCTACCAGGGCTTGGCCGCGGCGAGCAACGTTGCAGACCAACACATCACGGCGTTCGGGCACTCCTACGGCTCGCTGGTCACCAGCCTGGCGTTGCAGCAGGGTGCGCCGGTGAGCGACGTGGTGCTCTACGGTTCGCCCGGGGGTGAGCTCAGCAACGCCTCGCAACTCGGTGTGCAACCCGGTCATGCCTACTACATGATCGGTCGCGAAGACGTGGTGGCAGAGACCATTCCCGGCTTCGGCGCATTCGGCGCCGGGCTGCAGGACGTGCCCGGCATGGTGCCCTTGTCGACGGCCACGGGGGTAGCGCCGCCGAACGCGTACGGCGACGGGCAACTGCACGAGCGGGCCTACGGTCACTCGGATTACGGCCGGCTGGGCAGCAACGGGCAGCTGCGGATGAGTGCCTACAACATGGCGGCGGTGCTGGCCGGTCTGCCCGACGACCTCATCCGGCCACCCGCGCTGGGCCCGCGCTAGTCAGCGGCGTCGCCGCGACCGCAGGTAGTCGCCCACCACGGCGGCCCCCAGCCCGTCCAGGTCGGGCACCACGACGCGACCCTCCACCCGTCGGGCAACCTGATCGATGAAGCGGGCCAGGCCCGGATCGCTGCCCAGCCGGAAGATGGTGACCTGCGCACCCAGCCGGGCCATGTCGTCGAATCCGCGCACCGTGTGCGCGATGGTCCGCGGATGCGGCGGGTAATCGAAGAAGACCGACGTGCCCTCGCCGCCGAGGTCCTCCAGGTGTGCGGTGGGTTCGCCGTCGGTCACCACCAGCAGCACGGGTTGCGCGTTCGGGTGGCGGCGCAGATGACGTCCGGCCAGGGCCAGCGCATGATGCAGGTTGGTGCCCTGTTCGTACACACCCTCCAGGCCGGTCAGCTCCGCAGCGGTGACGGTGCGGGCATAACGGCCGAATGCGATGATCTGCAGGGCATCCGAGCGGAACCGGGTGGACACCAGATGATTCAGCGCGATAGCCGTCTGCTTCATCGGCAGCCAACGATTCTCCATCACCATCGAGAACGAGGTGTCCACCAGCAGCGCCACCGCGGCCTGGGTGCGGGTCTCGGTCTCGGAGATCTCGACGTCGTCGACGGTGATCTTCAGCGACGGGCGGGCACCGTCCAGCGTGTGGGTACCCGCTTGGCGCAGTACAGCATTGGTGAGGGTGCGGGGGATGTTCCACGGCTCGGTGTCCCCGAACTGCCAGGGCCGGGTCCCGCCGGTCAACTCCCCGGCCGCCCCCGCACGCCGGTGGTCGCGCTCGCCGTGCCGACCGGAAAGCTGTTGCGCCACATCGCGTAACGCGGTCTCACCCAATCGGCGCATCGCTTTCGGGGACAGCCGCCACTGTCCGTCGGTACCGCGATCCAGAAAGCCCTGGTTGAGCAGCGCGCGTTCGAGTTCGGATAACGTCCGGGCGTCGAGGGCAGCTTCCTCACCCAGTTGCCGGGCCAGCGCGTCGAGGTCGACGTCGTCCATCGTGGCGCCGGGATAGGCCTGCGACAGCTGCTCGGCCAGTTGTTCGAGCTCACCGATGTCAGCCAGCGCCTGGGCCCCCTCACCCATGCCGAACGGGTTGTCGCCGGAGAACTGCTGGGATCCGGTCCAGTCTTCGCCCGGACGCGCGGCCTGCAGGTGGGAGTCCAGGCGGCTCAGTGCCTGCATCAACGACGGTGAGCCGAACGCCTGCTGCGCCAACGCATCCAGCTCGTCGCGCTGCTCTTGACTCAAACTGTTGCGGAATCGCTGCGCAGCGGCGGCCCGTTTTGCCAGCGAGTCCAGCAACTCGTCGACGTCCTTCGGGTTCTCCGGAAAGAACTCGCCGTGGGAGTCCATGAAGTCTTGGAAGTCCTGCTGGGTGTCCTCACCCCGAGAGTGCTTGTCCAGCAGGTTGTTCAGATCGTCGAGCATCTCGTTGACGCGCTGGCGGTCCTCGTCGGTGGCACCGGCCAGCGCCTCCTTCATGCCGGCGAACCGCTGGTCCAGCATCTCGCGGCCCAGCAGGTCCTTGATCTGCTCGTACTTCTGCCGCGCCTCGCCGCTGCGCCAGTCGTATTGGGAAAGTTCCTGGACCGCTTTGGCGGGCGACGGCGGCAACGCCTCCAGTTGCAGTTCGCTGAACCGGGCGTCGTCGTCCAGGGCGCGGGCCAGCTCCTTGCGCTCGGCGAGCACGGCCTCATCCAAGAGTTTCTTGATGTCCTGCAGCGTGCCATCTAAGTTATTGCGCCGCAGCAGATCCCGGCGGCGACGATTCGCTTCGGCGGCCAGCCGGTCGGCACCCCGCATGTTCTCGGTGCCGCGACGCAGCAGCTCGGACAGCGCCCGTCGCGGCGAGGTGCCCGCCATGACGTCCTGCCCGATCGCTTCGAGCGCCTCACGCAGATCCACCGGCGGAGCCAGCGGGTCGGGCCCGCCGGTGTACGCCGAATACCGCGCGGAGTGCCCGCTGCTAGCCATAGACGGTCTGCCCTTCCCCGGACACCTTGTCGACCCGCTTGGCCAGGTACAACGCCTCCAGAGCCAATTCCAATGCCGCCGCGCGCTCCCCTTCGGATTCCGCGCCCAGTTTCGCTGCGATCTTGTCCACCACCGGCAGGCCCGGCACGGCGGCCAGCACATCCTTGGCCGACACCCGCTCACCCGTCGTCACCGCGGAACCGCGTTCGACGGCGGTCACCAGGGTGGCGACGTCGATACCGCCCAGCACCCGCGACGCAGTGTCGGCGGTGGCGCGACGCAGCAAGTGCTCCAGCACGGCCTGTTCGCGGCCCTCCTCGCCGGACTCGAATTCCAGCTTGCCGCGCAGCACGTCGATCACGGTGCCCAGATCGACCACCCGCGCCACCGGATCGGACTCGCCCAGGATCGCCGCGCGGTGCCGGGCCGCGGCGGCGACCGTCTCGGCCGCTGCGATGGCGAATCGGGCGGAGACGCCGGAGCGCTGATCGACCGAGCTGGACTCGCGCAGATACCGCGCGAACCGGGCGATCACCTGCAGCAGGTAGTCGGGAACCTGCGCGCTCAGGTGCGCCTCCTGGGCGATCACGCCGATCTCGGCGGACAGTTCCAGCGGATAATGGGTGCGGATCTCCGCACCGAACCGGTCCTTGAGCGGGGTGATGATGCGGCCGCGGTTGGTGTAGTCCTCGGGGTTGGCGCTGGCGACCACCAGGACGTCGAGCGGCAGCCGCAGCGTGTAACCGCGGACCTGGATGTCGCGCTCCTCCATCACATTGAGCATCGACACCTGGATGCGCTCGGCGAGGTCGGGCAGCTCGTTGACCGCCACGATGCCGCGGTGTGCGCGCGGGATGAGGCCGTAGGCGATGGTCTCGGGGTCGCCCAGGCTGCGCCCCTCGGCGACCTTGATCGGGTCGATGTCACCGACCAGGTCGGCGACGCTGGTGTCGGGGGTGGCCAGTTTCTCGGTGTAACGCTCGCTGCGGTGTTTCCAGGCGATCGGCAGATCCTCACCGGACTGGGCAGCCCGCTTGATCGACTCCGGGGTGATCGGGGTGTAAGGGTGCTCGCCGAGTTCGGCCCCGGCGATCACCGGCGTCCACTCATCGAGCAGACCGGTCAGCGCGCGCAGCAGGCGGGTCTTGCCCTGGCCGCGTTCGCCCAACAGGACGAAGTCGTGGCCGGCGATCAGGGCCCGCTCCAACTGCGGAATCACGGTGTCGTCGAAACCCAGAATCCCGGGCCACACGTCGTCGCCGTCGGCCAGTGCGGTCAACAGGTTCTCGCGGATTTCCTGCTTGACCCCTCGCTCGCGATGACCGGAAGCGCGCAGCTCGCCGACGGTGCGGGGCAGATTGTTCGGTGAAGTCACCTCTCCACGCTACGGCGGTGCGATGGATTCGGCACAGGCGCGCTGGCCGGAATGCACTGAAGGCCCTAGACGGACGACAAGGGTTCAGTGCGCGAAATGGCGCGCCCCGGTGAGGTACAGCGTGATCCCGGCGTTGGCTGCCGCGGCGGTGACCTCGTCGTCGCGCACCGAGCCGCCCGGATGCACGATCGCCTGGACGCCGGCGGCGGTCAGGGTCTCGAGGCCGTCCGGGAACGGGAAGAACGCATCGGAGGCCGCCACCGCGCCCCTGACCCGATCGCCGCCGCGTTCCACCGCGAGCCGGGCGGCGTCCACCCGGTTGACCTGACCCATGCCGACGCCGATGGTGGCACCGCCGGCGACGATGACGATCGCGTTGGACTTCACCGCCCGGCAGGCCCGCCAGGCGAAAACCAGGTCGGTCAGTGTGTCCGGCTCGGCGGGATCCCCGGTGGCCAGGGTCCAGTTGTTCGGGTCGTCGCCGGGGGCGTCGAGCTGGTCGCGCTGCTGGATCAGCAATCCACCGCTGATCGGCCGCAGTTCGTGGCCACCGGCCAGCGGTTCGGAGGCCACCAGCACCCGGATGTTCTTCTTGCGCGTCAACACCTCCAGGGCACCCTGTGCATAGGCGGGCGCCACGATCACCTCGGTGAAGATGGTGCTGACGTATTCCGCCATCTCGACGCTGACCTCGGTGTTGGCCGCGATCACGCCGCCGAAGGCGCTCAGCGGGTCGCATTCGTGGGCCTTGCGGTGCGCATCGGCGACCGACACATCGGAGATGGCGATGCCGCAGGGGTTGGCGTGTTTGATGATCGCCACACACGTTTGTTCGTGGTCGAAGGCGGCCCGCCAGGCCGCGTCGGCATCGGTGAAGTTGTTGTAGGACATCTCTTTTCCGTGCAACTGCTCGGCCTGCGCCAGACCCGGCCACGCCGCCGGGTCGGAGTACAGCGCGGCCTGCTGGTGCGGATTCTCGCCGTAACGCAGCGTCGCCTCGCGCTGCCAGTTGCGGGCAAAGAAATGCGGGAATTCCTGCGCGGGCTCCTCAGGCGCCAACGTCGACTGCATCCAGGTCGCGACGGCGATGTCGTATTCGGCGGTGTGCTGAAATGCCAGCGACGCCAACTTCTTACGCTCACCGAGGGTGAATCCCCCGGCGCGGACCGCGGCCAGCACACCGTCGTAGCCGCGTGGATCGGTGACCACGGCGACGCTGGGGTGATTCTTGGCGGCGGCGCGCACCATCGACGGACCGCCGATGTCGATCTGTTCGACGCACTCGTCTTCGGACGCCCCGGATTCGACGGTCTGGGTGAAGGGATAGAGGTTGACGACGACGAGCTCGAAAGCCTGGATGCCCAGTTCGGCCAGTGCCGCCTCGTGCTGGGGCTTGCGCAGATCGGCCAGCAGCCCGGCGTGCACCCGAGGGTGCAGCGTCTTGACCCGGCCGTCCAGCACTTCCGGGAAACCGGTCAGTTCCTCGACCCGCGTCACCGGAATCGCTTTATCAGCAATGGTTTTCGCCGTTGATCCGGTTGACACGATTTCGACACCGGCGGCCGCGAGACCTTGGGCGAGGTCGATCAGGCCGGTCTTGTCGTACACGCTGATCAGTGCGCGACGGACCGGTTTCTTGCCGATGCTCATGTTGTGCTCATCCCTAGGGTCGCCTTCCTCGCCGTCACCGTCACGCCGCGTGTCGCTATTGCGGCCACCACGTCCACCAGCAGTCGCCGCTCCACGACCTTGATCCGTTCGTGCAGGGTCTCCGGATCGTCACCGTCGAACACCTCGACGGGTTGCTGCGCCAAAATCGGTCCGGTGTCCACGCCGGCGTCCACCAGGTGCACGGTACAACCGGTGATCTTGACACCGTATGCCAGCGCTTCGGCCACACCGTGTGCGCCCGGAAAGGCCGGCAGCAACGCGGGGTGGGTGTTCAGGGTGCGCCCGTTGAACCTCGAAAGAAATTGCGGTCCAAGGATTTTCATGAATCCAGCGGACACCACCAGGTCTGGGCGGTGGGCAGCGGTGGCTTCGGTGATCGCCGCGTCCCAGGCATCGCGGCTCGGATAGTCGCCGACGCGCACGGTGAACGACGGTACCCCGGCGTCCGCGGCGACCCCGGTGGCCCGGCAGTCGCGATCCACCCCAACCGCCACGACGCGCGCCGGGTAGTCACCCTGGGCCGCATCCAGCAGAGAGTTGAGCAGCGATCCGGTCCCGGACGCCAGGACTACCAGCCGCGCCGGTGCACTCGGGGGCACACGGAGCGGTTCTGGCACACGGCGACAATACTCAACTCTCGCGCGGCTGTTCCTGTCGCTCCTCGGCGTCCTCGTCGCTGGGCGTTTCGTCCTCCTCGGCCAGATCGGCCGACTCCCCCGGCTCCAGATCGTCGTCGAACGATCCCAGCACCGGTTCGGCCACCGGTGTAGGTCTGGGCCGTCGCGGGCGCCGCCTGATCCCGCCGGCCATCACCACCGTCATCGCACCAACGACCACGAACCAGAAGAGCGCGCCGAGGAACAGGCTGCTCAACTCCACGCCGACGTCGCCGAAATTGCCCAACCGGCCACCCCCGCCGTACCCGAGCACCGTGATCGCCGATGCCCCCACCAGCGCGGCGACCAGCAATTTGGCGATCGCGGCGACCAACGGCAGCGCCCGGCGCGCGCATTGCTGCCCCAGTGCCACCCCCGAGGCCGCGCCGATGATCAGCAGCGCAACCCACACCGGCCCGAGGCGGGGGGTGGGCACGGCGGCCAGGATCGGCAGGGCCGGCACGTCGCCGCCGAACACCGTGAAGGAGCTGAAGGTCGCGTAGCCAATGTGCGCGCTGGACCCGACCGCGATCGCCGACGCGCCGACAATGACGTTGGGGGCGTACAACAGTGACAGCACCGTCAGATTGAACTGGCCCCAGATGGAGTCGGTGATTGCGAACAGGTCCTGCATGGTCGACCAATGGACCACCAGCGAGCCCGTCGTCACCACTCCGGACAGGCCCAGCAACGCCAGCACCCCGGCGACCGCGGCGCGTAGCGAATCGCCCAGCCATCCCGGCAACGGGGAGGCGGCCAGCGCTCGTCGTCCCACCCGGGACCACACCCCGATCGCGGCCCCGATGGCATGCACCACCAGCACGCTGGTGAACGCGCGCAGCGCGCTGGGCGTCTGCAGTTCGGTGAGCACCGAGGACGCGTCGTGGATGACCGCCAGCGCGATGGCCGTCATCAACAGCGGCCCGCCCAGTGCTGAGGCGATCACCCACCGCACCACCAGGAACGACGAGTATCGCGTGGTCGCCCGCGCCGTGGTGCGAGCCGTCCCCCACACCATCAACAGCGCCGGCAGCAACGGCATGACGCCAAGCTCGCGGCCGGCGATCGAGATCGGCACCTGGTGCACACCGAGCCACATGCTGGCGACGGCGCCGAGCGCACCGGTCATGTCGCTGTTGGCGATCAACAATTCCAGCAGCGTGACCGCGGCGATGACGACCAGCGCCACCACGGCGGGCGCAAACGCGACCCTGGCCAGGTCACGTGCCTGACGGGCACCCGCGGTCCGGTTGTCCTCGCTTGCCGACACCCTTGTCACTCTTCGCGCGCGAACCGGGCTGGGCGCGAGAGCGCAGGCTTAGACCGGTGCCCCACCAGGCGACTGCTGACCCTGCCCGTAGGACTGCGGTCCGCTGGGGGGGTTGGAGTAGTTGACCGGCGCTGAACCAGCCTGCGATCCGCCGCCGGCGCTGACCGGAGGTGGCGGGCTGAAGCTGGGGAACCCGGTGGGCGGTGTGTGACTGGCCGGCGGCTGGTGCTGCGGCTGGGACACCACCTGGGTGGCCTGCTGCGCCGGGAAGCCGCCGGACTGCGGGTTCGGTCCCGAGTAGCCGCCGTACTGCGACCCGTACCCGGGCGGCTGCGCCCCCTGGGCCGAGTTCGGCGCGGACTGCTGTGCACCCGGCTGACCGTAGTACCCGCCCGGCTGACCGCCGTACTGGCCATACTGTCCGTACTGCTGGTAGCCGCTGAACGGGTCATACTTGGGCCGCGGAGTCGGCGCGGTGATGACGCCCGCTTCCAGCAGCAGCGCGGCCACGGCCGCCACCGCCTGGAACACCACGCACGCCAGCACGATCCACAGGGCCCAGCCGGCGGAGTAAGAGTCCGGCCGACTGAACGTGAAGGAAATGACCATCAGCACGCTCACGACCGAGAGCACCGCAGATATCGCGACGTAACTCCTGGCCTTGGGTAGCAGTCCCACTCCGGCCAGCAGCGCTGCCACCACGGCCACCGGTACCGCGTAACCGACGTCACCGGACACGTCGCTGCCGATGCCGCCCATTTCAGACTTGAAGGTGAAGATCGGGCCGAAGCTGAAGAAGTAGGCCAACAGACCCAGCGCCGCCACCGCGATGGACAGGTACAGGCCGAGCTTGCTTTCCGCCGGGGTGGCGGGCTCGGCCTGCCCGGACGCTGCGGCCGGGGCGCCAGAACCGTAGGGGCCGGCTGGCTGGCCGGGCGGGTAGCCGGGGCTACCAGGCGATAAGGTCATGGACTCCTCCTGTTGCTTCCGGTGCCTTCGGCTGCCGGGCGGCGTCGGTGCGCATGCTGCCGTGCGACGCCATTCGATCAACCACGCTAGCGCACCCCGGAAAGTTAATGCCCGTAGCCGCGCGCCGCTGTCGGCCTGCATCTGCGCCGAGACGGCAGGGGCGGCTGCGGACAAAATTAGAACACGTTCTAAATTGAGGCATGGACTACGGCCTCGTTCTGTTCACCAGCGACCGCGGCATCGCCCCGGCGCCCGCCGCCAAACTCGCCGAGGAACACGGATTCCACACGTTCTACGTGCCCGAACACACCCACATCCCGATCAAGCGCGAAGCGGCCCACCCCACCACAGGCGACTCCTCGCTGCCCGACGACCGCTACATGCGCACGCTGGATCCCTGGGTGAGTTTGGGCGCGGCATCGGCGGTGACCTCCCGCGTCCGGTTGTCAACGGCCGTCGCGCTGCCCGTCGAACACGACCCGATCACCTTGGCGAAAAGTATCGCCTCGCTGGACCATCTGTCCGGCGGGCGGGTCAGCCTGGGCGTCGGCTTCGGCTGGAACACCGACGAACTTGCCGACCACAACGTGCCGCCCGGGCGTCGGCGCACCATGCTGCGCGAATACCTCGAGGCGATGCGGGCGCTGTGGACTCAGGAAGAAGCCGAATACGACGGCGAGTTCGTCAAGTTCGGTCCGAGCTGGGCGTGGCCCAAGCCGGTGCAGGCGCACATTCCGGTGCTGGTGGGCGCAGCGGGCAACGAGAAGAACTTCAAGTGGATCGCGCGCAGCGCCGACGGCTGGATCACTACGCCGCGTGACGTCGATATCGACGAGCCGGTGAAACTGCTCCAGGACACGTGGGCTGCTGCCGGGCGTGCGGGGGCGCCACAGATCGTCGCGCTGGACTTCAAGCCGGACGCCGAGAAGTTGGCGCGCTGGGCCGAGCTGGGCGTCACCGAGGTGCTCTTCGGCATGCCGGACAGCGACGAGGCCAAGGTTGCCGCGTATGTGGAACGGCTGGCCGGGAAGTTGGCTTCGTTCTGACCCTTGCGATCGATTTCGCGCCGAGCGTCACACCAGCGCGACCCCAACGCCGAACGTCACACTGGCGTGAGCTCTCCCGCAAGCGGCGGCGCCCCCACGATCGGTTCGCGGGCCGAGCGTCACGCCAGCGTGACGCCGCACGCCGAACGTCACGCTGGTGTGGCCCCCACAAGCGGCGGGGCGCGCCCGCGATCGGTTCGCATGCCGAGCGTCACGCCAGCGTGACGCCGCACGCCGAACGTCACGCTGGTGTGGCCCCCACAAGCGGCGGCGCCCCCGCGATCGGTTCGCGGGCCGAGCGTCACGCCAGCGTGACGCCGCACGCCGAACGTCACGCTGGTGTGGCCCCCACGAGCGCCGGGGAGGGTGGGATCGAGCGCCGGGGAGCCGTCAGCGCGGCAGGCAGCGGTTTCCGTAGTCGAACGACTTCACCTGCACGGCCGACCCGAGGGGTTCGCCGTCGGTCAGCAGCGAGATCAGGTCGTCGTCTTCGGTCGTCGCCAGGAAGCGGCTGCCGTCGCTGACCAGCCGGCCGATAACAATCCCGGTCAACCGCCCGTTGTCGCGGCGCACTGTGTAGGTCTCGACGGTGCCGACGCCGTCGGCGTTCTCGGTCACCGGCACGCGGGGCGCACCATCGATCTGCGCCTGTAGCTCCGCGCTGCGATCCGCACGCCAGGGTCCCGGCGCGGTGGAATAGATCCCGACCGAATACTTGCTCTGAATGCCACCGTTGGCGCCGACGAACCCGAATTGTCCTGGCGCGCTTCGCATCCGCGCGACCGTCTCGGCCACGCCGTGCATCGAGTAGTTGTTGCCGGCGCCGCCGAAGAACGGCAGTCCACCGGTCAGCGTCAGGCCACGCGGGTCGTCGGGGGCGATGCCCAGTCCGTCGCAGATGTTGAAGACCGGCACCGCAAAGCAGCTGTACAGGTCGAACGTCGCGACCTCGTCGACGCCGATGCCGGCCACGTCCAGCGCCTCGCGGGCGGCCAGCACCGCCGACGGCGCGTGCCCGAGGTCCGGACGGTCGAGAAACGGCGGCGCTTCCAGGTCCGCGTGACCACGCAGGTACACCCACTTGTCTTCCGGCACACCCAACCTGCGCGCCGCCCCGACCGACATGAGCAGCGCTGCCGCGCCCTGGTTCACCTGGTCGCGGGCGACCAACAGTCGCGGATACGGCTCGGTGATCATCCGGTTGCTGTCGGTGACCGTGATCAGTTCGTCGACGGTCCGTTCCACCGGTGAAGCCGAAAACGGGTTCGCCGCAGCAACTTTGGTGAACGGCGCGAACAATTCCCCGATGCGGCGCAGATACTCGGCCGGGCTCAGCCCGGTGCCCGCGCGGCGGGCGTTCTCCATCAGGGCGTACTGGGTCGGTGCGTCGACCAGACCGTGGATCACCATGTAGCGGTTGATCAGCTTTTCGATGCCGGACCCGCGGTCCTCCAGGTCCCCGTCGATGGTCTCGCTGAAGTCCGGCTTGTCCTCGCGGTCCGCGAAATACCGCAAGGTCGACGTCGCGTCCGACCCGAAGATGAGCGCGACCTCCGAGCGGCCGCCGGCGATGTCACCGGCCAGCTCGGTGATCAGGTGCTGAGGCCCCTGCCCGCCGATGATCTCCAGGATCGCCCGCCGCGGTTCGGCGCCGACCCGCTTGGCCACCGACCGGGGGTAGTTGTTCGATCGGCCCAGCGGGGCGGTGGCCACCGGTCCGGAGATCTCGAACTGCCGGATGGCCGCGATCGTGTCGATCTCGGCGGCGACAGCCTTCGCGTCGCAGTCGTCCAGCGCAGCCTGCGCCGCGGCGGCGGCCAATTCCACCGGCGACATCGCCCGGTAATCCGGATCGTCGATGCGCTCGGCAGCCTGCCCGACGCCGACGACGACGGGCGTCCGCGGATCAAGATTCATAGATCTACTATCTACCGCAGTGCCGAGCAGACGCAAAATCGCCCCGGAGCACATGTTCCAGGGCGACTTTGCGTCTGCTCGCCGGCAGTTCTCGCGCCAGCACGGGCGCCAGCGGGTGCTACAGGCTCTGCAGGATCTCCCGGGCCAGCGCCGCCGTCTCCGACGGTGTCTTACCGACCTTGACCCCGGCCGCTTCCAGCGCTTCCTTCTTCGCCGACGCGGTACCCGAGGAACCGGACACGATCGCTCCCGCGTGACCCATCGTCTTGCCCTCCGGCGCGGTGAATCCCGCGACATAGCCGACGACCGGCTTGGTCACGTTGGCCTTGATGAAGTCGGCTGCCCGCTCCTCGGCGTCGCCGCCGATCTCACCGATCATCACGATGAGCTTGGTGTCGGGATCTTTCTCGAACGCCTCGATGGCGTCGATGTGGGTGGTGCCGATCACTGGGTCACCGCCGATGCCGATCGAGGTGGTGAAGCCGAAATCGCGCAGCTCGTACATCATCTGGTAGGTCAGCGTGCCCGACTTGGACACCAGCCCGACCGGCCCCGGCCCGGTGATGTTGGCCGGGGTGATGCCGACCAGCGACTGTCCGGGGCTGATGATGCCCGGGCAGTTGGGGCCGATGATGCGGGTCTTCTGACCCTTCGCGACGTTGTACGCCCACGCATAGGCGCTGTCCTGCACCGGGATTCCCTCGGTGATGACCACCAGCAGCGGGATCTCGGCGTCGATGGCCTCGGTGATCGCGTCCTTGGCGAACTTCGGCGGCACGAAGATGATCGAGACGTCCGCGCCGGTCTTCTCGATGGCCTCGACGACGGTGCCGAACACCGGCAGTTCGACGTCGTTGTCGTCGGCGTCCTTGTGCGCGACGGTGGTGCCGGCTTTACGGGCGTTGACGCCGCCGACGATCTGGGTACCCGCCTTGAGCATCCGCGCAGTGTGTGTGGTGGCCTCGGCTCCGGTGATGCCCTGGACGATGACCTTGTTGTCCTTGTTCAGGAAAATAGCCATGGGTCGGTTCTCCTCTGCTCAGGCGTTCGCCAGCTGGGCGGCTTTGTCAGCACCGGCGTCCATCGTCTCGGCCTGGATCACCAACGGGTGATTGGCCTCGGCCAGGATGCGCCGACCCTCCTCGACGTTGTTGCCGTCCAACCGCACCACCAGCGGCTTGTTGGCCTCGTCGCCCAGGATCTCCAGCGCCTTGACGATGCCGGTGGCCACCGCGTCGCAGGCGGTGATGCCGCCGAAGACGTTGACGAAAACGCTCTTGACTTCGGGGTCGCCCAGGATCACGTCCAGTCCGGCTGCCATCACCTCGGCCGAGGCGCCACCACCGATGTCCAGGAAGTTGGCCGGCTTGACGCCACCGTGCTTCTTCCCGGCGTAGGCAACGACATCCAGCGTCGACATCACCAGGCCGGCACCGTTACCGATGATCCCGACCTCGCCGCTGAGCTTGACGTAGTTGAGGTCGTGCTGCTTGGCCTTGAGCTCGAGCGGGTCGGTGGCCTCGCGGTCCTCGAACTCGGCGTGACCGGGTTGGCGGAAGTCGGCGTTGGCGTCCAGCGTCACCTTGCCGTCCAGCGCCAGGATCTTGTCGTCGGGAGTGCGTACCAGCGGGTTCACCTCTACCAGCGTCGCGTCCTCGCCCACGAACACGGCCCACAGCTTCTCGATCGTGACGGCCGCGGCGTCGAGCACCTCAGCGGGCAGGTGCCCCTGCTCGGCAATGGACCGCGCGAAGTCCCGGTCGACGCCCTTGACTGCGTCGACCGCCACCTTGGCGAGTCGGTCGGGCTTGGTCGCGGCGACCTCTTCGATCTCCATACCACCTTCCACCGAGCACATGGCCAGGTAGCTGCGGTTGGCCCGGTCGAGCAGGAAGGACAGGTAGTACTCCTCGGCGATGTCGCTGGCCTCGGCGACCAGCAACTTCTTCACGATGTGGCCTTTGATGTCCAGGCCGAGGATGTTCTTGGCGTGCTCGTAGGCCTCGTCCGGGGTGGCTGCGTACTTCACACCCCCGGCCTTGCCGCGGCCGCCGGTCTTGACCTGCGCTTTGACCATGACGGGCTTGCCGACTTCCTCGGCGATGGCGCGCGCGCCCTCGGCGGTGTCGGTCACCCGGCCTTGCGTACCGGGCACCCCGTGCTTGAGGAACAATTCCTTGGCTTGATACTCGAACAGATCCATGGGCGTCACTGCCTTTGCTCGGCTAACTTGCTAGTCCACTAGGGCGGCGGTGGCCCCAAATCGGCACCGCGCCCGGAGGAACTGTATCGACACCCGAAATGGTCTCCGCCGCCGCATCCACCGCTGTGGCGCAGGTCACCGAATGTATCCTCGCCCGAAACCGTGATCCAAGTCACAATTTCGACGGGATTCCATACCGAGGTTGCTAGTTTTACCCCTCAGCCGTTACCGTCTCATGGTCCAGATAACGTTATGGTCACGATCCGAGGACATCCCAGCTTTGTCCCAGCACCGAATTTCCCGCGCTGCCAGCGCAGTAGCGGCTCGCCCGTCCCGGGACCGCTGGCTGCGTCACCACCCCAACGAAGTCACCGAGATCATCCCGTTAGATGGCTTTGATGAACTCGACGACATGGAACTCGCCGATCTCGACGAGCTCGACTTCGGGGAATCCGAGTTCGACGTGTCAGAGCAGCTGCTGCACGCGCCCGAGCTCGACGATCTGGATGACACCGACGACCTGACGCCGCTGTGGCTGGCCGCTCCCGTCACCGAGGTGCTCGCCCGGGTCATCATCCCCGCGCCGGAGCCGGTCTCGGTCCGGTCGCTCACGACGGACGTCCCGTCGGTTCCGCGCCGGGGCGGCAGTCACCGCAAGCAGCCGACCAGCGCGGCCAAGGGTCGGCTACTGATCGGCGCGATGGCCGCCGGTGCGGCCGCTGCTGCCACGCACACCGCACTCACCCAATCCGAGACGCCCAACATCGAGACGGTGCTGACCGCGAATGCGTCGTCGATGTCCGGCGGGTCCGGGGCGACCGCGCCGCGGGGCGCCCAGGTGATCGCCGCTCAGCCCGGCAACGTCAGCGTGCACAACGAGGAATTCGCCCGCGGCGTGGCCTTCGCACAGGAACGCGCCCAGCGTGAGGCACGGCTGCAGCAGCCGCTCTACGTCATGCCGACCAAGGGAATCTTCACCTCCAATTTCGGCTACCGCTGGGGTGTATTGCACGCCGGCATCGACCTGGCCAATTCGATCGGCACCCCGATTTACGCGGTCTCCGACGGTGTCGTCATCGACGCCGGACCGACCGCGGGCTACGGCATGTGGGTCAAGCTGCTGCACGCCGACGGCACCGTCACCCTGTACGGCCACGTCAACACCACGTTGGTCAGCGTCGGGCAGCGGGTGATGGCGGGTGACCAGATCGCAACGATGGGCAACCGGGGGTTCTCCACCGGTCCGCACCTGCACTTCGAGGTTCACTTGAACGGCTCTGAGCGCATCGACCCGGTACCGTGGCTGGCCAAGCGCGGGCTGTCGGTCGGTAATTACGCCGGCTGACCGGTGAGCGCGCCGACCGACCCTGCCGGACGCGAACCTCCCGAACAGCCACGAACCCGGATCATTCGCCGCGCGCCCACCGAGCCGCTGCCGGTGGTGCCCGACTCAGCGCAGCCCACGCAGATCATCCGGCGTGCGCCATCCTCCGGTGCCGCCGCGGCCCCGGTGGACCCCATTGCCGCGCTGCCCGGTCTCCCGCAGCCCAGCCCCCGTACTGCGGTCGCGGCCGGCGCCGTGAGCATCGTCAGCGGATGGGCCACCTCGGTGGTGGCCACCGACCTGATCGCCGGCTGGTGGCGCACCGACCGGCTGTTCTGCATCGCGGTCGGGTTCCTTGCCCTGGTCTTTGCGATCACCACCGTCTCCGGGGTGATCGCGCTGCTGTTGCGCCGGCCGGTCGGGCGTCACCTGATCACGGCCGGAGCGGTGGTCGCGCTGCTCACTTACCTCGGCGTGTTCATCGCGGGCGCCCGGGTGGCGTGGTTGGTGCACGCGCTGCCGCTGCTGCCGGTCGCCAGCGCGGTCCTGGCGGCACTGCCGGAGACCAAACGGTGGACCGACTGAGCTTCAGCAGCGACGAACGTCTGGCCCGCCGGTGGCCACCGGCGGCAGCCGTCACCTGAATCCGGTCTGTTTCCCCGGGGCGGGTCAGAGCTTGCCGATCGGGGCGTGGTTATGCATCAGCTTCACCCGCCCGGCACTGCCGAAATCGATCAACGACATCGCCGATTCGCCGGTGCCGGTCACCTCTTCGACCCTGCCCAGGCCGTACTTGTCGTGCGTCACCCGGTCGCCGGGCTCGAGCACGATGAGCGGGCGCTTGCTCGCACCCGAGCGGGTCGGCGCGGCACGCGGCGTGCCGAACCGGCCCGCACCGCTGACCGGCGCGCTGAACGACGGCTTAGGCGCGGTTCGTCGCCAGTCGATGAGCTGCTGGGGAATCTCGCGCAGGAAGCGCGATTCCGGATTGAGCATCGGCTGCCCCCAGGACGAGCGGACGATGGCCCTGCTCAGGTAGAGCCGCTGCCGGGCCCTGGTGATCCCGACGTAGGCCAGCCGGCGTTCCTCGGACAGCTCGCCCGGGTCATCCAGCGCCCGCATGTGCGGGAACATGCCGTCCTCCCAGCCCGTGACGAACACCACCGGGAACTCCAGCCCCTTGGCGGTGTGCAGCGTCATCAACGTGACCAGACCCGCGCCGTGCTCGGGGATCTCGTCAGTGTCGGCGACCAGGGAGACCCGTTCCAGAAAAGCCGCCAGGATTCCGGTGTCCGGCACGTCCTCGTCGTCGGTGTCGCCTTCGGCTGCCAGTGCCGCCGCGTTTGCCCGATCGATGCTGAATTCGTGTGCGACGCTGACGAGTTCGTTGAGGTTGTCCAACCTCGCGAGCTCCTGCGGATCGGTCGACGACTCCAGCTCGCGGCGGTACCCGGTGCGTTCGAGCACCGCCTCGACCAAGTCGCCGAGATCGTCGTCGAGGTGCCCCCGCAGCTCGTCGAGCAACTCCACGAAGCCGGCGATGCACTTCTCCGCGCGGCTGTTGAGCATCGGCACTTTGCCCGCGGCCGCCGCCTGCAGTGCGTCGGCGAAGCTCGCGCCGGTGTTCTCGGCGTACACCGCCACACACGCCTCGGCGCGGTCACCGATGCCGCGGCGCGGGGTGTTCAGGATGCGCCGCATGCTGACGGCATCGCCGGGATTGTCCAGTACCCGCAGGTAAGCGACGATGTCGCGAATCTCCTTGCGTTCGTAAAAACGAACTCCCCCAACGACTTTGTACGGAATCCCGGCGCGGATGAACACCTCTTCCAGGGATCGCGACGAGTTGTTGGTGCGGTAGAAGACCGCGACGTCGTTGTAGGTGATGTCGCCGCGGTCGGCCAATGCGTCGATTTCGTCGGCGACGAACCTGGCCTCGTCGTGCTCGTTGTCGGCGACGTAACCGACGATCAGTTCACCCTCGCCGGCGTCGGTCCACAGCCGCTTCTCGCGGCGCCCCGTGTTGCGGGCGATCACCGAGTTCGCCGCGGACAGGATGTTCTGCGTCGAGCGGTAATTCTGTTCCAGCAGAATCGTTCTCGCGTCCGGGTAGTCACGTTCAAAGTCTTCGATGTTGCGGATGGTGGCACCGCGGAACGCATAGATCGACTGGTCGGCATCCCCGACGACGCACAACTCCCCGGGTGGCACACCATCCTCGGTGTCGCGACCGACCAATTCCCGCACCAGCATGTACTGCGCGTGGTTGGTGTCCTGGTACTCGTCGACCAGAACGTGGCGGAACCGGCGTCGGTAGTACTGCGCGATGTCGGGGAATGTCTGCAGCACCGCGACGGTCTCGCCGATCAGGTCGTCGAAGTCCAAGGCGTTGGCCGCCCGCAGCCGTCGCTGATACTCCCCGAAAACCGATGCCACGGTGCGGGACAGGTCGTCGGACTCGTCGGTGAGGTTGGACACCGCCTGGTGCGGATCGATCAGCTCGTTCTTGAGGTTGGAGATGGCGTTGGCCAGCAGCCGGGGCGAATACCGCTTGATGTCCAGGCCCATGTCGCGGCCGATCATCTGCAGCAGCCGGCGGGAATCGTCGGCGTCGTAGATGGAGAAGTTGGAGTTGAGCCCGTCGATCAGCGATGCCTGGTTACGCAAGATCCGCACACACGACGAGTGGAACGTCGACACCCACATGTAGCGGGCCCGCGGACCGACCAGGTTGACCACACGTTCACGCATCTCGGCGGCCGCTTTGTTGGTGAACGTGATCGCCAGGATCTGACCGACGCTCACACCGCGCTCAGCGACCAGGTAGGCGATGCGGCGGGTGAGCACCGCCGTCTTGCCCGAGCCGGCACCCGCGACGATCAGCAGGGGCGAGCCCTCATGGACCACCGCCTGGCGCTGTTGCTGATTGAGACCGTCGAGCAGTTGCTCGGCTTCGGATTTTGCGTCAGTCGCGTGCACACTCATGTCCGTCCAAACTTACCGCCGCTGCCCGACACCCACGCCCTTCCCGCCACGAATTGCCGAGTTTTTGCGTGCGTGCGGCCATTGGTGGCACACTCGGTTGGTGCTCAACGTGCAGCCCCGATTTTTCTACGGGTACCCGTCAGCGGTGCCCGTGGCGTAGCTGCTTTCGCAGAGCCCCGTGGTCCGCTTCGGCGATCGGGGCTCGTCTTTCGTGTGAGGCCCGAACCGGATGAGACCAGACCCACCACCTCACGAAAATGCGGAGATAGCAGAAATGAACACCGAGACCATCGATACCGCAGAGCTCGATATCGACGAATTGCGCGAAGAGATCGACCGGCTCGACGCAGAGATCCTTGCCGCCGTCAAGAGACGCGCCGAGGTGTCCCAGGCGATCGGCAAAGCCCGGATGGCATCCGGCGGCACTCGGCTGGTGCACACCCGGGAGATGAAAGTCATCGAACGCTACAGCGAGTTGGGTCCGGAAGGAAAAGACCTCGCGATGCTGCTGCTGCGTCTGGGCCGGGGACGACTCGGCCACTAATCGGTTACTCCTGCCGTTACATTCGGCAGTTTGCTGATTTGCCCCGGTAAGCTCCGCCGGACATGGCTGCGTCGTCAAGAGCTGCACTTTCACCGTTACGTCGGCTGATGTCGCTATCAGCCGCAGCGTTGCTCGCCGTCACGGGTGGGCTCTCGGCCAGCACGGCAATCGGTTCCGCTTGGTCCCGCCAGGGTCAACCGATCGAGTACCTGATGGTCCCCTCGCCGTCGATGAATCGCCAAGTCAAGGTGGAGTACCAGGGCCGGGCAACCGGCGGGAGCTCGCACGCGGTGTATCTGCTCGACGGGATGCTGGCCCGCGACGACTTCAACGGGTGGGACATCCACCTGCCGGTATTCGAGTGGTTCGGCCAGTCCGGCCTGTCGTTGGTACTGCCCACCGGTGGCATGGCGAGTTTCTATTCCGACTGGTACCGGCCGGCGGTCGGCAACAAGGGCACGTGGACCTACAAATGGGAGACTTTCCTGACCCAGGAGTTGCCGGCCTGGTTGGCGACGAACAAAGGCACCAGCCCCACCGGAAACGCCGTGGTGGGAGCCTCGATGAGCGGCTCAGCGGCATTGATCCTGGCCGCTGATCACCCGCAGAACTTCGTCTATGCCGCGTCGATGTCCGGTTTCCTCAACCTGTCCGCCGGCAATTGGCCCACCTTGCTCACCGCCGCCCAGCTGGGTGCCGGCGGCTTTCGCTCCGACGCCATGTGGGGGCCCGCCGGTGACCCCGCGTGGGCCGATCACGACCCCACGGTCAACGCCGCCAAGCTGGCCGCCAACAACACCCGCATCTGGATCTACACCGGCAACGGTGGCGAGTCAGACCTGGGCACCAAGCTGGACGCCAGCCTGCTGGAAAGCGCTACCCGTATCAGCAACAAGGTCTTCGCGGCCCGCTACAAACTCAAGGGCGGCCACAACGGCGTATTCAATTTCCCCGCCAACGGCACGCACACCTGGCAGTACTGGGGAGAGCAGTTGCAGGCGATGCTGCCGGATCTGCAGCAGGTGCTGGGCAGCTTCTAATGGATCGGACTTTCCCACCCTGGCCGATCAAGGGCGAGCCATCTGAGGTCGCGCGATGAATCACGCTTTTTTGCAACGCCTTCAGGTCGTAGACAACAATAGGGACTAATCAACCGAACTGCCGGCCGGCCGTGCAGCAGACCGGACGCATCGAGGAAGACGGTACTGAGACCATGCAGTTGATTAAGTCTCGAATCAGTAGTAAGCCAGCGTCTATTGGGCTTGGGGTAGACGGTCAAGGTATCTACGTCGGTTGGAAATCTGATGTCGTCGCCATTCTTCGAAATGCTGCGGACCCAAACGACCTATTGACCGAATTGAACGATCGCACTAATAACTTGGAGGGCGTTGTGGCGCATCCTTTGGATGCAGCCATTGTTCTGGCCAGCCTCCTTCCTGGGGCACCGCCTTCGAGTGCTCGCCCAGCACTGCTGAGTTAGACGGAGCTACTCATCAGGGTCGATGCGTGCACTGATTGCGGGTTTTCTATTCCGCCGTTTCAAATGTCCGCTCTCGTCGCTCGGCCAGCAGCTGCGTCTTGAGGTTGGTATCAGCAGATGCGTTCGATGCGTGCCAGCACTCGCGGTGACGCTTCGGCTGGCGAGACGTGAGACAGGAAATTGGTGGGACAGTTGTTCATCGCCCACGACGGACTCACCAATCTCGCCTGCGATGCGGTACTTATTTTCTGCGACGTCGACGGGGTAGGTCACTAATAATCTACTGGCAGGCTACCTACGAGCGTGCGTGCGACAGCCGAACTGAATGGTTGACTAGGGTCGACTTATGACCTCCGCGCCATCAGACATCACCGCCACCCCGGCCTGGGACGCCCTGCGCAAGCACCATGATCAGATCGGAGAAACCCACTTACGGCAGTTCTTCGACGACGATCCGGACCGCGGTCGCGAGCTCACCCTGACGGTGGGAGACCTCTACATCGACTACAGCAAGCATCGGATCACCCGCGAGACGGTCGGACTGCTGATCGACCTCGCGCGCACAGCCAAGCTCGAGGAGCGCCGGGACGCCATGTTCGCCGGTGAGCGCATCAACACCTCGGAGGATCGGGCGGTGCTGCACACCGCGCTGCGGTTGCCGCGTAATGCCGACCTGATCGTCGGGGACCAGAACGTGGTCAGGGATGTCCACGAAGTGCTGGACGCGATGGGCGACTTCACCGACCGGCTGCGCAGTGGGGACTGGAAAGGTGCCACCGGCGAGCGGATCCGCACCGTGGTCAACATCGGCATCGGCGGTTCCGACCTGGGCCCGGTGATGGTGTACCAGGCACTGCGCCACTACGCCGACGCGGGCATCTCGGCCCGCTTCGTCTCCAACGTGGATCCCGCCGACCTGGTCGGTGTACTGGCCGACTTAGCCCCTGCCACAACACTTTTCATCGTCGCGTCGAAGACCTTTTCCACTCTCGAGACGCTGACCAACGCGACGGCGGCCCGCCGCTGGCTCACCGACAAACTCGGGGATGCCGCGGTGGCAAAGCATTTCGTGGCCGTGTCCACCAACAAGCGTCTCGTCGACGAATTCGGGATCAACACCGACAACATGTTCGGGTTCTGGGACTGGGTGGGTGGCCGCTACTCGGTGGATTCCGCGATCGGGTTGTCGGTGATGGCGGTGATCGGCCGAGAAGCGTTCGCGGACTTCCTGTCCGGATTTCACATCGTCGACGAACATTTCCGGACGGCACCGCTGGACGCCAATGCGCCTGCGCTGCTTGGGCTTATCGGGCTGTGGTACAACAACTTCTTCGGCGCCCAGTCGCGGGTGGTACTGCCCTACGCCGATGATCTGGCGCGGTTCGCGGCCTATCTGCAGCAGCTGACCATGGAGTCGAACGGCAAGTCGACGCGCGCCGACGGCACTCCGGTCACCACCGACACCGGCGAAATCTATTGGGGCGAGCCGGGAACCAACGGCCAGCACGCGTTCTACCAGTTGCTGCACCAGGGCACCCGACTCATACCTGCCGACTTCATCGGCTTCAGTCAGCCCCTCGACGACCTGCCGACAGCAGAAGGCGACGGCAGCATGCACGATCTGTTAATGAGCAACTTCTTCGCCCAGACCCAGGTCCTGGCATTCGGCAAGACGGCCGACGAGATCGCTCAGGAGGGCGCCCCGGCCGGGGTGGTGCCGCACAAGGTGATGCCCGGCAACCGGCCGTCGACCTCGATCCTGGGCACCCGGTTGACACCGTCGGTGCTGGGCCAGCTGATCGCGCTCTACGAGCACCAAGTCTTCACCGAGGGTGTCATCTGGGGCATCGATTCCTTCGACCAGTGGGGTGTGGAACTGGGTAAGACGCAGGCCAAGGCGCTGATCCCGGTACTCACCAGCAACGAATCCCCGGCCAAGCAGTCGGACAGCTCCACCGACGCGTTGGTGCGCCGCTACCGCGCCGAGCGGGGCCGCGCGGAATAGCGATTCGCCTGCTGTTGCGCCGAGTGTGCATCCCACGACGCGACACGCCGCTCAGGTGTCGTGGATTGCACAGTGGGCCTCAGAAGGGTCAGGCGAAGCGCTTGGTCAGCGGTGGTGGCATCACCCGCAGCAGCTGGACCAGCGGTACCCACGGCCAGCGCGGCACCACGGCGCGGCCCGGCTCGCGTTCGATGGCGGCGACGAGTGCCTTGACGCCGGTTTCGTTGTCCACCATCAACATTGTGCTGTTGGATTTGGCCGTCATCTCCGACTCGATGTAGCCCGGCTCGATGGAGGTCACCCTGATGGGACCTTTGGCGTACTCGGCGCGCAGCGACTCGCCCAGCGACGTCAGCCCAGCCTTGCTGGCGCAGTAGGCGGCTTTGACGCCCGGCACACCGCGGTTGCCCAGCACCGAGGAGATGAGCACCAGGTGACCGGATCCGCTCTTGTTGAAGATCTCCAGCGCGGTCTCGATCTGCACCAGCGCGGCGATCAAATTGGTCTCCAGCGTCGCCTTGTTCGCCCACACCTTGCCCGAGCCCAGCTTGGCGCCCTTGCCGATACCGGCATTGACGATTACCCGGTCGATACCGCCCAGCGCGTCGCTGAGTTCGGCGAACACCTTCGGCACCTGTTCGTGGTCGTTGACATCCAGCGCCGCCAGCGCGATCTTGACCGACGGATACTGCTGCGACAGTTCGGCTTTCAATTCCTCGAGCCGGTCGGTGCGGCGGGCACACAAGGCCAGGTCGCGGCCTTTGGCGGCGAAGGCGCGGGCCATGCCGGCGCCCAGGCCGGAGCTGGCTCCGGTGATCAGGATTCTCTGGCGAGTCACCCGGGCAGCATATCGGGGCTATTTGAGCAGCCGGGACATGCGCCGGTCGGCCAGCACTTTGCCGCCGGTCTGACAGGTCGCACAGTATTGAAAAGACTTGTCCGCGAACGACACTTCGCGCACGGTGTCGCCGCAGACCGGGCAGGGCAGTCCGGTGCGGGCGTGTACCCGCAGCCCAGAGCGCTTCTCTCCTTTGAGCATGGCAGCGCCCTGCCCGACGGACCGGCTCACCGCGTCGGTGAGGACGGAAATCATCGCGTCGTGCAGGACGGTGAGCTGCTCGTCGGACAGTTTCGCCGCGGTCGCGAACGGTGAGATCCGCGCGACGTGCAGGATCTCGTCGCTGTAGGCGTTGCCGATGCCGGCGATCACCTTCTGGTCGGTGATGACGGTCTTGATCCGCCCGGTGTTGCCGGCCAGGATGCGGGACAGGTCATCGGGGCCGAGTTCGAGCGCATCGGGTCCGAGTGCGGCGATCTGCGGCACCTGCCGGGGATCGTTGACCAGCCATACCGCGAGCCGTTTCTGGGTGCCGGCTTCGGTGAGGTCGAAGCCTGGCGCCGTACCGGGGGTGCCCAGATGCACCCGCAGCGCGATCGGCCCCTTGCCCGGCCGTAACGCAGCCGCGGCCAGTTTGTCCGACCAGCGCAGCCAGCCGGCCCGCGACAAATGCGTGATCAGCCAGAGGTCGCCGGCCTGCAGGCCCAGGTACTTGCCCCACCGGCCGGCGGTGACGACGGCGCGGCCGTGCAGCGCGTTGACGGGCGGATCGAAGGTCTTGAGCACACTCAGCGCGGCGACGTCGACCCGGCCGACGGTCAAGCCGACGGCATGCCGGCGCAGATGATCAGCCAGCGCTTCGATCTCGGGGAGTTCGGGCACCGGTCCAGTGTGCCCCTACAGGGGCGCGCCCGGTGTTCCGGCGGTCCCCGAAATCAAACCCATATTGCCGCCGGCAGCCGGCGGGTTGCCGTGACCGCCACGGCCGCCGTTGCCGTACAAGCTGGCGTTGCCACCCTGGCCGCCGCTGCCGTTGGCGCCGGTGTTGCCGATATACGTCGTGCCATTCACCGTTCGCTGGCCCGGGACCCCTCCCTTGCCGCCATCGCCGCCATCGCCGCCGTTGCCGATCAACCCTGATGCCCCACCCGCGGCGCCGGAGCCGGCGAGGCCACCATTGCCGGGCACGGGAGTGATGGCGGCGCCGCCCGGGTTGCCCCCTTGTCCACCGCCTCCACCGAATCCGCCCGCACCGCCGTCGCCGAGGAAGTAGCCACCCCGGCCGCCAAGTCCGCCGTTGCCACCGGCACCGCCGTCGCCTCCGTCGTAAGACGTCGCACCGACACTGACACCGGCCGCACCGAGGCCCCCATTACCGCCGGCACCTCCCCTGCCAAACAACCCGGCGTTGCCTCCGGCTCCGGCCCTCAGACCGGCCGATCCACCATTGGCACCGTCAACTGCCGGAATCCCGCTGGTGTTGGCGCCGCCACCAGCACCGCTGTCCCCGCCTCGACCGCCGTTGCCGGATAGCCATCCGCTTTGACCACCGTCGCCGCCCAGGCCGCCGGTCCCGCCGGTGCCCGCCACCGCGGAAGGACTGTGACTTGTGGCGCCGGTTGCCTGCCCGCCGGCACCGCCGGCCGCCCCACGGCCACCGTCACCGAAGAACAAGCCGCCGCGACCACCGGCCCCACCGTTGCCGCCGACGCCGCCGTTGGCTCCAGATCCCCCACTGCCGCTGCTGAACTCAGTCGCGTTTCCCCCGACGCCGCCAAGTCCGCCGCTGCCGCCGTTGCCCCACAGCCAACCGCCGGCACCTCCGACGCCACCGTTGCCACCGGCCAGGCCCGCCGAACCCGCAGTGGCACCGTTGGCACCCGCTCCACCGGCTCCCCCTGACCCGCCGTTGCCGAAGAAGCCAGCTGAGCCGCCGTTGCCACCGCTTTGGCCGGCCGCGCCGATCGCACCGTTCCCGCCGTTGCCCCAGAGGATGCCGCCGTCCTGACCGTTGGCTCCGGGGGTGGCGCCGTTGGCGCCATTGCCGATCAGCGGACGGTTCAGCAACGCCATCGTGGGCGCGTTGACAGCGCCGAGCACTTCCTGCTCCGCGGTCTGCAACACATTGGCCGCCTCAGCGGCCGCGTACTGCGCCGCACCACCGCTCATCAACTGGACAAACTGCTGGTGAAACTGCGCCGCCTGGGCACTCAGGGCCTGGTAAGCCTGGGCGTGGGCACCGAACATCGCGGCGATGGCCACCGACACCTCGTCCGCGCCGGCGGCGAGCACGCTCGACGTGGGGAACGCGGCAGCCAGATTCGCCTGGCTGATTGTCGATCCCACACCGGCCAGATCGGACGCGGCTGCCGCGACCAGTTCCGTGGCAGCGTTCACAAACGACACAAGCGGACCTCCTCAACCGATCCGCATGCTACGGCGATCAAGGATGATGTGTGGGCCGATTCGCCTGAATTCGTTCGCGCTTAACAGAATTCGGCGCCACATCGTTCGCTTTGCGAACTAGGTCTGACCCGGCTGTCCGTTCTGGCCGAACAGCGCGCCACCAGTGCCAGCCCGGCCACCCGGCTGCCCATTGGCGCCGTCGCCGCCGTCACCGCCGTTGCCGATCAGCTGTGCATTACCGCCGCTGCCGCCGCGTCCGTCCGGACCGATGCCCACCGGGCCGGCGTTGCCCCCGGCACCCCCGTCGCCGTAGAACAGACCGCCGTCGCCACCGTTTCCGCCGTTACTGCTCGAAGCCAGGACGCTGCCGCTGCCCGTGGTACCGCCGGCGCCCCCCGCGCCGCCGCGACCGACCAACGCGGCGTCTCCACCGTCACCGCCGTTGCCGCCGGGCGCCGCGAAGCTGGGACCGGTACCGAAGAAGTTTCCGCCGTTGCCGCCGCCGCCGCCGTTCCCGGCGCTGCCGAACAGGCCGGCCGAGCCACCGTCACCGCCGAAGCCGCCGCGGGCACCGGAACCGGAAAGCGACGGATTCGTAGCCAGCCCGCCGGTACCGCCGGTCCCGCCGCGGCCGCCGTCGGCGCCGTTTCCGTAGAGCCAACCACCCCTGCCACCTTGACCACCGAGCGCGCCCTCGCCGCCGTCACCACCGGTGTTCGTGCCGAGTGCGCCGTTGCCGCCCAGCCCGCCGTTGCCGCCGGCACCACCGTTACCGAAGAAGCCGGCGTCGCCACCCCTGCCGCCCAGCACGCCGGTGTTCGAACCGCCATGCGCGCCAACAAGTACCGCGGGGCTGTTGTCCAGGCCGTTGCCGGCGTCGCCGCTGTTGCCACCCGCGCCCCCGTCACCGGAGAACAGGCCGGCCCGCGCGCCGTCGCCACCGGAACCACCGGCTCCGGCTTCGCCCCCGAATGAGCTGGACGTCAGAGCGCCGGTGCTGGCGCCGCCCTTGCCACCATCTCCTCCGGCGCCGCCATTGCCGACCAGCAGTCCCGCGCGACCGCCGACTCCACCGTCACCGCCCTGTCCCCCGTTGTTGCCTGCGCCGGACGGGCCGGCATCGCTGGCTTGGCCGCCGACACCACCGGCACCACCGGCTCCGCCGGCGCCGGTGAAGAACCCGCCGGCACCACCGGCGCCACCGTCACCTGCCGCACCACCGGCTTGACCAGGGGCGCCGATTCCGCCGTTGCCGCCGAAACCGCCACTACCGCCCGCGCCGTAGAGCCAGCCGCCGGTACCGCCGGTGCCGCCGGTGCCACCAGCCACGCTGGCGACTCCGGTCATTCCGATCCCACCGGCTCCGCCGCGGCCGCCGTTACCCAACAAGCCCGCGTTTCCGCCATTGCCACCGCTCTGGCCGACGCCACCGGTTGCACCGTTGCCGCCATTCCCCCAAAGGATGCCGCCGTCCCTGCCATCGGCTCCGGCGGTCGCGCCGTCCGCGCCGTTACCCACCAGTGGACGGTTGAACAGCGCCATAGCCGGTGCGTTAACAGCACCGAGGACGTTTTCTTCGAGGGACTGTGTGCTCACGTTAAGGGCTTCAGCAGCGGCGTATTGCGTCGCTCCGCCGCTCATCAGTTGCACGAACTGCTCGTGAAAGAGCGCCGCCTGGGCACTGAGTTGCTGGTAGGCCTGGGCGTGCGCGCCGAAGAGCGCGGCGATCGCCGTGGACACGTCATCGGCGCCGGCAGCCAGCACCGACGCTGTGGGCGCGGCCGCGGCCGAGGTGGCGGCGTTGATCGACGAACCGATGCTCGCCAAGTCCGTTGCCGCAGCAGTGACCCACTCCGGCTGAGCGAACACGTAGGACATACGCCGACCCTTCTCAACCCTACGACGAGCCCGCGATTAGGCACGTGTTTAGCACACTAGAGGGGATCGTAACCCGTCACCCGGAATCCGGAGCACGTGTTCTTGCCGACACGTCAAATTCGCGGCAGGAAATCCGCGACGCACCAGCCGGCGCAGCTGTACAGAAGTGTCGACGGGGCCTTGCACGCCAACGGCTAAGCCGGTTGGCCGGGGGGCCGCAACAGATAGGTATCCATGATCCAGCCGTGCCGCGCTCGGGCCTGCGTGCGCTGCTCGACGATGCGCGCGCCCACCTCGCCGACGGGTCCCGCCATCAGCATCTCGTCCGCGGTCCCCAGGTACGCGCCCCACCAGATCCAGGTGTCGGGCGCACAGGTCTGGAACGAGCAGTCCGCGTCGAGCATCACCACGGCCGCACCGGTCAGCCCGTGGGCACGCAACTGCCGACCGGTGGTGACGAGCACCGGTTCGCCGACGTCGTTGAGCGGAATGCGGTGACGCGCGGTGAGTGCCTGTATCGCGGTGATGCCGGGTATCACGTCGTAGCTGATCTGCACCTCGGCGGCGACGAGATCCAGGATGCGCAGTGTGCTGTCGTAGAGCGACGGATCACCCCAGGCCAGGAAGGCTCCGACGCCGTCGGGCTCCAGTTCTTCGGCGATGGCAGCCGCCCAGAGCCGGGCGCGCGCCGCGTGCCAGTCCGACACGGCGGCCCGGTAGGCGGTGGCGGTGGATCGCCGCGGATCCGGCAGCTGGACGAACCGATACCCGGGCTCGCGGATGAACCGCGCGCAGATCTGCTGGCGCAGCGCGACCAGGTCGCTCTTGACCTCTCCCTTGTCCATCGCGAAGAACACCTGGGTGTCGTTGAGCGCCTCGATTGCCTGGACGGTCACGTAGTCGGGGTCGCCGGCACCGATCCCGATCACATGGATGTGCCGACTCATGCAGCTCAACCTAATTGAGACCGCGCGCCATCTACCGGGGACCGTCGGTACCCGGTACCGTGGGTATTGACTAGAGAATGTGATCTGCCTAACGTCTGAATCAGCCCCCGGCCACCGGGACACGAAGGGACGCCAACGATGACCACTGCGGTGCGACCAAGCGGACCGAGTCGCGAAGAATTCTCCGAGCGTCTGCTCAAAGGGTCGGTCAAGAAGTCTTACGAACCGGTCGTCGACATCGACTGGGACGCTCCCCTGGACCCGGACAAGTTCTTTCTGCCCGCCAAGCTGGTGTCGCTGTACGGCACACCGATGTGGGAGGAGATGTCCCGCCAGCAGCAGATCGAACTGTCCCGTCAGGAACTGGTCAACACGCTATCGGCCGGTATCTGGTTCGAGAACATGCTCAACCAGTCGCTGCTGCGCACCATCCTGCACGAGGACCCCACCAGCCGGTCCACGCATTACAAGCTGACCGAACTGGGCGACGAAACCCGCCACATGGTGATGTTCGGCAAGGCCATCGAGCGTATCGGCGCAAAACCGGTGCGGCCCACCCGGTTTCATCGCTACATCATCAATCTGCTGCCGCTGGCGTTTCAGCGCGGCTCGATGCTGTGGGTGGCCGCGCTGATCGGTGAGGAGATCTTCGACTCGCTGCAGCGGCAGATGATGGACGACCCCGAACTGCAACCGATCATCCAGCGGCTGATGCGGATTCACGTCACCGAAGAGGCCCGCCACATTCAGTTCGCGCGCGACGGTGCCCGCAAACGGGTTGCCGAGATGCCGCGGCTCAACCGGTGGTTCATGGCCAACATCAACGGTCTCGGCGGATATTTCTTCAACTACCTGTTCAGCAACCGCGTGCAGTACGCGCGCGCCGGCCTGGACGTCAAACGGGCACGACACCTCGCCCGCACCAGCGCACACCGCCGAGAGGTTCAACAGGCCGGATTCGCGCCGCTGGCAGCGTTTTTGACCGAGGTAGGCCTGATGGGCCCGATCGCGCGCCGCGGCTGGAAACGCAGCAGGTTTCTGTGACACTGGTCGTCGGAGCGGGCGCCGCCGACCTCGCCTCCACGCTGCACACCGCCGGTCTCACCGAGGTCGCGACGCTCGAGGCCGAGATCTCGCATTCTGAGTTTCACGACGACGCGTGGGTGCTGCACACCGCGGCCGGCGAGCACGTCCGAGCTGATGTGGTCATTGCCACGAACCCCCGTTTGTTCGTCCCGTGGGTGCCGGACATCAATGGCCGCAACGACTTTCAAGGCGAGTCTTTCCATGCGGCAGCCTGGGACCCCCGGTTCCGCCCGGCCGGCAAGTCCATTGCACTGGTGGGCACCGACTCCTGGGCCGCGCACCGCCTCAGCCAACTTGTCCGAGCCGCGGGAACGGTGACCGTGTTCGCGCACGCGCCCCGGCGCATGGTCTCCAGCGCCCGGCCCTGGACGCCGCCCTGGCGCCGCCGCCCACAGCCCGGACCACCAGTGGTGACGTCGGCGATCGACGCCATCACGGCGACAACCATCCGGACCCGCGACGGCGTCGAGCACCCGGTCGACGCGATCATCTACGGCACCGGATTCGCAATCGGTGACCAGGCGGCGGTCGGTGAGTCCGTCCGCGACAACTGGGTCGACGGGATGGAACCCTTCCACGGCGTGGCCGTGCGCGGTCTGCCCAACTACTTCTTCCTCACCGGGCCGGACACCGCGGCGCAGGCGCGCTGCGTCGCTTCCTGCCTCGACGTCATGGAGCGCACCGGCAGCCGTCGTATCGAGGTGCGCCGTTCCAGCCAGCAGGTGTTCAACGAGCGGGTCCAACTCGCTCCGGCCCAGCCCCCCGCGGTGCTCGGAGCGTTCGACACATTCGACTTGTCGTCGAGCGCACCCGACTACGAGGACACCTACGACGGCGCCGCGACGCTGGAGATCGGCGGCGCCCGCTATCCGGTGCGCGTCCGCCTGGTCGGTCACCTCGACCCACTCGACGGCAACTACCACTGGCAAGGGACCGTGCTGGACGCGGTGCCCGACTCCCTCACACGGGCGCGGGCGGTCACGCTGAGCGTTGGCCAGCACAGCGTGCCCGCCCGCATCGTCGAACAGACACCCTGGGGCACCCACTCGGTCGCCGGCGTGGGCACACCCCCGTACGCACTGGCCTGAGACTCTGGGCGTCCTACCGGCGATTCGTGGGCCGGGGATTGACTGTCGGCGACGCTGGGTAATTAGCCATAGGTGTGCGCGCTGGGCAGCAACGATGAGTTCGGCGCAGCAGCGGTCGGGCGCCAGGCACGACATAGCGAGGCGGACCGGTTTCGCACCGGATACTGCTTCGCGGTCTTCGATGTCCGACCCGTTCCCCTTTCGCAATGGGGGATGTTTACCCGAAGATGGAGCTCTCAATGTCGCGGCAAGGCCGGTGACGTGGGGGACCAGTAGACGGCGGGGAAGGTGTTCAAGGAGCGGGACATGGAACCGGATGACATGGCGCAATCGGCACGCGACCTGAGGGTCCGCTGCCAGGGAGGGACCATATGAGTTCGGTGGCGAAATCGTCCAACTCCCTCGCGGTGGTATCTCGGGCCGAGGAATCAGTGGTGTTGTTGACCGCCGACGGCGTGCTCGACGCCAAGAACACCGCCGAGCTGCGTGACGCGGTCACCAGAGCCACCCTTGACGTGCCCACCGCGGTCATCGTCGACGTCAACGCCCTGCAAGTTCCCGACGAGGCAGGCTGGTCGGTGTTCACCAGCGCGCGCTGGAATATGGACGCCCGCCCCGACGTGCCGATCGTGCTGGTCGCCGCGAACCGCGCCACCCGCGAGGCGCTCGAGCGCAGCGGAGCGGCCCGCTTCATGCCGGTCTATCCGACGGAGAAGGGAGCCACTAAGGCCGTCACCCGACTTGGGCGCCGCAAGCTGCACCACGCGCAGGCGAAGCTGCCGGCCAATCTGACCAGCCTTCGCGAGTCTCGCCAGCTGGTCCGCGAGTGGCTCACCAACTGGTCGAAACCGGGACTGATCCCCGTCGCACTCGTGGTGGTCAACGTGTTCATCGAAAACGTGCTGGAACACACCGGCAGCGAACCGATGATGAGGATCGAGTGCGACGGCCAGGCGGCGACCATCGCGGTGTCCGACACCAGCACCGCGCCCGCGCTTCGCCTGGCAGCCCCGCCCAAAGGTATCGATGTGTCCGGTCTGGCCATTGTCGACGCGTTGTCGCGTGCCTGGAGCAGCACGCCGACATCGACGGGCAAGACGGTCTGGGCGATCATCGGTCCCGAAAACCAGCTCTGAGATGCGGTTCAGTTACGCGGAGTCGTTGACCGACCCGCAGTTTTACATTCCCCTGGCCAAAGCAGCGGAAGCAGCTGGCTACCACAGCATGACCATTGCCGACAGCCTCGCCTACCCCTTCGAGTCGGACTCGAAGTATCCGTACACGCCCGACGGCAGCCGCGAGTTCCTGGACGGCAAGGAAATCGTCGAAACCTTCGTGTTGACAGCTGCTTTGAGTGCGGTGACGACGACGCTGCGGTTCAACTTCTTCGTCCTGAAGTTGCCGGTGCGGCACCCGGCGCTCACCGCCAAGCAGGCCGGTTCACTGGCGGTGTTGAACGGCAACCGGCTCGGTCTGGGCGTGGGCACCAGCCCGTGGCCCGAAGACTACGAGCTGATGGGTATTCCATTTGCCAAGCGCGGCAAACGAATCGATGAATGTATCGAGATCGTCCAAGGCCTGACCACCGGCGACTATTTCGAGTTCCACGGCGAGTTCTACGACATCCCCAAGACCAAGATGAGTCCCGCACCCACTCAACCGATCCCGATCCTGGTGGGCGGACATGCCGACGCCGCGCTGCGCCGGGCTGCCCGCCTGGACGGCTGGATGCACGGCGGCGGCAGCGATCCCGACGAACTGGACCGACTCATTGCCCGGGTCAAACAGTTTCGTGACGAAGCGGGACAGACTGGACCGTTCGAAATTCACGTCATCTCGGCGGACGCCTACACCGTCGACGGCATCAAACGACTGGAAGACAAGGGCGTCACCGATGTGATCGTCGGGTTCCGCTGGCCCTACGTTGAGGGACCCGACCCCGAACCGTTGCAGACCAAGATCAAGAACCTGGAGAAGTACGCCGAGAAAGTGATGTCGAAAGTCTAAGTTTCACAACGTATCCCAATTTGGCGCCCGCTTCTCGCGATGCGCCTTGGCCGCTTCGGCAGGGTTGTTGGTAAAGCCGGTCAGGATCTGGGTGCGGTTCTCGATCTCGATCGCATGCCGCAGGCTCGGTGCATCCAGTGCCGCGTTCAGGCCGATCTTGGTCTGCCACACACCGAATGCGTTGTTGCCGGCGATCTCGCGGGCTTTGTTCACAGCGGCGGCCATCAGATCCTCGGCGGGCACCACCTCGTGCACCAGCTTGATGCGGTACGCCTCGTCGGCGTCGATCATCCGCCCGGTCAGCATCAGTTCCCGCGCCACCCCGGCACCGACGATCTTCGGCAACAGGTAACTGGTGCCCATGTCCATCGAGGAAAAGCCGGCCTTGATGAAGGCGGAACCGAATCGTGCCGTCTCCGAAGCGATCCGGATGTCGGAGTGCAACGCGAACGCCAGCCCACCGCCCACCGCGACGCCGTTGACCGCGGCGATCACCGGGATCGGCAGCTCGTAGAGACGGGTGAACAGGTCCGCCAGGCGCACCTGCGCGTCGTAGCTGACCTTGAAACCCGGAGTCGACGGTTTGACCTCGGTCCACGCTTCGCCGGTACCGCTCAGGTCGGCGCCGGCGCAGAAACCGCGCCCGGCCCCGGTCAGGATCGCCACCCGGTGCTCACCGCTGCTCAGGACATCCAGGGCGTGGTCGGTGGCGTTGATCAACGACCCGTCGATCGCATTCAGCAGCCTGGGCCGGTTGAGGGTGACACAGGCGATGCCGTCGTCGATGGTTTCCAGCAGCACTGCGGGTTCGGATGCCATACCGGAACGGTAGGCGACTGCTGAGGAGTCCCGGAACCGGGCCTGTTTTCCTGGATGTCGCTAATTCTGCCGCTTGGCCAACCACTCCGCCTGCATCGCGAACAGCCCCAGCAACTCGGGCTGC
The DNA here is from genome assembly GCF_059812965.1 of Mycobacterium sp. NGS29. NCBI lineage: Bacteria > Bacillati > Actinomycetota > Actinomycetes > Mycobacteriales > Mycobacteriaceae > Mycobacterium > Mycobacterium sp. NGS29. The sequence continues at coordinate 153,464 of NZ_JCALDR010000005.1, forward strand.
GGGGTGTCGGGATCGAGTTCGCAGTACCGCCGGAACATGTTGACCACGATGCGTTCGGAGTCCAGCCACGACGCATACTCGCCGAGGTCGACGGTGTCGATCGCTTCGGCCAGTGACAGGCCTTTCCCGTGAGCCGCGTCGGCCTGCTCGATGAGGTGCACGAAATAGCCTCGCACGCCGCGGATTCCGTCCGGGTCCGTGATCGGACCGTGCCCCGGCACCACCACCGGCGCATCCAGCGCAATCATCGCGTCACATGCCGCGATCCAGTTGGCGATCGGCCCGGCCCACACGATCGGTGTGCAACCGATGAACAGCAGGTCCCCGCCGAACAGCACACCGGCGTCGGGCACGTGCACCACCGAGTCGGCGGCGGTATGCGCGGGCCCCAGGTTCAACAGATCGACCCGGCGGCCACCGACGTCGATGCTCATCGAACGGTCGAAGGTCTCGTCGGCGTTGCGCACAGCGATGCCACTGAAATCGAAGTGGCCGAATCGATCTCGGGCAAACGACGTTGCGACCGGTCCGAGGTCTGCCAGCTGGATACCCCGGAGCCGGTCGGTGCCTGTTTCCTGCGCGATCTCCTCGGCGGTGCCGCGCGCCGCGATGATCCGGACCGCGGCGTCCAGTAGCTGATTGCCGTGCGTGTGGTCCCCGTTGGAATGGGTGATCAGCGCATCGGTGATGGGCGCACCGTCGGTGATGGGCCGCATCGCCGCGAGCATCTCCCGGGTCAGACTCAGGTCGAACAGTGTGTCCACCAACAGCGACGCGCCGTCGCCGGCCACCAAACCCGCGTTGCTCCAACCGTATCCGCCGTCGGGCAGGGTCCAGGCCCACACCCGGTCGCCCACCTGGTGCAACCCGCGCACGTAGGGCACCTTCGCCGGTGCCGGGTTGACCCGTTGCGGGCCGGGGGCCGTCGCCGGATTGAGCCGCGGCGCCAGCGGATACGGCGCCGGCGAAGCCCGCACCGTCTGCCGGGTCTCCCCCAGCGCCTGCACCTGCAGCCGCACCTCATCCCCGTCGCGCAGCCAGCCCGGGAAGCTCGGCTTGGTCAAGTGCTCGACGAGTGTGCACGTCGGCACCGTGCCCGAGCCGATCACATCACCCGGGCGCAACGGCACACCGCGCGAGATGTAGGAGATGACCTCGCCGAAGGTCCAGTCCATGGTGCCGGTCGATCCGGACCCGACGACGGTGTCGTTGACCAGCGCCGTCACCTCCAGGTTCAGTCTGCCGTCCCGGCTGAAAGGGGCCAGCTCATCGGCGGTGACCAGGTACGGGCCCAACGTGACACCGCTGTCCTTCCCCTTCGCCTGCCCGATCCGCAGTTGCCCCTCGAACGTCTGCAGGTCGCGTGCGGACCAGTCGTTGAAGATCAGGTAGCCGACGATGGCCTGTTCGGCCTGCTCGACGGTCAGGTCCTTACCGGCGGTCCCGATCACCGCGGCAATCTCCAACTCGAAGTCCTGCCACACGCTCCCGGGAGCCATCGGTGCGTCGTCATATGGGCCCAGTACCGTTGCCGGACAGGCGAAGTAGAACGCCGGGATGCGATACCAGGTGTCCATCAACACCCGGCCGCCGCCGGTGGCCTCCTGGCAGTTGCGCATGTGGTCCAGAAAGCACAGCGTGTCGCGGATCGACGGTGGGCGCGGGATCGGGGCTGCCAGCGACACATCGGTCAGAGCCACGACATCCGTCGGCGAACGCAGCGCCGTCTCACCGGCCGCATGCAGACTACCGCTCTCGAGCAATGCCAAAAGCGTTGCCCCCGAGGGCAGTGCGTGAATATCTGTCCCGGAGAGCACCCCGACGCGTTCGTCATCTCCGTCCCGGTAGGTCACCCACTTCATTCGCGCACCACCTCACTTGGTTTCTTGTCCGGTCGCAACCCACGCCAGCTCGATTGCCGCAACCGGTTGTCCGGAGTCCACTCGCTGTAGCGCACTTCGCCCACCAGCACGGGTTCGACATAGGTCACCCCGCGTGCCTCCCGGGCCGGAAGCTTCGGGTGGAACGGTGATTCGTCGGTCTGCAGGGGCGCCAGCGTCTTCTTCAAACTTGCCAGCTCGAGATCGGTGAATCCGGTGCCCACCCGTCCGGCGAACTGCAGTCCGTCCGGACCGGGAATTCCCAGCACCAGCGCCCCGATCCCGCTGCTGCGTCCCCCCTCCCCGACCCGCCAGCCACCGATCACCACTTCCTGGGTGTTCCAATGCTTGTCCTTGATCCAGGACGCCGAACGGCGGCCCGGCTGATAGCTCGAGTCGCGCCTCTTGGCGACCACACCTTCCCACCCGTGCCGGCGGGAATAGTCCAGCGCCTCGGCGCCGTCACCGGGCAACAACGCCGGAACGATGAGATCCCCTGCACTACCCAGGGTTTCCAGCAGCTTGCGCCGGTCGGCGTACTTGGCGCGCAACAATGAACGCCCGTCCAGGTAGAGCAGATCGAAGGCCCAGAATTCGATTCTGGTGGCGCGCACCCGGTTCTGCATCTCGTTGAAGCTGGGCACTCCCGCATCGTTGAGTGCCACCACTTCGCCGTCCAGCACCACGTGGTGGTCAGCGAGATCTGCTGCCAGTGCGCGTAATTGGGGGTACTCGTGCGTCATGTCCCGACCGCTGCGCGAGCGTAGCCGCAGCGCACCGTGCTCGGCGTCGACCAATAACCGGTAGCCGTCCCACTTACCTTCGAATGCCCACTGGCCCGGTTTGAGACCTGCCACCGACCCGTGGGTGGCGAACATCGGTGCCAGCCCGTCGAAATCGAAGACTTTCTGGTCCTTCATCCGGTGCGCCAGCCACTGGTCACCGTTGGTCTGGATCAGTGCGTACCGGCCGGAGATCTTGCTGCCATGCAGGTTGACGATGACTTCGTCGTCCAGGAACTTCTCCGCCTCATAGGTGCCGGAGTCCCAGATGACCACCTTGCCCGCGCCGTATTCCCCTTTCGGGATGGAGCCCTCGAAGCTGCCGTACTCCAGCGGATGGTCTTCGGTGTGCACCGCCAGATGGTTCACCGACGTGGTCTCGGGCAGGTTCTTCGGCACCGCCCACGACACCAGGACGCCGTCTCGTTCCAGCCGGAAATCGTAGTGCAGCCGCCGGGCATGGTGCTCCTGGATGACGAACGTATTGTCCTGTCCGATAGCCGGTTTGGCGCGCGGCACCGGCTCCGGGGTCTTTGCGGCGTCGCGCATGCTGCGGTACTTGCTCAACCGGTCCGGCAACGGGACATCGGCATCCAACTCGGCGAGCAGGTCGCCGTCGCGGGCGACGCGCTCCAACACCTCGTCGTACCGCAGCTGCCGCAGTTCGGGGTCGTCCAGTTCGTCCCAGCTGCGGGGCGCGGCGACGGTGGGCTGTTCGCGGCCACGCAGTGAGTAGGGCGCGATGGTGGTTTTCGAGCCGCTGTTCTGACTCCAGTCCAGAAAGACCTTGCCCGCCCGCACGTTCTTGGCCATCACCGAGGTGACCAGCTTCGGCATCGACTTTTCCAATTGCTGCGCAACACGTTTGGCCAGAACCGTGGCCCCACGACTGCTCACCGGCTCGGCCAGCGGCGCATACAGGTGCAGGCCTTTGCTGCCGCTGGTCAGCGGGTGGACGGTGAGCCCGATGTCAGTCATCAGCTCCCGCACCGCGCGAGCCACCTCGGACAGTTGGGTCATCGTCACCCCCGGGCCGGGGTCCAGATCGAACACCAGGCGGGTGGCCGGCCCGGGTTTGAATTCTTCAGCGCCCTTCCGCGTCCATTCGGCGACGAACCGCCACTGCGGCACGTGCACTTCCAGCGCCGCCTGCTGCGCGATCCAGGCCAGCCCGTCCGCGCTGTCGATGATCGGGTATGTCGTGGTACCGGACCGGTGGGTGACACTGGCGCGCGGCAGCCACGCGGGCGCCGACGACGCCAGTTGCTTTTCGAAGAACGCCGGCTCGTCGACGCCGTTGGGCCAGCGCTTGCGGGTCGCCGCTCGCCCGGCGATGTGCGGCACCATCACCTCGGCGATGCTGGTGTAGTACTCGAAGATGTCCTGCTTGGTGGTCCCCGTTGCCGGATAGAGGACCTTGTTGGCATTGGTCAGCTTCACCTGCTGCGCCGGTGCCGAACCCATAGAGTCAACGTAACCTGTCCGACATGGGGCACGGCACGTGAAGGGCCTCGTGATCGGCGAAGCACTCATCGACATCGTCGCGGGGGCGAATCGCACCGAGCACGTCGGCGGCAGTCCACTCAATGTCGCCGTCGGATTGGCCAGGCTGGGACGCGGTGTCGACTTCCTGACCCACATCGGCGATGACCCGCCCGGCCGTCGAATCGCGGACTACGTCAAAGCTGCTGGGGTGCAGCTGGTTTCGGGCAGCGTCGACGCGGCCAGGACGTCCACCGCGGTGGCCACGATCGGCGCGGACGGGTCGGCGACGTATTCGTTCGACCTGGATTGGCAACTGTCGGGCACCCCACCGGTCCCGCCGCCGCTGTTCGTGCACACCGGCTCCATTGCCGCCGTGCGCGAGCCGGGCTGCCTGGCGGTGGCCGCGCTGCTGGATGCCTACCGGGTCTCGGCCACCATCACCTTCGACCCGAATGTTCGGCCGTCGTTGATCGTCGACCGCGAGCAGGCCAGAGACCGCGTCGCCAAGTTCGTGCAGCGCAGTGACCTCGTCAAGGTCAGCGACGAGGACCTGCATTGGCTCGCACCCGACCGTTTACCGCGGGACACCGCGCGCGGCTGGCTGGCCTCCGGACCCGCGGTGGTGGTGGTGACCATGGGCGCGCAGGGCGCGCTGGCGCTGTGTGCCGCCGGCGAGGTCGCGGTGCCGGCGCGTCCGGTGCAGGTGGTGGACACCGTCGGCGCCGGCGACGCGTTCATGGTCGGCCTGCTCGACTCACTCTGGGAGCACGGGTTGCTGGGCGGGGACCGGCGAAATGCCCTATACCAGATCGGACTCGACGCGCTGACATCGGCTCTCGATGCGGCGGCCCTGAGGTCGGTGCTGGCCATCGGGCACGCGGGCGCGCACTGAGCAGGCATGCCCACCTGACGCGGGTGGCCGTCAAGTAGCGGCATACTGGCCAAATGCGCTCCATTTGGAAGGGCTCGATCGCGTTCGGGCTCGTCAACGTCCCGGTCAAGGTGTACAGCGCCACCCAGGACCACGACATCAAGTTCCACCAGGTGCACGCCAAGGACAACGGCCGCATCCGCTACAAGCGGGTCTGCGAGGTGTGTGGCGAGGTCGTCGAATACGGCGACATCGCGCGTGCCTTCGAATCCGACGACGGTCGGTCGGTGGTGATCACCGACGATGACATCGCCACCCTGCCCGAGGAGCGCAGCCGCGAGATCGAGGTACTGGAATTCGTGCCGGCCAGCGAAGTCGACCCGATGTTGTTCGACCGCAGCTATTTTCTGGAGCCGGACTCCAAGTCATCCAAATCGTATGTGCTGCTGGCGAAAACGCTCGCCGACAGCGACCGGATGGCGATCGTGCACTTCTCGCTGCGCAACAAGACCCGACTGGCCGCGTTGCGCGTCAAAGACTTCGGTAAGCGCAACGTCATGGTGATCCACACCCTGCTGTGGCCCGACGAGATCCGCGACCCCGACTTTCCGGTGCTGGACAAGGAAGTGGAGGTCAAGCCGGCCGAGCTGAAGATGGCCGGTCAGGTGGTGGAGTCCATGGCCGACGAGTTCGACCCCGATCGCTACCACGACGATTACCAACAGCAGTTGCAAGAATTGGTCGACGCCAAACTCGAAGGGGGGGAAGCGTTTACCGTCGACGAAAAGCCCACCGAGCTGGACGAGACCGAGGACGTCTCCGATCTGCTCGCCAAGCTGGAAGCCAGCGTCAAGGCGCGCTCGGGTGACAGCACGGCTACGGCCAAGAAGTCGGCAGCCAAGAAGACGCCCGCGAAAAAGACGGCGGCCAAGAAAACACCGGCCAAGAAAGCCCCCGCCAAGAAGGCGGGTTCCAAAGCGGCTTCGAAATCCTGATAGACCTTGACCGGCACGGGGTCACCAGTGACATCCTGAGTTCACCTTCAGAGGGTCGGCTGTTCACATAAGCCCGTCGCGTGCTGCCGGCCCTGAGTCTGCAGAGGAGTTGCCGTGAAGTTCACCCGATCTGGCGTCGCACTCAGCTTGCTGGTGGTCAGCGCACTGCTGCTCGCCGGTTGTGGCGGCAGTTCCAACAAGGCGACGTCGTCGGGTTCGGCAACTCCCGTCGTACCGGTGGACTGCGGCGGCAAGAAGAAGATTCTGGCAGCAGGATCCACGGCACAGAAGAACGCGATGGAACAGTTCGTCTATGCGTTCATTCACGCGTGTCCGGGTCACACCCTGGACTACAACGCCAACGGGTCGGGCGCCGGGATGGCATCGTTCATCGGCGGCCAGACCGATTTGGCCGGTTCCGACTCCCCGATGAACGCCGACAAAGGTGAGCCCGACCGCGCGCGGGAACGCTGCGGTTCGCCGGCCTGGGACATTCCCGTCGTGTTCGGCCCGATCGCGGTCACCTACAACATCAACGGCGTCAGTTCGCTCAGCCTGGACGGTCCGACCATCGCCAAGATCTTCAACGGCGCCATCACCAAGTGGGACGACCCCGCGATCAAGGCGCTGAACACCAACACCGCCCTACCCGCGACGCCCATCCACGTCGTCTTCCGTGCCGACAAGTCCGGCACCACGGACAATTTCCAGAAGTACCTGGACGCGGCGTCCAACGGCGCCTGGGGCAAAGGCGCCGGTCAGGTGTTCAACGGCGGCGTCGGCGAAGGCGCCAACGGTAACGACGGCACCTCGCAGGCCATGAAGCAGACCGACGGTTCGATCACGTACAACGAGTGGTCCTTCGCCGAGGGCCACCAGCTCAGGAAGGCCCAGATCATCACCTCGGCCGGCCCCCAGCCGGTGTCGATCAGCGCGGAGACGGTCGGCAAGACGATCAGTGGAGTCAAGTTCAAGCCCGGCAGCGACGAGCGCGACCTGATCGTGGATACCTCGTCGTTCTATCTGCCGACGACACCCGGTGCCTATCCGATCGTGTTGGTCACCTACGAGGTCGTGTGCTCGAAGTACCCCGACACCCCCACCGGGCAAGCGGTAAAGGCGTTCATGCAGGCCACAATTGGCGACGGCCAAGTCGGTCTGGACGAATACGGTTACATCCCGCTGCCGGAATCGTTCCGCTCGAAACTGGTGCCGGTCGTCAACGCGATCGCGTGATCGGCCACCGCGGCGACGGACCCCGGCTCAACGACGTTGCATCCGAACGGCTTTGGCCATCTGCCGCGTATGTCGGCCATGGTCGGCGCCATGCCCCGCCGCCGGCATTGTCCGGGTCCGTTACGCACTCGTGATTCGAAATTCACGTCGAGTCCCGAGATTGTGTTGTGTGCCTGCTCTCCTAGGATTTACCGTGTGTTAACCATCAGTTTGGGTGCGACCTGCGCTGACCGCGTCCGAATGTCGTCGCTGCCGTAGCGGTCACGCCGCCGGGTGGCCGGGGAAGGGAGCAGCGAACGGTGACCAGTACCGGGTCGGAATCGCGGGTGGGGTCGCAGTTTGGGCCCTACCAGTTGGTGCGTCTCATCGGTCGCGGCGGCATGGGCGAGGTGTACGAGGCCGAGGACACCCGCAAACACCGCGTCGTCGCGCTCAAGTTGATCTCGACGGCCTACTCCGACAACCCGGTCTTCACCGCCCGGATGCAGCGCGAGGCCGACACCGCCGGCCGGCTGACCGAGCCGCACATCGTGCCGATCCACGACTACGGCGAGATCAACGGTCAGTTCTATGTGGAGATGCGCCTGATCGACGGGGTGTCGCTGCGCTCAATGCTGACCCAGTACGGCCCGCTGACCCCGGCGCGGGCGGTGGCTATCGTCAAGCAGATTGCCGCCGCGCTGGACGCCGCCCACACCAGCGGCATCACCCACCGCGATGTCAAACCCGAGAACATCCTGATCGCCAACAACGACTTCGCCTACCTGGTGGACTTCGGCATCGCCCGCGCCGCCCACGACCCGGGCCTGACGCAGAGCGGGATGGCGGTGGGGACCTACAACTACATGGCCCCGGAACGGTTCACCAGCGACGAGGTCACCTACCGGGCTGACATTTATGCGCTGGCCTGTGTGCTGGGCGAGTGTCTGACGGGTGCACCCCCCTACCGGGCGGACAGCGTCGAACGACTGATCGCCTCGCATCTCATGGAGCCGGTGCCACGGCCCAGCGTGCTGCGGCCGGGTCGCGTGCCGGAGGCGTTGGACCAGGTGATCGCCAAGGGCATGGCCAAGAACCCCAACGAGCGCTACTTGACCGCCGGGGATCTGGCCAGCGCCGCCCACGACGCGCTCACCACGCCCGAGCAGCGCCAGGAAGCCACCATCCTGCGGCAGGGCGACAACCAGACGCTGATCGCGCCGGTCGTGGACCCGAGTTTGAACGGCGGCTGGAACAGCCAGAGCGGCGCAGTTCCGCAGTCGTCGGGTGCGCAGACCATGCACTCACCTGCCCCCGGCTACCACACCGGAGGAGAAACCCAGCGCACCCCGGTTCCGCCGTTCCCCACCGGCGATCAGACACTGCGGACCCCGGTTCCGCCGTTCCAAAGCGGCGATCACACCCAGCGGTTGCCGGCCGCCCAGTATCACAGCGGGGACCAGACCATGGCCCAGCCGTTGCCGTCGAATGCCGGCGGCTGGCCTCCCGCCCCGGCCGGCAACTCCGAGCAGTTCACGCAGGCCGCCCCGGTGGGAGCGGGCTGGGCAAGCCAGCCCGGAGCCGCCGCCGGACGCGGCGAGAGCGGCCCGCCTGCGTACCACCAACCGTCCGGCCCCCATGCCACCACGACGCCACCCCCGGCCGGCAAGTCGCGCAAGCCGCTGATCATCGGCGCGGCGGCGGCCGCGGTCCTGTTGGTGGTGGCGGCCGTCACCGGGTTCCTGCTGTTCGGAAAGGACGACGGCGGGGCGGGCGGCGACTCGGGGCAGGCCAAAGGCCAGGTCGTGATGCCGTTCAACGGCCTGAATTTCCGGTTCGCGCCGGGCGGGGTTGCCGTCGACCCGAGCGGCGCCGTCTACGTCACCAACCAGACCATGTACGGCAAGGTGGTGACGTTGCCCGAAGGCTCGTCCTCACCGACGGTCAAACCGTTCAACGGGCTCTACGAACCCCAGGGCATCGCGGTGGATGCCTCCGGGAAGGTCTACGTCAGCGACTTCAACAACCGGGTGGTGTCGTTGTCGGCCGGCTCCAACAACCAGGTGGTGGTGCCGTTCAAGGGCCTGAGCTACCCCGAAGGTGTGGCGATCGATGCTCAGGGCAACGTCTACGTCGCCGACCGCGGCAGCAGCAAGGTGTGGAAGATGCCGGCCGGTGCCACTGAGCAGGTCGAGGTGCCGTTCAACGGGTTGAAGAGCCCCGACGGGGTGGCGGTGGACAGCGACGGCAACATCTACGTCACCGACACCGACAACCATCGAGTGCTGAGGTTGGATGCGGGGACCACCAACCAGGTGGAGTTGCCCTTCACCGGGTTGACCGCGCCGTGGGGGATCGCGGTCGACGGTGCCGCCAACGTCTACGTCACCGACCACGACAACAACACGGTGCTGAAACTCCCCGCCGGCGCCACCACATCGGTGGAGTTGCCGTTCACCGGTTTGAACACGCCGTTGTCGGTCGCGGTGGACAAGAAGGGCAACGTCTACGTCGCCGACCGCGGCAACGGCAGGGTGCTGCGCATCGCGCAGTGACCGATCAGGCTCGCCTGGTGGAAAGGAACCGCACCACCGCGGCTACCACGTTGATCACCGCAACGATGATGATCAGGGTGAGCGCGGCTCCCCAGACCCGCAGAAATCCGGCGCGCTGGGGATTGGTGAGCTCGGTGTAGATCAGCAGCGGCAGCGAGGCCATGTTGCCGCTGAAGATGTCGGTGTTGATCGATCGGGCGTACCCGACCAGCACCAGCACCGGCGCGGTCTCCCCGATCACCCGGGCGACCGCCAGCAGCACGCCCGACACGATGCCGGGCATGGCGATGGGAGTCACGATCCGCACGATCGTCTTCCACTTCGGAACGCCCAGCGCGTAGCTGGCTTCGCGCAGTTCGTCGGGGACCAGCCGCAGCATCTCCTCGGTGGAGCGCACCACCACCGGCAACATCAGCAGCACCAGCGCCAACGACACGGCGAATGCGCTCTGCTGAAATCCCAGGGTCGCGATCCAGAGGCTGAAGATGAACAGGGCCGCCACGATCGAGGGCACCCCGGCGAGCACGTCGACCATGAAGGTGGTTACCCGCGCCAGCCGGCTGGTGCCGTACTCCACCAGGTAGACGGCCGTCATCAGCCCGAGCGGCACCGCGATGACGGCGGCCATCCCGGCCTGCACCAATGTGCCGTACAGGGCGTGGTAGACGCCCCCGGTGAACTCTTCGGGCAGCACACCGCGCAACGAATGGGTCCACCATTGCGGACGGATGACTGCGTAGTAGCCGCGGATGACCACTACCCCGAGCAACCAGATCAACGGCACCAGGGCGATCAGGAAGGAGGCAAAGAAGAAGACCGTCGCCGCAGAGTTCTTGACCCGACGCGCGGTGCTCAACGGGCGGAAGACGACGGCCTTGACCGGCCGCTCGAGCGCGTCGGCGCTGAGCTGGCTCATCCGTTGACCTTTCCGCCGGCGATGGCGCGAGCGGCGGCGTTGACCAGGAAGGTCAGCACGAACAGCGCAAAACCCGCGGAGATGTAAGCACCGGTAGGCAGCGGCCGGCTGAATTCGGCTGCCGCCGAGGCGATCTTGGAGGCAAACGTGTGGCCGCCGTCGAACAGCGACCAGTTGCCCGGGCGGGCACCGGCACGCAGGATGACCAACACCGCGACGGTTTCTCCCAAGGCGCGGCCCAGCCCCAGCATCGAGGCGGCCACCACGCCGCTTCGACCGAACGGCAGCACGGTCATCCGCACCACCTCCCACTTCGTGGCACCGAGCGCCTGCGCGGCTTCGATCTGCATCAGCGGTGTCTGCCGGAACACCTCGCGCGACACCGACGTCACGATCGGCAGGATCATCACGGCAAGCACGATGCTCGCGGTGAAGATCGTGCCACCGCCGGCCAGCGACACATTGCCCTGCTTGAACAGGAAGAGCCACCCCAGATTCCGGTTCAGGAACCTCGCGATCGGCTCCAAATAGGGCGCCAGTACGGCGATGCCCCACAACCCGAAGATGATCGACGGAACCGCCGCCAGCAGATCCACGATGGCGCTGAACGGGCGGGAGAGCCGGTTCGGCGCGTACTGGGTGACGAACACCGCGATGCCGACGGCGATCGGCACCGCCAACGCCAGCGCGGTGACCGAACTGAGCACGGTGACCATGAACAGGTCCCGGATACCGAACGCCAGTTTGCGGTCGCTGGCGGTGTCGAACTGCGCGCTGGTGAAGAAGTTCACCGTGTTCACCCGCAGCGACGGAATCGCCTTGATCAACAGAAATACCGCGATCAGCACGATCGCCACCACGATGGTGGACCCGGCGGCCGCGGCGGCCGACTTGAACAGACGGTCGGCCCGCCGCGCCGCGCGAGCGTTCACCTCCGCTAGCGCTTCTTTTGCCAGCGGGGCTGTGGTCATGTCAACTCAGCTCAGGAGATGGCGTTGACGGCGGTCGACAACCTCGGCTTGAACGAGTCCGGGATCGGGACATACCCGTTGTCCGCCAAGCCATTCTGGCCGGCACCGATGGTCGATTGCAGGAAGGCCTTCACCGCCATCCCGACCTGAGCATCAGGGTACTTCGAGCAGACGATCTCGTAGGTGGCCAGCACGATCGGGTACGAACCCGGCTGGGTCGGCCGGTAGAACGAGATCGTGTCCAGCACCAAGTCGTTACCCTGGCCCGCGATCGTGGCTCCGGCGATCGTCTTGCCGACCGATTCGGTGCCGATGGTGACCGGATCCGGACCCGCCGACGTGATGATCTTGGCGATGCTCAGCTGCTGGGCCTGAGCAAACGACCACTCGACGTAGGAGATCGAACCGTTGGTGGTCTTGACCGCCTGTGCGGTGCCGTCGTTCTTGGCCGCACCCTCACCGACGCCACCCTTGAATGCCTTGCCGGCGCCCTTGCCCCAGGCACCGTTGGAAGCAGCGTCCAGGTAACGCTGGAAGTTGTCCGTCGTTCCTGACTCGTCACTGCGGAAGACGACGTGGATCTCGGTGGCCGGCAGGTTGGTCCCCGAGTTGAGCGCAGCGATCGCGGGGTCGTTCCAGGTCTTGACCTCGCCGCTGAAGATCTTGGCCAGGGTGGGCCCGTCCACGTTCAGCGAACTCACGCCGTCGAGGTGGTACGTGACTGCGATGGGCCCGAACACCACCGGCAGGTTCCACGCCGGGGATCCGCACCGCTGCTGCGCCGCGGCCGCTTCATCCTTACTCAGCGGCGAGTCCGAACCGCCGAAATCGGTTTGGTTGCCGTTGAATTCACTGATGCCGGCGCCCGAGCCGTTGGATGTGTAATTCAGGGTCTGGCCGGGACATGCCGTTTCGAAGGCTTTACCGAAGCGGGTCATCGCGTTGTTCTGCGCGGAGGAACCGCTGGCCTTCAGCGCCTTTTTCCCGCCGCAACTGACGTTGCCCGAGGACGAGCTCTGGCCTCCCCCGCCTGCGTTGTTATTGTCGCTGCCGCACGCCGACAACACGAGTGAGCCTGCGGCCAGGACACTCAGCGCGGCACCAAATCGGTTGAGTTTCAATCCAGTTCCTAACGGTAGTGATGAAACATATCAGATGCCGCCCACCCGTCGCGGCTCGCAATAACCCCTTTCATTGCAGCCTTTCAGCTACATTAACAACAGGTTACGCAGGGTGAAAGAGTCGATGATTCCCGATCCTCGGTATCCGGCCACGTCATCTTCACCTGTGACGCCGGTTGTTGTGGGCCGCAACGGTATTGGCAGCCCGAACGCCCGATACCGCGCCACCGGCCGCCGGTCCGAGCCGCTGTGCGAAACTAGAACCTGTTACAGAACTCCGCCGACGTGGTGGCGAGCCCGCCGTGGCGGCCGACAGTGAAACGAGACCGCAGTGATCCTCGACAGCTTCCGCCTCGACGACAAGGTCGCCGTCATCACCGGCGCCGGACGCGGTCTGGGTGCGGCCATCGCACTGGCGTTCGCCGAAGCCGGAGCCGATGTCGTCATCGCCTCACGGACTCAGTCCCAACTCGACGAGGTCGCCGAGCAGGTCCGCGCCGTGGGTCGCCGCGCGCATGTCGTCGCCGCCGACCTCGCCCACCCCGAGGACACCGCGCAGTTGGCGGCACAGGCGATCGACGCGTTCGGGAAACTGGACATCGTCGTCAACAACGTCGGCGGCAGCATGCCCAACACGCTGCTGACCACCTCGACAAAGGATCTCCGGGACGCCTTCACGTTCAACGTGGCCACCGCGCATGCGCTCACCGTTGCCGCGGCGCCATTGATGCTCGAGCACTCCGGTGGCGGCAGCATCATCAACATCACCTCAGCCATCGGCAGGCTGGCCGGCCGCGGTTTCGCGGCCTACGGCACCGCCAAGGCCGCGCTGTCGCACTACACCCGGTTGTCGGCGTTGGACCTGTGCCCGCGCATCCGGGTCAACGCGATCGCGCCCGGGTCGATCCTGACTTCAGCGCTCGACGTGGTGGCCGGAAACGACGAGCTACGTACGCCGATGGAGCAGGCCACACCGTTGCGCCGGCTCGGCGATCCTCTCGACATCGCCGCTGCCGCAGTCTATTTGGCCGCACCAGCCGGCAGCTTCCTGACCGGCAAGACGCTGGAGGTGGACGGCGGTCTGACCTTCCCCAACCTGGAGATCCCAGTCCCGGACCTGTGACGGGTAACCCGGGCCAGCCCGGCCGCTGGCTACGCCCGGCTGGTTTCGGATACCCTCACTTTTTTATTCGGTCATGTGGATCAAGAAGGGGTGGTGAGTTGGCGCAGGTAACAACCACCCCGGGCAAGGCGAGCTGGTACCTGCTGGGTCCGGCGTTCGTTGCCGCGATCGCCTACGTCGACCCGGGTAACGTCGCCGCCAATGTCAGTTCGGGCAGCCAGTTCGGCTACCTGCTGCTGTGGGTCATCGTCGCGGCCAACGTGATGGCCGGGCTGGTCCAGTACCTTTCGGCCAAACTCGGCCTGGTGACCGGGCACTCGCTGCCCGAGGCGATCGGCCAGCGGATGGGGCGGCCGGCCCGACTGGTGTTCTGGGCACAGGCTGAGATCGTGGCCATGTCCACCGATGTCGCCGAGGTGATCGGCGGGGCCATCGCGTTGCGCATTCTGTTCGGTCTGCCGTTGCCGCTCGGTGGGCTGATCACCGGCGTGATCTCCCTGCTGTTGCTGATGATCAAAGACCGACGGGGCCAGCGCCTTTTCGAGGTGGTCATCACCGGGTTGTTGCTGGTGATCGCGCTGGGCTTCACCGCCAGTTTCTTCGTCGCCACCCCGCCGGCCGCCGACGTGCTGTCCGGGTTGGTGCCGCGCTTCCAGGGCACCGAAAGCGTGTTGCTGGCCGCAGCCATCCTGGGCGCCACCGTGATGCCGCACGCGGTGTACCTGCACTCCGGACTGGCGCGCGACCGGCACGGCCAACCCGACCCCGGCCCGCCCCGGCGCCGGATTCTGCGCATCACCCGCTGGGACGTGGGTGTGGCGATGGTGATCGCCGGCGGGGTGAATGCCGCCATGCTGCTGGTGGCCGCGTTGAACATGCGCGGCCACGGTGACGTCGGGTCCATCGACGCCGCCTACGCCGCGGTCCGCGACACCTTGGGCCCGAGCATCGCCGTGCTGTTCGCCCTCGGGCTGCTGGCCTCCGGTCTGGCTTCCTCGTCGGTGGGCGCCTACGCCGGGGCGATGATCATGCAGGGTTTGCTGAACTGGTCGGTCCCGATGCTGGTGCGCCGCCTCGTCACGGTGACTCCCGCGGTCGCACTGCTCGCGCTGCACGTCGACCCCACCCGCACCCTGGTGCTTTCCCAGGTGGTGCTGTCCTTCGGCATCCCGTTCGCGGTGCTGCCCCTGGTCAGGCTCACCGCCGACCGTGGGCTGATGGGTGTCGACGTCAACCACCGGGTCACCACCGTCATTGGCTGGGTGGTCGCAACGATGATTAGTCTGCTCAACGTGGTGCTGATCTATCTGACGGTGACCGGCTGAATGCCGGTCCGCCGGCACCCCTACTTCGCATACGGATCCAACCTGTGCGTACAGCAGATGGCGGCACGCTGTCCCGACGCAGGCCGCGCACAGCCGGCAGTGCTGTGCGACCACAACTGGTTGATCAACGAACGCGGAGTGGCCACCGTCGAGCCGCGGGCCGGCGGCGAAGTACACGGCGTGCTGTGGTGGCTGTCCGACTATGACCTGGCGCGCCTGGACAGCGCCGAAGGAGTGCCGGTGCGCTACCGGCGGGACCGACTGACCGTGCAGACCCGCGGCGGACCGGCACCGGCCTGGGTGTACATCGACCCGCGGGTGACGACCGGCCCGCCGCGGCAGGGCTACCTGCCGCGCATCCTCGACGGCGCCGTCCACCACGGCCTGCCGCAACATTGGATCGACTTCCTGCGCCAGGTTTCTTCGGACTAGATGGAGGTTATTGGTGGCCAAGGATTTTCGCTTCGGGTTGAGCATGCGTTTCTTCAAGTCCCGCGATGCGCTGGTGGACACCGCCCGGCGTGCCGAAGATAACGGATTCGACATCCTCTGTGTGCCAGATCACCTCGGCGCCGCAGCACCCTTCCCGACGTTGACCGCGGTCGCCATGGTCACCACCAGGCTGCGGTTGAGTATGTACGTGCTCAATGCCGCCTTCTACAAGCCCGCCCTGTTGTCGCGCGACCTGGGTGGGCTCGATCTGATCAGCGGGGGGCGGCTCGAGGTGGGCCTCGGAACCGGTTACGTGCGAGAGGAATTCGAGGCCGCCGAGTTGCCGTATCCCAGTGCCGGGGCACGGGTCGATTACCTCGGGCACATGACGAGGTATCTGAGCGAGCACCACCCGCAGATGCCTATCCTGATCGCCGGCAACGGAGACCGGGTGTTGACGTTGGCCGCGCGGCACGCGCACATCATCGGGCTGACCGGAGCCCGGGTGCGCGATGTCGAGGACCCGTTGGCCGAACGGGTCGAGTTCGTCCGTGCCGCGGCCGGCGACCGCTTCGACTCGCTGGAATTGAATCTGGCGGTCACGTCGATGCCTCGGGACGGCGAAACTCAACCCGACTTGGCGATGACGCGCCGGTACACACCGGGCCTGTCCGACGAAGAACTGCTGGCGTTGCCCTCAGTGCTCAGCGGGTCGCCACGCGAGATCGCCGACACGTTGCGGCAATACCGCGATATCTACGGAATCACGTCTATTACCGTGCAGGACAACAACATTGAGAACTTCTCCAAGGTGATCGACGAATTGCGCTGACGCTGCACGGCCATGACCGCCGTCCCCGACCGTGGATATCGCGGCACGACACGCCGAGTCGGCGGCGCGCCGTTCACGCTGGGCGCCGCCGCGGCACGAAGTTGCCGTGGAATCCCTGCGGGATGTGCTGGGTGAGTTGGGCGCTGGCGATCGGGCCACGGCCGGGGTCCCTGGCGTCGAAGATGACCAGCCGGGACACGTGTTGACCGGCCTGGTACTCGACGGTCAACAACCAGCCGTCGTCCTCGCTGTCCGCCTGCGGACGGGGCACGAAAACCGGTTCGCAGAAACTGTTTCCGGGCCCGGTGGCGGTGAACGTCGTCTCAGTACCGTCGTCGAGGTCGAGTTTGGTGACGGAGTCGTACAGCGACGACAGCTCCCGGCGGGTGTTGAGATATGCGTAGCGGTACGGGCGGCCCTCGCGGTCCGGATGGTGACGCGGAAACTCACAGACGCTGTTGCTCAACCTATCTCGGATGACGCGGCCCGACCTGGTGAGACGGAACCGGGTGAATTCCGACGGCGACCCACGCAGCGGCGTGGTCTGGAACCGCGCGATGCTACGCAATAGGCGCGGGTTCTCGTAGGTGATGACGTCGACGACGACGTCGTCGCCGTCGTCGTAGGCGTTGCTGAGGTGAAATTGCAGCACCGCCGGTGTGTCGATGTGACGGATCCGGCCGCCGTCGCGCGGCACCAGGATGAAGGCGCTTCCCCGTTCCGGCCGGTAACACAACGCATCGCCGATCGGCTTGCGGCCCAACCCGATGTCCAGCAGATTGGCGACTATCGGCGAAACCAGGAAGACCAGGTAGCGCTGCGTGATGGCGAAATCGTGCACCATCGCCAGATAGGGCAACCGGGCCGATCGCTCATGTCGCAGGGCACCTCGCGGATCGGCGCGGTAGATGCGCAGGTGCGGCCGCGGCAGGAATTCGACACCGAAGTTGAACATGTCACCGCTGTCCGGACAGACGCTGGGATGCGCCGAGAACGTCGCCATCGGGCGTAGTTGCCCGTCGAATCGGCATACCCCGACCGTCTCCAACGATTCGGGATCGATCTCGTAGGGAGCGCCGCCCTCCCACAGCGCATAGATGTGCCCGGCATGCTCGATCACGTTGGTATTGGCCAGGTTTGGTGGCGTCTTCGCAATATTCGCTCGCCAACCGCCCGGCGCTGCGGTGCCGAGATGGGTGGTTCCGGACCTGCCCCGGTAGTGGCGGGTACGCACGTAGCGGTTTCGATAGTGGACACCGCCGTCGCCAATGGTGAAGGCGGAGAGCATGCCGTCGCCGTCGAAGAGGTGGTGAAGTGGTCGGCCGGCGTGGTCCTCCCAGCGTCCGGGACCGTTGCGGTACAGGGTGCCACGCAGGTCCGGAGGGATGGTCCCCTCGACGTCCTCCACCTGGTAGTCGTATTCGGTGTACTGCGGTTCGCTGACGCCGAGACTGAGCAGGTCTGCGCTGGACAGCGCTGCGAGTCGGTCGGTGGCCTGCGCCTTTTCACCTGGTGACAGCGACGCCAGGTAGCGGCGCAGCGCCGGCAAGTCCGTCAGGTCGAGGTCGGGCGTCTGCGTCGAGTTGACCACCAGGCAGACTCCTCGCTGCTAGTTACTGAGACTGATGTCGACGTTAGTCTCAGCAGGAGTGGCCGTCAACAGTCCGCCACCGGTGTCCTGCGGTACAAATACCGGTGATGGCCTCAACCCGTTCGTCCGAATCCCTGCGACAGGCGACGCTGGTATTGATCGCCGAAAGCGGCATCGATTCCCTGACCCTGAGCCAGGTGGCTGCGCGCGCGGGCGTCTCCCGCGCCACCGCTTATCGCGAATTCGGCGACAAAGACGGATTGATCTCCGCGGTGGCCCAGCACGAAATTCAGCACATGGCCGTCGATGTGATGACCAGGGTCGGTACGGACGCGGATCCGATGACGATAGTCTCGTCGACCGTCCTTGCGGCGCTGCGGTACCTGCGAGACCACGCCGCCTTCAGCTATGTGCGCGACCACGAACCGCACTGGTTGCTGCAGGCAGTGCTTCGGATCGGCGACGCGAGGCTGAACGTCGTCCAGACGGTAGCTGCCACCGTGGCCCCGGCGATTGCCGCCACGGAATACCCGCGTCCCTTATTGCCGGCCATGCAGGCGGCCGAAATCATCGTTCGCACAGTGCTTTCACACACGCTGATCGAACGCAGCACGCTCACCGACGACGAGGTCGCCGCCGCGGTGACACGCGCGATCACCGTCGGTTGAACCGGCCCGGTTCGTCGCCGGCGGTGTCTGAGGTGGGGACGGGCTGCGCCGACCCGGCAGCGCTACGACGCCCGCTGGCGGTACGCTGAGGCCGCACGCCGCGACGCGAACGTCGCGGAGTGCCGCAACGCAAATCGATCAGTCGGGCGTTTGCCGCCAGTCCGACGGTCGCCCCGCCCTCGTAGCTCAGGGGATAGAGCACGGCTCTCCTAAAGCCGGTGTCGCAGGTTCGAATCCTGCCGGGGGCACCAAATGTCGGTATCGCGTTGCGCGACAGGCGCTAACGTGTCGAGGTCCGCGCCTCACCGGGCTTGTTGCGGACGCACCGCCCGACGCCGCCGAGCGCCCTGACGGCTGACCGCCTCGGTACTCACCGTCCCCTGGACACGATGCGGCGACCTGCGCTGCTGCGGAGTCGCGGACCGCCGCCTGCGGGACCCACCACTCTTGGGAGTCTGCACTGCCACCGGTGCCGCCGGAACGAACGGCCGTAACGGGGCAACCTCACCCACCAGGGCATGCACCGGCGCGGAATCAACGGTGACTTGTTGCGGCCGTACGTCGATACCCGCCTTACGCATCAACAACTGGTGTTCTCTGCGCTGTTCAGGAAGCACCACGGTGACCACGTCGCCGGCGTTGCCGGCGCGCGCGGTACGACCGGAGCGGTGCAGATAGGCCTTGTGGTCGGCGGGCGGATCCACATGCACGACGAGTTCCACCGCGTCCACGTGCACGCCCCGCGCTGCGATGTCGGTGGCCACCAGGACGCGCGCCGCGCCGGTGGTGAAAGCTGCCAGGTTGCGGTCCCGCGCAGGCTGAGACAGGTTGCCGTGCAGGTCAACTGAAGGCACGCCGGCCTCCGTGAGCTGCTTGGCCAGTTTCCGGGCCTGATGCTTGGTCCGCATGAACAACACCCTGCGGCCGTTGCCGGAGGCAAGTCGATGCACGAGCTCTCTTTTGGCTGTCACGCCGTCGACGTGGAACACGTGATGGGTCATGGCTGGTACCGGCGAGTCGGCAGCATCGACACTGTGTGTCACCGGGTTGCGGAGGAATCGCCGGACGAGTTTGTCGACGTCGTTGTCCAGCGTCGCAGAGAACAACATCCGGTGGCCGTCCGCCGGCGTCGCGGCCAGAATGCGCGTGACGGCCGGCAGGAAACCCAGGTCGGCCATGTGGTCGGCCTCGTCGAGCACCGTGACCGCGACCGCATCGAGACTGACCAGCCGTTGCTTCATCAGGTCTTCGAGTCGGCCCGGGCACGCGACGACGATGTCGATGCCGCCCCGTAGGGCTGCCACCTGCCGGCCTTGGGGCACCCCACCGAAGATCGTGGTGACCTTCAGTCGGTGTGCGGCTGCCAACGGTTCGAGGACCGCGGCGATCTGGGAGGCCAATTCCCGGGTGGGCGCGAGCACCAGTCCTCGTGGTCCGCGGGACGGGCGCTGCTGGGCCACTCGCTCCACCAGCGGAATGGAGAAGGCCAGTGTCTTACCGCTTCCGGTCTTGCCGCGACCGAGCGCGTCCCGACCGGCCAGCGTATCGGGAAGCGTCGCAACCTGAATGAGAAACGCAGTGGTGATGCCGCCGGCCGCGAGCGCGCGGACAATCGGCTCGCCGACACCGAGGTCGGCGAAGGATGGAGTTGTCGTCATAGGAGAGTGCTTTCAGAGTCTTCGGTTCGGACCGAGGTGGCGAGATTGCCGGTGGGCAAAATCGATCGCCGCAATAGCGCCGAAGCGGTTGCCCGGCAACTACGTTCAAAGCTTCGAGGGCTGGATGATTGGATAAACCCAGTTTCGCCAGCGAGAGAACGGTCTACGACGCGCAGGCGATTGGCACGTCAGACGGTTAACTGCACGCTATCACGATTGCCCACGCCCGGCCTGCGGTAGGTAAGCATTGTCACAGCCGGTCCGCTCAGTTGGCCGGGACCGATTCGACGGCGTCGTCGCGCTGGTCATCGCGATAACTGCGGCTGTACAGCACGCTGGCGACCGCTACCGCGACGCAGGAGGCCGCCGGTATCAGCAGGGCGTGCACGCCTATCCGGGCGCCGAACAGCAGCCCGATCACGCCACCGGCGAGAAACAGCAACAGCGTGGTGGACAGGATCGCCGCCTTCCACTTGTCGATTCCGTGCTCGCGACTGCGGCCGAGCAGCAGCCCGAGGTCGGTCACGGTTCCGGTGAAATGGGTGGTGCGCACCGACATTCCGCGGATGCTCGATGTCAAACCGTTCTGCAGGCCGAGTGCCGCGGCCGCCAGCATCGCCTGCACGGACGCGGGCTCGATGGGGGTCGCGGCAATGAAATCTTTGATCGGGCGCAACTCCACCCCCACCACGGCGAGCACCAGCAGCACCGCCTCGAGAATGAGCAACACGGCATGCCGTCGACCGGTGAGAGCCTGGGTGGGCGCCAGCAGCACCCCCGCGAGCGTGGCGCCGCCCAGGAATCCGACCAGAATGGCGGCCAGGATGTAGCCCTCGTAGAGCCACGGGTTGGCGGTTTTCATGCCCAGCTGGGTCGTTACTGCTGTGAGATTGCCCACCGGGAAGGCCAGGATCAGCAACGCCACCGCGTTGACGAAGCCGGCGATCAGCGCCAGAACCGCGGTGTAGCCCAGCGTCAGCCCACGCGGCGGCGACCCGGACTCCCGGGTTTTGGACTGCGGCATTACCGATGCATACCCGGTGATGCCGTCCGGTGAAACACCGCCGCCTGGCGAACTCGCTAGCCCAGGGACGAAATCATAAGCCACCCTTGTGTTTTCGTCGCAGGTATTTCCTCGACCTCAGGGTCGACCTAGGCGGCCCGACCGACCGGACGCGGACTGCCGACGTTCAACTCGCCGGCGATGGTCCGCACTGCTCGGCGCGGGAAATCGTTGGGCAACGAGAGCTTGAAGACCTTCTTCCACGCCGACGCCACCTGACGCGGCAGGCTACCGGTGGTGTAGGTGAGCCCGTAACGCTCGAACAACTCCTGCACCTTCGGTGCGATCTCCTGGTAGCGATTGCTGGGCAGGTCGGGGTACAGGTGGTGCTCGATCTGAAAGGACAGGTTGCCGGTCATGAAGTGCAGGAAGGCATTCCCGCTGATGTTCGCCGAACCCAGCATCTGGCGCAGGTACCACTGACCGTGGGTTTCGCCGTCGATGGACGACTTTTCGTAGGTCTGCACGCCGTCCGGGAAGTGCCCGCACATGATCACCGAATGGGTCCACCAGTTGCGGATCAGGTTGGCGGTCAGGTTTGCGGTCAACGTCGTCACCGCTGCGGGTCCGGACAACAGCGGGTGCAATACATAGTCGCGGGTCAGGTGCTTGCGCACTTTGGCCAGCACCTGCCTGCCCTGGCGGCGGAACTCGTCCTTGTCGCTGCGGCCTTGCAGATACTTGCCGATCTCCAGATCGTAAGCGGCGATCCCGTATTGGAACAGGCAGGCGTTGATGAAGTTCCACAACGGCTGGGCCAAGTAGAACGGCTTCCACCGCTGATTCTCGTCGACCCGCATGATGCCGTAACCGAGGTCGTGGTCCTTGCCCAGCACGTTGGTGTAGGTGTGGTGCACCTCGTTGTGCGAGTGCTTCCACATGGACGCCGGCGATGCGTTGTCCCATTCCCAGGTGGTGGAATGAATCTTGGGATCACGCATCCAATCCCACTGTCCGTGCATCACGTTGTGTCCGATTTCCATGTTCTCCACGATCTTGGAAATCGCCAGGCCGGCCGTGCCGATCACCCAGGCCGGCGGAAACAACGAGAACAACAGTATTGCGCGACTGGCGAGTTCGAGTCTGCGCTGACCGGTGATGACCCGGCGGATATAGGCGGCGTCCCGTTCGCCGCGGCTGGCCAGGATGTGTTCGCGGATCGCGTCGAGTTCGCGGCCCAGCTCCTCGATGTCGCGGTCGGACAGGTGAGCGGTCGGGTCGGTCTGGGACACAGTCATATTGGCTCCTCTAAAGTTCGAGCTCGCAAGCGCCGGCGGCAGCTGACACGCAGGTCTGGACCTGCACCCGGGATCCGGGGTCGCCGCCGTCGTCGGTGGCCATGGTGATCGCGCCGTTACGCAGATCGCGTACGGCACCCTTGTTGAGGGGGACGACGCAGCCGAAGCAGATGCCCATCCGGCACCCGGAAGGCATCAGCTCTCCGGCCCGCTCCCCGGCGTCGAGCAACGTCTGGGAACCGTCGGCCTGCACGACCCTGCCGCTCTTGGCGAATGTGACGGTGCCACCTTCTCCGGTGGCGACGACGGCCGGGCGGAATCGTTCGATGTGCAGCCGGTCGGGGATCCCGTCAGCGGCCCAACGCTGCTGGATCGCGTCGAGCAACCCGGCTGGACCGCACGCCCAGGTGTGGCGCTCGGATAAGTCCGGGACCACCTCGGCCAAGCGCGCCACGTCCAGCTTTCCGTCGGTGTCGGTGTGCCTCTCCACCAAGCGAATTCGGCCCTGCCGCGCCAGCATCCGCAGATCCCAGCCGAAGATGACGTCGTCGGCCGTGGGTACCGAATGCACCACCACGATGTCGGGGCTGCCGTCACCGACGTCGGCCATGTTGCGCAACATCCCCATCACCGGTGTGATGCCGCTGCCCGCGGTCAGGAACAGAATCTTGGCGGGCGGCCGATCGCCGAGGGTGAAATCACCGGCAGCCCGGTCGAGGTGGATGACGGTGCCGACGGTGGCGCGCCGCACCAGATGGTTGCTGACGACGCCACCCGGGATGGCCTTCACGGTGATCGCGAAGCAGCCGTCCCGCCGGTGAATCGTGGAGGTCAGCGAGTAGGCCCGCCACTGTCGCACGCCGTCGACATCGACCCCGACCCGCACGTACTGACCGGGCAGGTGCGGGCGCCAGCCCCGACCGGGCTTGATCACCAGGCTGGCGGCGTCGCGCGTTTCTGGGTTGATCGCGACGATCCGACCCCGCAGCGTCGTAGCCGAGCGGAGCGGGTCGATGACGTCGAGGTAATCGGCCGGGACCAGCGGCGTGGCGAGCGGCATCGCGATCCGCTCGGCAAACTTCATCACCCGCGAACGCAATGCACCGCCGACGTTGGGTCGAAGCGCCGTGATTGTCATGACTCCATCGTCGTTGTGCCTAGATGTAAAGTCTTGACTCACCTGAATGAATATTCAGGACATATTTGTTCGAAAGGAACAATCTTGCCGGATCTGTCCCCCCGGCTGACCGGGCTGCACCTGGACGAGCCCGTGGTCAGAGCGTTGGAAGCGACGTTGCCGGCCATGGCCGAGCGAACAGTGACAGCGATCACCATTGAAGTGCCCAGTTATGCTCGCGCGTTCAGCGGGCGGATGGGCCAGAACATCGAGGACGCGGTGCAGACCTCGCTGGGCGTCTTCCTGCGCCTCGCGACCCGGGCAGACGACGCCGATCCCGGTCCGCCGCTGTCGCCCGCGCTCGATGGTGCCTATGAGCTCGGTCGCGGGGAGGCGCGCCAGGGCCGCTCGATCGATGCCCTGCTGTCAGCTTTCCGGGTGGGCGCGCGGGTGGCCTGGCGCGAGTTGTCCACGACCGCAGTGGCAGCCGGTGTGCCCGCAGACACTATCGCCAGATTCGCCGAGTTGGTGTTCGCCTACATCGACGAACTGTCCGCGTCCAGCGTGTCCGGCCACGCCGACGAACTGGCGACATCGGGACGCGTTCGACAGCGCTACCTCGAACGGCTGGCCCAGGATCTGCTGGTCGGCCAACCCGAGTTGACGCTGCTCGCCGACGCGGAGATGGCGGGCTGGCAGCCGGCCGACACGCTGACAGCCGTGCTGCTGCCGCAGACCCAGACGCGCGGTCTGGCCGCGCAGTTCGGCCAGTCGACGCTGCAATTGTCCGAGGACCTGCCCGGGGTGGACAGGTCAGAAGCCCTGGCAGTGTTGCTGGTGCCAGACATGGCGGGAATCCAGCGACGTCACCTGCTGTCGGCGGTGACGAACCGCAGGGCCGTGGTGGGGCCGGCGCGACCGTGGCATCGCGTCCAGGTGTCCTACCAGCGCACGCTGCAGGCCCGCACGCTGGTGAGCACCCACACCGCGGTCGACACCGACGACCACCTGGTGGAAATCGTGCTCGGCGCCGACCCGGAAGCTGCTGACGATCTCAGCGCCCGCGTCCTGGCACCGCTGTCCGGGCTGTCGCCGAACACCGCCGCACGGCTCACCGAGACGCTCCGTTCTTGGGTGCTGAACCAGGGTCGGCGCGAGGCGATGGCCGCCGATCTGTTCGTCCACGCCCAGACCGTTCGCTATCGGATGACCCAACTTCGCGAACTGTACGGCGACCGGCTCAGCGACCCCCGCACCGTGCTGGAGCTGACCGTCGCCCTCGGCGGACACGCGTAATCCCTTGCCATAGCAGCAGATACCAGCGTTCCGCCTCGAAGGTCGGCAGACCAACTGCACCGGCACCCCGATGCGAGTTCGTTAGCCAGAGAAATCACCCAACATGTTTGTCAATCGACATTGCTGGCAATGACCCAAAAGAGGTGGGCATATCGGCCGGCCAATATGCCCACCGAGGTCCCGTCGGTTCAGCCCGAGAGCCGACGGGACCGCTTTAATTTTCGGCCCCTTCGTCGGGTCGGGCGAAGCCCCGATCAGGTCCTGCACGCGGGAGTACCGTGCCGGTATGGACGGTGTCACCGGCGTGTGGGTTCTGGGCGGCTACCAGAGCGACTTCGCTCGCAACCTCACCCGGGAGCGGCGTGACTTCGCCGCCCTGACCGCCGAGGTGGTGCGCGCCACGCTGGCTGCGGCGCGGTTGACGGCGGCCGACATCGGCGTCGTGCACGTCGGGAACGCATTCGGCGAGATGTTCGCCGCCCAGGGCCACCTGGGTGCCATGCCGGCCACGGTGTGCGACGGGCTGTGGGACACACCCGCCTCCCGGCACGAGGCCGCGTGCGCCTCAGGCAGCATCGCCGCCCTAGCGGCGATCGCCGACCTGCGATCCGGGGCCTACGACACCGCGCTCGTGGTCGGGCTGGAATTGGAAAAGACCGTTCCGGGCGATACCGCCGCGCAGTATCTCGGCGCGGCGGCCTGGACCGGGCATGAAGGGGCCGGGGCGCGCTACCTGTGGCCCTCGATGTTCGCGCAGGTCGCCGATGAATACGACCGGCGGTACGGGTTGGACGACACGCATCTGCGGGCACTCGCCCAACTCAACTTCGCCAATGCGCGTCGCAATCCGAACGCCCAGACCCGCGACTGGGCCGTCCCGAACCCGATCACCGACGACGACGAATCCAACCCGGTGACCGAGGGCCGGTTACGCAGGTTCGACTGCAGCCAGATGACCGACGGTGGCGCGGGTGTGGTGCTGGTCAACGATGCCTACCTGCGCAAGCACCCGTCGGCCCGGCCGATCGGGCGAATCGACGGCTGGGGGCATCGCACCG
Source organism: Mycobacterium sp. NGS29 (assembly GCF_059812965.1). Classification (NCBI taxonomy): domain Bacteria; kingdom Bacillati; phylum Actinomycetota; class Actinomycetes; order Mycobacteriales; family Mycobacteriaceae; genus Mycobacterium; species Mycobacterium sp. NGS29. Next base: position 179,656 of record NZ_JCALDR010000005.1, read on the forward strand.
TCGGCCTGGGACTGCGGCAGAAGCTGGACCGTGCGGCCGAGGATCCCTACGTGCTGCCGCACGTGCGGTCGGCGGTGCTCGACGCGCTGCGCCGCGCACAGGTGAGCCTCGACGAGGTCGACGGGTTCGAGGTGCACGACTGCTTCACACCTAGCGAATACCTGGCCATCGACCACATCGGGCTGACGGGGCCGGGTGAATCGTGGAAGGCGATCGAGAACGGTGACATCGAGATCGGTGGCCGGCTGCCGATCAACCCCAGTGGCGGCTTGATCGGTGGGGGGCACCCGGTCGGGGCGTCCGGGGTGCGGATGTTGCTGGACGCCGCCAAACAGGTCAGCGACGCAGCCGGCGACTACCAGGTGGAAGGCGCGCGGAGATTCGGCACCCTCAACTTCGGGGGCAGCACCGCTACCACGGTCAGTTTCGTTGTCAGCAGAGGCGTTTGACGATGGATGTGGACATCGTCGGGAAATATCTGTCGACGCTGCCCGAGGACGATGACCACCCGTACCGCACGGGTCCGTGGCGACCGCAGACCACCGAATGGGATGCCGACGACCTGACTGTGGTCGAAGGTGCGATTCCCCGCGACTTGGACGGCATCTATCTGCGTAACACCGAGAATCCGTTGCACCCGGCGTTCAAGACCTATCACCCGTTCGACGGCGACGGCATGCTGCACGTCGTGGGGTTCCGCGACGGCACCGCCTTCTACCGCAACCGGTTCATCAAGACAACCGGATTCCTCGCAGAAAATGAAGCGGGTGAACCGCTTTGGCCCGGACTGGCAGAGCCGGTGCAGTTCGCCAAGCGGGAAACGGGTTGGGGTGCAAGGGGGTTGATGAAAGACGCGTCCAGCACCGATGTGATCGTGCACCGCGGCGTCGCGTTGACCAGCTTCTACCAGTGCGGTGACCTGTACCGGGTGGACCCCCGCTCGGGAAACACGCTGGGCAAAGAGAACTGGAACGGCGCCTTCCCGTCCGACTGGGGGGTGTCGGCACATCCCAAGGTGGACAGCACCACCGGCGAACTGCTGTTCTTCAACTACAGCAAGCAGGATCCGTATCTGCGATACGGCGTGGTCGACGCGAACAACGATCTGGCTCACTACGTCGACATCCCGCTGCCCGGCCCGCGGCTCCCGCACGACATGGCGTTTACCGAAAACTACGCCATCCTCAACGATTTCCCGCTGTTCTGGGATCCCCGGTTGCTCGAGCATCAGGTCCACCTGCCGCGCTTCTACCCGGACATGCCGTCGCGGTTCGCCGTGATACCACGCCGCGGCGACACTGCCGACATCCGCTGGTTCGAGGCCGACCCGACGTTCGTGTTGCATTTCACCAATGCCTACGAGGACGGCGACGAGATCGTGCTGGACGGCTTCTTCGAAGGGTCTCCGCAACCGCTGGAGAGCGGTGCCGGGCCAAGCGGCAAGTGGGAGAAACTGTTTCGCTTCCTCGCCTTGGATCGCATGGAGGCCCGCCTACACCGGTGGCGGTTGAATCTGGTCACCGGCCAGGTGCGGGAAGGTCCGCTGTCCGAGTCGATCACCGAGTTCGGGATGATCAACGCCGACTACCTGACCCGCGACTACCGCTACGTGTATGCGGCCAGCGGCAAACCCGGTTGGTTCCTGTTCGACGGGCTGGTCAAACACGATCTGCGTACCGGCAATGAGGAGCGGTTCGACTTCGGCGACGGTGTGTACGGCAGCGAAACCGCCATGGCACCACGGGTGGGCGGTGCCGGTGAGGACGACGGGTACCTGGTGACGTTGACAACCGACATGAACGCCGACGCATCGTATTGCCTGGTGTTCGACGCGGCCCGGGTCAGCGCCGGACCCGTCTGCAAACTCGCACTGCCCGAACGTGTTTCCAGCGGCACGCATTCGACGTGGGTGGCCGGCGCGGAACTCCGCCGGTGGGACGATGTGGAGTCGGCAGCATCAGCGATCGGGCTGTGAGCCTCGTCGGGTTCTCCTGCGAATCGGTGATGTCACCGCCGGACTACCGTTCGGACCGACCCCCCAACGTCGCCGCGACCACCGCCCACAGTGCGCACACCACCGCGCCGGCAGCAGCGCCCGCTGCGACGTAGAGCCCGTACTCGGCCGATACCTGCGCGCTGACATTGCGCTGGTAGTAAAGCACCAGCGAGCCACTGATGAGCAATGAAATCACAAGTGCTGCAACCGAAGCCGCCCGCGCCGACAAATCCCGGCCAACCATCGCACCGGCCACCAACAGCGCCGAGGCCAGCAACACGATGAGCTGGCCGGCGCCGAATCCGCGCGGCAGCTCCAGGCTGCCGTGGGTGCCGCCGATCGCGTTCGCCCAGCCGCCGCCGTTGACCTTCGTCGTCAACCACGGCATCCAGGTGCTGGCCGAGAGCACCACGGCACACAAGGCCACCATCCAGCCGGGGCGCGGGCGGCGACTCATGGGTGCGAGGTTATCTGACGCGATCCGCGCCGCCGGGTGTCAGCCCTGCAGCGACGACAAGTTGAACCCTGCACCGGTGTGGTCGGTGACAGCGGCGAGTCGCCCGTAGGGAGTGTCCTCGGCCGGCCGCACCACCGCCCCACCCTGGTCGACGACCATCTGCAGGGTTTTGTCGACATCCTCCGCGCCGAAGAAAATGCTCCACTGCGACGGCGTGCCCGCGGGCAGGACCGCAGCGCCGTCCATCACACCGAGCAGCTGTTGATCACCGAACCACGCGGTGGTGTAACGGAATTCGTCGGTGTCGCTTTCCTGCTGAGTGTGCCAGCCGAAGACCTCGCGGTAGAAGTCGACGGCGGCGCGATAGTCGCGGGTGGTCAACTGATGCCAGACCGGAGCGCCGGCCTCGCCGATCACCTCGAAACCGCGGTGCTCGAGGGGTTGCCACAAACCCAGGGTCGCCCCCGACGGGTCAGTGCCCACGGCCATGAAGCCCTGGTCGGGCACCTCCATCGGTTCCAGGCATCCCTGGCCACCGGCGGCCTTCAGCGCCGCGACGCCGGCCTGGATATCGGCGGTGTGGAAGTACGTGGCCCAGGTGTCGGGCATCTGCAATTCCGGGTTGTTGGCCATCATGCCCGCTACCGGGCGACCGTCCTTGGCGGCGTTGATGTAACCGCCGTAGTCGGGTCCGGCGGACTCGAAGGTCCAGCCGAACACGGTGCCGTAGAAGTCCTGGGCGCGGTCGACGTCCGATGTCGTCAGGTCGATCCAGCAGGGGGCGCCCAGCGGGGCGTCGGTACGGGTTGGCACGAGTTTCCTCCTCGGTCGGTTGGGGGTCGCAAGTAGTGACTCGGCCCGACCCGGAAACTCATCGACAGCTCAGCGCTGCGCGACTCGATCGCCGTTCATACCCGGGTCGGGACGGGTGAACACCCGGACGAAATTCTGCAGCGAGTCCCGGATGTCGCTGCGCAGTGCCGCAGCCACCACCATGCCGATCGGTCCGAACAGTGCCGGGCCGCCGAGGTGCACGTCGAAGCTGACCACGGAGGTCCCGTCGTCTTTGGGTGCGACCTTGGCGATCAGCTTGACCTTCACACCGCCCACGCCGTCACCGTTGAGCGTCATGCCTTCCGGCGGCTTGTAGCGCACGATCGTCCATTTGATCCGGTTGGTCATCCCTTTGACCTCGACGTAGGACTCGAGGACCGTGCCCTTCTCGATCACCTCGGGCAGCTTGCTGCGCCAGACCTTGTGGATGGTCAGCCAGTCCTTGTACCGCGTCAGGTCCGAGGCGTGCCGCCACGCCTCGTCGGGCGAAAGCGGGACGTCGATGGCCCCGGAAAGTTTCGCCATCTGCCGCTAGCCCTGCCGGCCGCCGGGGCCGGCCGCCTTCTTGGCCCCCTCCTGCACCTTGTGGATGGTGTCGGAGTATTTGTGCTGCGTCTTTTCGTTCACGAAATCGCCGGCCTTGTCGATCACGGTCTCGACCTTGTCGGCGTTCTGCGACAGCAGGTCCTTGGCTTTGTCGATGAATCCCATGCCATTTCCCTTTCCCAGGGTCTCCTACCCGGGGAAACCCTGATTCGCCGGTCCACCCTACTTGCCGCCGCTATCGATGCCACACCTGCGGTTTGACGCCGAGGATCCGGGCCCGCAGCCACCAGATCGCCTCGATTGCCGCCGCCCCCAGCGCACCGATACCCAGCGCTCTGGTCGTCGCCCAGAGATTCGAGGGATCGAGGAAGAACTTCTGCTGCGCCCACGGCAGGCTGAAGATCAGCACGTAGGCCAACGCCGAAACGATCACCAGCGCCAACCGCCACCATTTATAGGGTCGCGCCGCCACCGCGAGCACCCACACCGCGGTGACCAGCAAGGTGATCAACGCCGTGGTCGACGCTTGGTCCTGCTGTACCCCGGTCGCGTGGCGGCCGTGATAGGCGGTCAGATACGAGGTGAAGGTCGCGATTCCGACCACCAGGCCGGACGGCAACGCCGACGTCACCACCCGCCGAACGAAACCCGGGTAGGCACGCTCGTCGTTGGGCGCCAGCGACAAGATGAACGACGGAATGCCGATGGTGAACCAGGCCGCGATCGTGACGTGAATCGGTTGGAACGGAAACAGCAGCGGATCGGCCCCCAGCGGCTTGGCGAGCAGGCACTCGATCCCCACGAGCAAGGCCAGCAGCGCCGAGTACACCGTTTTGGTCAGGAACAGACTGGCCACCCGCTCGATGTTGCCGATCACCCGGCGGCCTTCGGCCACCACATACGGCAACGTCGCGAACCTGTTGTCCAGCAACACCAATTGGGCCACCGCGCGTGCCGCGGGACTGCCCGCTCCCATCGCTACGCCGATGTCGGCGTCCTTGAGGGCGAGCACGTCGTTGACCCCGTCGCCGGTCATTGCCACGGTGTGCCCGCGTGTCTGCAGGGCGTGCACCATGGTGCGCTTCTGGTCGGGCCGGACCCGGCCGAAGGTGGTGTGGGAATCCAGCGCGTCGGCCAGTTCAGCGGGTTCGGAGGGCAGGCGACGGGCATCCATCGTCTCGCCGTGCAAGCCGAGTGCGCCGGCCACCGCGCCCACCGACACGGCATTGTCGCCGGACATCACTTTGACCGTGACACCCTGGGCGGCAAAGTATTCCAAGGTCTCGCAGGCATCCGGACGTACCTTCTGCTCCAGCACCACCAGCGCAGCCGGGGTGACGGCGCCCGGCGCGTCAGGATCGTTCACCGCGGTGGCGCTCGCCCCCAGCAGCAGCACCCGCAAGCCCTGCCCGCCGATCTCCTCGGCCCGCGCGGCGGCAGCCGAATCCGGTTCGAGCAACACATCGGGCGCACCGATCACCCAGTCGCCGTGGTCGCGGTAGGACACCCCGCTCCATTTCGTCGCGGACTTGAAAGGCGCTGTGGCCGTGGCGGTCCAATTCGGTGCGGTGGGATACGCCTCGGCGATCGCCTGCATGCTGGCGTTGGGGCGGGGGTCGGCCGCGGCCAGGGCGGCCAACACCTCGTCGAGGCTCTCCCCGGCGGGGTCCAGCTCTTCGACGTCGGCGACCCGCATGCCGTTTTCGGTCAGCGTTCCGGTCTTGTCGGCGCAGACGACGTCGACCCGGGCCAGCCCCTCGATGGCGGGCAATTCCTGGACCAGGCACTGCCGCCGGCCGAGTCGGACGACGCCGACCGCGAACGCGATCGAGGTCATCAGCACCAGACCTTCCGGCACCATCGGCACCAGCGCTCCCACGGTCGCCAGCACGGACTGGCGCCAGCCCACGTTCGTGGTGAACATCTGCGTGTAAATGGTGAGCAGGCCTGCCGGTATCAACAGGTAGGTGATGAACTGCAGAATTCGGTTGATGCCATTGCGCAGTTCGGATTTCACCAGGGTGAACTTGCTGGCCTCGGCGGCCAGGCGGGCAGCGTAGGCATCGCGGCCGACCTTGGTGGCGCGGTAGGATCCGGTGCCGGCGACGACGAAACTGCCCGACATCACCGGGTCTGCGGGTTCCTTAACGATCGGGTCCGCCTCGCCGGTCAACAGCGATTCGTCGACCTCCAGGTTGTCGGCTTCGAGGATTTCGCCGTCGACCACGATCTGGTCGCCCGGGCCGACCTCGATGACGTCGTCGAGCACCACCTGGTCGGGAGGGATCTCGCCAGTCCCAGACTGCCTGCGCACCAACGGCTTTGCCTGACCCACGATGGCCAGCTTGTCCAACGTCTGCTTGGCGCGGATCTCCTGGAACATCCCGATGACGCTGTTGGCGACGATGAGCAGCCCGAACAGCCCGTTGATCACCGAGCCGGTCACCAGCACGATGGCGAACAGCACACCCAGGATGGCGTTGATCCGGGTGAAGACGTTGGCCCGCACGATGTGCGCGATGCTGCGGGTGGCGCGTTCCGGGATGTCGTTGCTGCGGCCGTCGTTAATCCGTTGTGCCACTTCGGCATCGGTGAGTCCGGCGACGGACGGCGGGGCGGTCATCTGTGGAAGGTTCCGAGTTTGTCGGAGTCGTAATACTCCAGGTTCAGTTCGCCGCCGGTAAAGGTGGCCTTGGAAATCGTTCCGGGCAATGCGTTTTCGTTCGAGAGCCCGAAGGTGAAGATGTCGCCGTCCCAGTGCGACAGGTCGTATGTCTGGTTCTTCGACCCCAGCATCAGCTGCAATCGGCCGTCGTGATCGGTCACGGTGGCGGGCCCCCAATAGTCGCTCGCGTACACCCCAACGTACTCGCTCAGCGGCCGGGCCGGGGCAGGGCTGACCGGTGGTTGCTTACCGACCAGGGAACCGTCCGGATTGTTCATCGGGGCGAGTTGCTGACGGTACAACGTGGCCCAATCCTCCCGCACCTGGCCATACTGCACGAGATCCATGAACTCGGCGGTGAGCGCCTCCGGCACGCCGTACGGGGCCGCGTTGGTCAGGGCGACGATGGCGATGTCCTCGGCCGGCAGCGCTACGAAATTCGTTGCGGCGCCGAGTCCGAAAGCGCCGGAATGGCTGTACTCGGTGCGCCCCGACGAGGTCACCGACACGTTGAATCCGTATCCGTAGGCGCCGGACCGTGCCTTCGGGTTCCGCGCCTTGGTCGAGATCACCTGCGGGGTGTACGCGGAGAGCAACGCTTCGGGCGAGGCGATCCGTTGCCCGTTGTAGGTGCCGCCGGCCAGCAGCATGGTCAGCCAGCGCGCCATGTCGTTGACCGAGGAACTCACCCCGCCCGCCGGGGTCTGGGCATCGGGGTCGCGCTGGAAGCGGGCCTCCCATTTGTCACCGACCTTGAGGTGGCCGACCGCCCGGTTGGGGCGGGCCAGGAAATCGGCGAACCGCGAACTGGTCGACTCCATGCCCAGGGGCCGGTAGAGCACCTCGCGGGACAGGTCTTCCCAGGACTCACCGGCCGCAGCGGCTACCGCGCTGGCGGCGGCGGTGACACCGAAATTGGTGTAGGCGTAGCTGTTTCGAAACGACGCCAGGGGCAGGTACTTCAGTCGTTCCAGCACCTGCCGACGGTCGTAACCCAAGTCCTCCAACGCATCGCCGGCGTGATCGGGCAGCCCGGAGCGATGCGAGTACAGGTCAGCGACGCTCACGTGCTCGGTGACGTAGGGGTCGCTGAGCGCGAACCACGGCAGCTTCGAAACCACCGGGGTGTCCCAGGTGATCGAACCGGTGGTGACTTCGTGCGCCACCACCGTCGCACCGACCGACTTCGAGATCGAGGCCAGCTGGAACACCGTGTCGGCGTCCACCCTGTTCTCCGGGCTGTCCGGTCTGCCGGCATCTCTGATACCGAAGCCCTTGGCGTACAACGTCTTTCCTCCGTGCACGATGGCCACCGCCAACCCCGGGATACCGCTGTTCTTCATCAGCTCGGCCACCAGGCCGTCCACCCGGGCGACGGCTTCGTCGATGCGGCTGGCCGGGATCTGCAGGCCCGAGAATTCGTTGGGGGGCACCTGGGGCAGCGGAGACGAGGGGTTGGCCGCCGGCTGCCCGGGCCCGCATCCGACGAGAGCCGCCATCAGCAGTACGACTGCGGCTGCCGCCGCGCGATTCGTCATGGCCGCACACTAGCCCGACGACGATGCGCGCCGGCCACGGCGCACATCACTTACCGACTCAGAGCCGCCACCACGGGTTGAACCGCACCGGCGAGACCGTGTCGATCCGCTGTCCCGGGTTGGGTACCGCAACCTGAACCCCATCGGGCTCGGCCGCTTTGAGTACCCGCTCGACCGGCTCGGACCACGGATGCGGCGCCAACCGGAACGTCCCCCAGTGAATCGGCACCAGCAGGCCCGACCCGGAGTCGGTGACATCCAGATGGGCCCGCACTGCCTCTTCGGGGTTCATGTGGATGTCCGGCCACGCGGTGTTGTAGGCACCGATCGGCATCAGAGTCAGGTCGAACGGTCCATGCTCGGCGCCTATTTCGGCGAAGCTCTTGGTGTAGCCGGTGTCGCCACCGAAGTAGGCACGACGTGATGGCCCGACGAACGCCCACGACGCCCACAGGGTGTTGTTGCGGCTGAGGAAACGCCCGGAGAAGTGCCGCGCCGGCACGCAGACGATGGTCAGCTCGTCGACCTGGGCACTCTGATTCCAGTCGAGTTCGACGATGCGCTGCTCGGGGATGCCCCAGGAGCGCAGGTGTGCGCCGACACCGAGCGGTACGAAGAACGGCGCCCGCTGCATGCGGGCCAGCGCGAGCACGGTGTCGATGTCGAGGTGGTCGTAGTGGTCGTGGCTGATCACCACGGCGTCGACCGCGGGCAGGCCTTCCACCTGCACCGGCGGCGGATGCAGCCGTTGCGGGCCCACCAGATCCGACGGTGAACACCGGTCGCTCCACACCGGGTCGGTGAGCACGCGGTAACCGTCGATTTCCAGCAGCGCCGTCGAGTGACCGAACCAGCTGACCGCCAGCTGCGCCGGCTCACCCTGATAGATGGCGGGCGAGGCCAGCGGGATGGGACGCGCGGGGCGGCTGTGCACGCGCGCTCCCACCAGCTCCCAGGCGATCTGACGCAGCTGTTCACGGTTCATGACGTACAGCGAGCCGGGGTCGATGTTGACGAAGGCCCCGTCGCGGTAGTTCGGTGACCCCGCTGCGGCGGCTTCGAGGGCCGCGGGGTCGGCGCCCAACGCCGAGGGTGCACCGTGCAGGGCCCGCATCAACCAGCCACCTGCCGCCAGCGAGGCGGTGCCGGCGGCCAGTCGCAGCGCCCGGTTCGTCATGTCCGTCAAGCTCCCTGGAATTTCGGTGGCCGCTTCTCGATCCTGGCCACCTGCGCCTCGATCACATCCTGGCTGGCCCAGGCCTTGTCGAAGAGTTCCTTGTGCTCCGGTGAGGGTTGCTCGATGGAGCCGTCGTCGTTGAGTACCCGCTTGGCATGCTGGATAGCCAGCGGTGCCAGTCCGGCGATTTCGGCGCCCCACGCCTGCGCGTCGGCCACCGTGCCGATCCGGTTGGCCATTCCGGTCTGCAACGCGGTGTCGGCGGTCAGCTTCTCCGCGGTCAGCAGCATCGACCGGGCCCGTCCGTGGCCGACCAGCGACGACAGCCGTCGGATGCTCCAGTTGTCCAGCGCCAGACCGTATTTCGAGGTCGGAAATTGAAAGAAGGCATCCGGCGCGACCACTCGCAGGTCGCATTGCATGGCCAGCTGCAGCCCGGCGCCGATCGCGGGGCCGTTGATGGCGCCGATCACCGGGATCAATGTGGCGTCCATGACCCTGTGCAGCTCGACGAGCCGGTCGGGATAGTCGGCGGCGAAAGCGTCGCCGGACAGGTCGGCGCCCGCGCAGAAGGCGGACCCCTGGCCGGTCAGCACGATCGCCCGTACCGACCCGTCGCCCGCCTTGAGCAGCGCCTCGCGCAGCTCCTCGACGAGCTGGGAGTTCAGCGCGTTACGCCGGTCCGGCCGCTGCAGCTCAATGGTCAGGACGGCTTCGGTCCGGGTGATACCGATCATGGGCACCACGATATATAGCCTCATCTGTGTGAGCCGTATCACGACCGATCAACTGCGTGATGCGGTCCTTGACCAGGGTTCGTTCCTGAGCTGGGACAGCGCTCCGCCTGCATTGCCGATTCCGCCGGCCTATGCGCGTGAACTGGCCGAAGCCCGGTCGAAGTCCGGCCGCGACGAGTCGGTGTCCACCGGCGAGGGACGGGTGTTCGGACGCCGGGTGGCGGTGGTGGTCTGTGACTTCGACTTTCTGGCCGGCTCGATCGGGGTGGCCGCGGCCGAACGGATCACCTCGGCGGTAGAGCGGGCGACCGCTGAGGGGCTGCCGTTGCTGGCGTCGCCGTGCTCTGGTGGCACGCGCATGCAGGAGGGCACGGTCGCGTTCCTGCAGATGGTGAAGATTGCCGCCGCCGTCCGCCTGCACCGGCAGGCGCGGTTGCCGTATCTGGTCTATCTGCGCAATCCGACGACGGGTGGGGTCTTCGCGTCGTGGGGCTCGCTGGGCCATGTCACGTTCGCCGAACCGGGTGCCCTGATCGGGTTTCTCGGCCCGCGGGTGTACGAGTTGCTGTACGGCGAACCGTTCCCGCCGGGCGTCCAGACCGCGGAGAACTTGCAGCGCCACGGCGTGATCGACGACGTCGTTGCGATCGAGGACTTGTGCGCCACCCTGGACAGGGCGCTGACGGTGATCGCCGATCCAGCCCAACCGCCGCCGGCGCGCGAACCCTGCGAACCGTTGCCCGATGTGCCCGCCTGGGATTCGGTGCTGGCCTCCCGCCGCCCGGACCGCCCCGACGTGCGGGATTTGCTGCGACACGGCGCCACCGATGTGGTGCCGCTGTCCGGAACCGGCCGGGGTGTGGCGACACTGTTGGCATTGGCGCGGTTCGCCGGCCAGCCGGTGGTGGTGCTCGGTCAGCAACGAACTCAGGGCGGCAGTGGCAACGCCGTCGGACCGGCATCGCTGCGGGAGGCCCGGCGCGGTATGGCGGTAGCCGCCGAACTGCGTCTGCCGCTGGTGCTGGTGATCGACACTGCCGGGCCCGCGTTGTCCGCCGAGGCCGAGCAAGGTGGACTGGCTGGCCAAATTGCGCAATGTTTGGCCGAGCTGGTGACGCTGGACACCCCGACGGTGTCGGTGTTGATGGGCCAGGGCAGCGGCGGGCCGGCGCTGGCGATGGTGCCCGCCGACCGGGTGCTGGCCGCGCTGCACGGCTGGCTGGCACCGCTGCCGCCGGAGGGTGGCAGTGCGATCGTCTTCCGCGACGTCTGCCATGCGCCGGAACTCGCGGCAGCGCAGGGAATCCGGTCAACTGACCTGCTAGCGGCCGGGATCGTCGATGCCGTCGTACCCGAGCACCCCGATGCCGCCGACGAGCCGGTGGAGTTCGCGAAGCGGCTCTCGCGCGCCATCGCCGTCGAAGTGCACGCGCTGCGCGCGGTTCCCGACGCGGAGCGGCTGCGCGGGCGGTTGCGGCGTTACCGGCGCATCGGTCTGCCCGAAACGCGCTGACGCCAGCGGGTTGGCGGTCCGCTCATCACCGCGAGTGGCACAGGGATAATACAGATCACGTGTGGCACCGTATTCGTCAAGTAAGCAGATCGAGGAGAGGTTGAGTTGCCGACGTCAACCACCGCCGCCAAGACGCCGCGGGTAACCAAACGGCGTGCCGAGACCCGTGCCCGGCTGATGGACGCGGCATTCCGGGTGTTCGCCGATAAAGGCTACGGCCACGTGACCATCGAGGACGTGTGCGAAGCGGCCGGTTACACCAGGGGTGCCTTCTACTCGCAGTTCGACAGCCTCGAGGAATTGTTCTTCCTGCTCTATGACCAGTGGGCGGTCCGCACCGCCGACCAGGTCAGCGCCGCCATGGAAGGTACCGATCCCGTCAACGACCTGCCCGGAGCCGTCGAACGCATCGTGGACACCCTGCTCTTCGAACGTGACTGGCTGCTCATCAAGTTCGATTTCCTGCTGTATGCGGCCCGCAAGCCTGAGCTCGCGCACCGCTGGGAGAAGCATCGGGCGCAGTTGCGCCACGTCATCGAGGAGCGGATGGTCGCCAATGGCATCCCATTCCACACATCGATCGACAGCGTTGCCGACGCCGCACGCGCCATCGTCGCCGCCTACGACGGTGTCACTGTCCAGCTGCTGCTCGACAGCGACCCGTCGGCCGCACGCGCCTGGCTCACCCAGCTGATGAACGTCGTCCTGACGCGGTAGCCGACAGCGCGATGACCGGTCCGACCAACGACAGCGTCATCATGAGAAACGCGACCAGGGTGCCCATGGTGATCAGGCCGTGGCGCACCGCGTACGCCCCATGCCCCAGCAGCACCACCCCGGCAAGGTTGGGGATGACCTCCAGCACGGCCCGCCACGGCGCCGCCAGCGATTCGCTGCGGCGAATGGACTCATGTAGGTAGTACAGCATTATCGTGGCCGAGACCACCAACCCCAACGGCCAATACAGTGCCAACAGGCACCCCGTCACCACGGCGGTTTGCAGAACGTCGGCGGTGACCCGCGCGTGCGCGTCGAGCCGACGACGAACGGCGAACATCACCGTTTCGGACACCGCCAATGCGGTCGCCGCCGTGCCCAGAACCCACAGCCCACGGTGGTCGAGGTGTCGCACCGGTCCGTCGACCGAGGATCGCGCTATCAACGGAATCCCCACCGCCGCAACCAGAATGGTGATCACACCGGGCAGGGTCGGCCGCCACGGTGCGCGGTTCCGAAGGTGGCCGGCGATCCGGCGCCACCCGTCGGACACGGCGCGCTGGCCGACCGGCGACGGAGGCGGTGAGGCATTCAGCACGTCAGTCACGACGAATTCGTCTCCAGATCCCGTTTGCGCAGCGTTGACCGAAAAGCCAAGCGGATAATCGAGTTTCGGTCGCAACGCTGGATGTCGAGACCTGCCAACAGGATTCGATGATGGCATGTCGGTTGACGAACGGCGGTCGCTGCGCGGCGTCGAATCCGTAACAGTTGCCTGCCGAGTAGCTGCAACACCGGCGCGTGATGCGGGCTGTTGCGCCCGATCCCGCGATAAACTCGCGCCTCCCACCGCGGTCACCGACAATCAGGCAAGATAAACCCATGGACACTGGTGTCAACTCACCGCGGGTCTTGGTCGTCGACGACGATTCCGATGTGCTCGCCTCCCTGGAGCGCGGTCTGCGGCTGTCCGGGTTCGAGGTGTCGACGGCCGTCGACGGCGCCGAGGCCCTGCGCAGCGCCACCGAAACCCGGCCGGATGCGATCGTGCTCGACATCAACATGCCGGTGCTCGACGGCGTCAGCGTCGTCACGGCCCTGCGCGCCATGGACAACGACGTGCCGGTCTGCGTGCTGAGCGCGCGCAGTTCGGTCGACGACCGCGTCGCCGGCCTGGAAGCCGGCGCGGACGACTACCTGGTCAAGCCGTTCGTGCTGGCCGAGCTGGTGGCACGGGTGCGCGCGCTGTTGCGTCGCCGCGGCGCCACCGCGACGTCCTCGTCGGAAACCATCACCGTGGGCCCGCTGGAGGTGGACATCCCCGGCCGGCGGGCCCGGGTCAACGGGGTCGACGTCGATCTGACCAAGCGGGAGTTCGACCTGTTGGCGGTGCTGGCCGAACACAAGACCGCGGTGTTGTCCCGCGCGCAGCTGCTGGAGCTGGTGTGGGGTTACGACTTCGCTGCCGACACCAATGTCGTCGACGTCTTCATCGGTTACCTGCGGCGCAAGTTAGAGGCCAATGGCGGCCCGCGTCTCCTGCACACCGTCCGGGGAGTCGGGTTCGTCCTCCGGATGCAGTAGGGCCCTGCCGTTGTTGATGAACATCCTGTCGCGGATTTTCGCCCGCACACCGTCGCTTCGGACCCGGGTGGTGGTTGCGACAGTGATCGGCGCCGCGATCCCGGTGCTCATCGTCGGCGCCGTGGTGTGGGTGGGCATCACCAAGGACCGCAAGGAACGGCTGGACCGCCGGCTGGACGAGGCCGCCGGTTTCGCAATCCCCTTCGTGCCGCGCGGACTCAACGAAATTCCGTCCTCCCCCGACGACCGGGATGCCCTGATCACGCTGCGTCGCGGCGACGTGGTCAAGTCGAACTCCGACATCGAACTGCCCAAGCTGCAGTCTGACTACGCCGACACCTACATCCACGGGGTGCGTTACCGGGTACGCACCGTCGAGATCCCCGGTCCGGAACCGACGTCGATGGCCGTCGGCGCCACCTACGACACCACCTACGCCGAGACCAACAACCTGCACCGCAGAGTGCTGCTGATCTGCAGTTTCGCGATCGGTGCGGCGGCGGTGTTCGCCTGGCTGCTGGCGGCCTTCGCGGTGCGACCGTTCAAGCAACTCGCCGAACAGACCCGCTCGATCGACGCGGGCGACGAAGCGCCGCGGGTCGAAGTGCACGGCGCCAGCGAGGCCGTCGAGATCGCCGAGGCCATGCGCGGCATGCTGCAACGGATCTGGAACGAACAAAACCGGACGCAGGAAGCGCTGGCGTCGGCCCGTGACTTCGCCGCGGTCTCCTCACATGAACTGCGCACCCCCCTGACGGCGATGCGGACCAACCTCGAAGTGCTGGCCACCCTGGACATGCCCGACGACCAGCGCAAGGAGGTACTGGGCGATGTCATCCGTACCCAGTCGCGGATCGAAGCCACCTTGAGCGCACTGGAGCGGCTGGCTCAGGGCGAATTGTCCACCTCCGATGACCACGTGCCGGTGGACATCACCGATCTGCTCGACCGCGCCGCGCACGACGCCACCCGCAGCTATCCCGACCTCGAGGTGTCCCTGGTGCCGTCGCCCACCTGCATCATCGTCGGCATGCCGGCCGGACTGCGGCTGGCGGTGGACAACGCGATTGCCAACGCCGTCAAGCACGGGGGCGCTACCCACGTGCGGGTGTCGGCGGTCAGCTCGCGGGCCGGTGTGGAGATCGCCATCGACGACGACGGCAGCGGCGTGCCGGAAGAGGAGCGCCAAGTGGTGTTCGAACGCTTCTCCCGCGGCTCGACAGCATCGCATTCGGGCTCCGGGCTGGGCCTGGCCCTGGTGGCGCAGCAGGCCCATCTGCACGGCGGGACAGCATCTTTGGAGAGCAGCGCGATGGGCGGTGCCCGCCTGGTGCTGCGACTGCCCGGGCCGAGCTAGTCTTTTCGCGCGCTGTTGCGACCCGGCAGGAAAAACGCGCGCTTGGCGAAATCTTCGTTCTCGAACCAGACTTGGGCGACGAGTTCGTCGTAACCCGGATCATCGGGTCCGTAGAACAATCGAGAATCGGTGCGGCCCTTCACCAACCAACCCTGCGGCCCGGACCCGTCGGGTTCGGCGCGCATCGATCCGGGACCGTAGGGCGCGTAGGGCACCAACGGCGTCTCTACCGTCGCCGCATCACTGACCGGAATCTTCTCCGTCGCAACATCTTTCGCGACTGAGACCCGTCGCGTCGGATCTTTGGGCCTGACCTTCTTCGGCGGCAGCTTCTTGCCCGGGACCTTGGCGCCGGGAACCTTCTTCACCGCAGCCTTTTTGGCGGGCAGTTTCTTCGCCGGCCTGTTCGCGGCGATCGGTATCCGTTCGGTCACCGCATCGGCGGAAACCGGTCTGCGCTTCTTCGGCGGCGCTTTGGCGGCAGCCTTTCTCACCGGCCGCGGCCCGGCGACCGGAATGCGCTGTGTCGGGGCATCACTGGCCGAGACCTTGGCGGCCGGCTTGCGCCCTGGACCCGACGTCGGGTCGGCGAACACCCACGCCGGCATCTGAATCCTGGCCGGTCGCAACAACAACGCCAGGGTCAGCATCATGCCGAGCCCGAATGAGGCGGCGGCCGGCCACCAGTGCAGCTGGCCGCTCACCTTTTCGCCCCGATCTCCGACGACTCGGGCTCGGCGCGCTGCGCGGACTCGGCCGGCCGGACCGGCTCCGGTTGGATAGCCGGCTCAGCAACGGTCTCGTCCGGCCCTTCGGACTTGAACAGCAACGCGATCCCATAGGCAACGGCCGAACCGGCCACAAAGGCGACCAGGCAGACCAACCACTGGATCACGAAACCCATACCTGATGCCCCCTAGCCGACCACGATCTCGGCGCGGCGGTTCTTGGCCCGCCCCTCGGGAGTGTCATTGCCCGCGATCGGATTGGCCGAACCCAGGCCCTTGACGGTGACGCGGGCGCGGGCGACGCCGTTGGCGATGATGTATTCAGCGACGGCGGTGGCGCGCTGCGTGCTGAGCGGGATATTGATGGCCTCGCTGCCGGCGTTGTCGGTGTAACCGTTGACGGTCACCTTGGCGTCCGGACACGCTTTGAGCTTGTCGGCCACCCGGATCAGGATGTCGTTGTCCTCCGGTGTCAGACTCACGCCGTCGTTACCGAAGGCCAGCGGGCCCCCGGTGATGGCGTTGATGGCCGCCTGCACGTCGTTGCAGGACGCGGCCGGAGGGGGCGCGGGAGCAGGTGTGGCGGCACCCGGGGCGGTCGGCGTGATCTGTCCCCTGGTCACAATCCTGTTGGCGACGTTGACATCCGGCCAGGTACCGGCCGCCGCGCGCGCGACCGCCTCCTTCTGCGCGGGCGATGCGGCCGTACCGGTCAGCGTGACGGTGTCCCTTTCCACCTTGAAGGTGAGATCGGGGATGGGCGCCCCCGCGGTGAAAACCGGCTCTGCGCCGCCGAAGTCGAGTGCGTGCGTCAGCGGGTCGATGCGGATCTGATCGACCACGTTGACTCCCGGTGTCAACAATGCCTTGAGTGCCCTCATCAGGGCAGCTTTGGACGCGTCGTCGGGGCAATCGCCGATCAGCGTGATGCTGTTGCCGCTGCGACTGATCGTGAGCAGCGACAACTGCAGGCTCGGGGCCATCGTGATGCTCCCCGACGGCTTGGTGATCGTGGGCAGATCGCCGGCGGGGCCGTTGACGGCCATCGGTCGCTCGTATGCCCCGTAGCTGATCAGGGCGAGCAGAAACGGCAGCAGCGCCAGCGCGATCAGCCAGGGCCGCAGCAGTTGTTGTCGGCTGAACGGCCGGGTCGGCTGGGCCTGCTGCTCGGGCTCGACGGCCGTGGGCGATTCGTCGACCCCCACCTCTGAACCGGCCATCGCTCCTCACTCGTTCGCGCTCTTCCAGGCGATATGCAGCCTACCGAGTCCGAGGCCGTTCCCGAGGCAACGTCGGGCAGACTGTAGCAATGGCCACCGGAAGCACACCGCCGAACGCGCACATCGGTGACCGGGGTTGCGCCAACCGGTAGCCCGATGGCTGAGGCAACCGAACACGATGTCGTCATCGTCGGCGGCGGGCACAACGGCCTGGTCGCCGCCGGATACCTGGCCCGGGCAGGCTTACGGGTGCAGGTCCTGGAAAAGCGTGCACACGTCGGTGGCGCCGCCATATCGGCCCGGCCCTTCGACGGTGTCGACGTCCACCTGTCGCGCTACTCGTATCTGGTCAGCCTGCTGCCGCCGCGCATCCTCGAAGATTTGGGCGCACAGGTACGGCTGACTCGACGCGCGTACTCCTCCTATACCCCCGACCCCGCCAGCGGCGGTCGAACCGGCCTGCTCGTCGGGGCACCCGGCGGCTTCGACGCGATCGGCGCCGGGCGCGACGAGCAGGGGTTCGACGCGTTCTATCGGCAGTGCCGACTGCTGACCCAGCGGCTCTGGCCGTCGTTGCTCGAACCGCTGCGCACCCGCGCCGAGGCGCGCCGGCTGGTGCTGGACGGGGGTGATCGGGACGCCGCGACCGCGTGGCGGGCCATGGTCGACGAGCCCATCGGGCGGGCGATCGCCGACGCCGTCGACCACGACGTCGTCCGCGGAGTGGTAGCCACCGACGCTTTGATCGGCACTTTCGCCCGCCTGGACGAGTCCTCACTGCAACAGAACGTCTGCTTGCTGTATCACGTGCTGGGCGGCGGCACCGGAGACTGGGATGTCCCGGTCGGCGGCATGGGCGCGGTGTCCTCGGCGCTGGCTGCTGCCGCCACCGGTCACGGAGCTGAAATACTCACCGGCGCAGATGTTTTCGCTGTCGACCCGGACGGCGAGGTGCGCTACCGGAGCCGCGGGGACCAGTGCGTGGCTCGGGGCCGGTTCGTGCTCAGCGGGGTGGGTCCGGCGGTGCTGGCCGACCTGCTGGGTGAACCGCGACCGATGCTGGCGCCCGGTTCCCAGGTCAAGGTCAACATGGTGCTGCGCCGGATGCCGCGGTTGCGCGACGAGCGCGTCACCCCGCAGCAGGCTTTCGCCGGCACGTTCCACGTCAACGAAACCTGGTCCCAACTCGACGCCGCCTACCTGCGGGCGTCGAGCGGCGAGTTACCCGACCCGCTGCCGTGCGAGGCCTACTGCCATTCGCTGGCCGATCCGAGCATCGTGTCGCCGGCACTCCCGGGGGTGCAGACCATGACGGTATTCGGTGTGCACACCCCGCATTCACTGACCGCCGATGCCGGCGCGCTCACCGAAGCCGTGCTGGCATCACTGAATTCCGTTCTGGCCGAACCGATTCAGGATGTTCTGCTGCCGGATGCGCAGGGCCGACCGTGCCTGGAGACCACGACCACCGGCGACTTGGAGCGGACACTGGGAATGACGGCGGGCAACATCTTCCACGGCGGATTGTCCTGGCCGTTCGCCGACGACGATGATCCGCTGGACACCCCGGCGCGCCGGTGGGGGGTCGCCACCGGGCACGCGCGGATCATGCGGTGCGGGTCCAGCGCGCGCCGCGGCGGGGCGGTGTCGGGCATCGGCGGGCACAACGCCGCGATGGCGGTGCTTAGCGAGTGGGCGGGCGGCTAGCGGCCGTCGATGGCGGCGTAGTCGCGCTCGGTGTAACCGGTGTAGATCTGGCGCGGACGGCCGATCTTGCTGTCGCCCTCGTCGTGCATCTCGCGCCAGTGCGCGATCCAGCCGGGCAGCCGGCCCAGGGCGAACAGCACGGTGAACATGCGGACCGGGAAGCCCAGTGCCCGGTAGATCAGGCCGGTGTAGAAGTCCACGTTCGGGTACAGCTTGCGCTCGATGAAGTAGTCGTCGGTCAGCGCCGCCTCTTCCAGCTGGATGGCGATGTCGAGCAACGGGTCCCCGCCGAGCTTGGCCAGGATCTTGTCGGCCTGGTCCTTGACGATGCGGGCGCGCGGGTCGTAGTTCTTGTACACGCGGTGGCCGAAGCCCATCAGCTTGACGCCCGCCTCGCGGTTCTTGACCTTGCGGACGAACTCGCCGACGTCGTCGCCGCTCTCCTTGATCTGTTCGAGCATCTCCAGGACGGCCTGGTTGGCGCCGCCGTGCAGCGGGCCCCACAGGGCGTTGATGCCGCCCGAGATCGACGTGAACAGGTTGGCCTGCGACGACCCCACCAGGCGCACCGTCGACGTCGAGCAATTCTGCTCGTGATCGGCGTGCAGGATCAGCAGCATGTCCAGCGCCCGCACCACTTCGGGGTCTGCTTCGTAGGGTTCGGCGGGCAGCCCGAACGTCATCCGCAGGAAGTTCTCCACCAGCGTGAGCGAGTTGTCCGGATAGAGGAAAGGCTGCCCCACCGACTTCTTGTACGCGTAGGCGGCGATGGTGGGCAGCTTGGCCAGCAACCGGATCGTCGACAGTTCGACCTGGGTGTTGTCCGTGGGGTCCAGCGAGTCCGGGTAGTACGCGGAGAGCGCGTTGACCGTGCTGGACAACACCGGCATGGGGTGCGCGTTGCGCGGGAAGCCGTCGAAGAACCGCTTGAGGTCCTCGTGCAGCATCGTGTGCAGCTGGATCTTCTGGGTGAACTCGGCAAGCTGGTCGCTGGTGGGCAGCTCACCGTAGATCAGCAGGTAGGAGACCTCGATAAAGGTCGACTTCTCCGCCAGCTGGTCGATCGGGTAACCGCGGTAGCGCAGGATCCCGGCGTCCCCGTCGATATAGGTGATGGAACTCTTGCAGGCGGCGGTGTTGACAAAGCCGTTGTCGAAGGTGGTGTGACCGGTCTTGGAGAGCAGTGAACCGAGCGCAATGCCGTCGGCACCTTCAGTGGCGTGGACGACCTTCAGGTCGATATCGCCACCCGGGTACTTCAGAGTTGCGGTGTCGTCGGTGTCGCCCACGAGAACCCCTTTGCGCTCAGGCTGATATGGCTGCCCGCCCTAGGTGCGTGCAGGTGCACTAGGTGCGTATAGGTGAAGGTAGTCGTTCTCGCGATGGCGTGCCTGCCCGGGGTCGGGTCTGCAGGTCTGGCGGCGGGCCGCGCCCGGATGCCGCCGTCGCCGTCCCCGCCTTTGACGCCGAACGTCACGCCAGCGTGGCACTCGGCGTCGAGCGTCACCCCAGCGTGGCGCCCGGTTGGCCTCCCGGCGTCCGGTACCTGATGAACGCCGGCGCGATCAGGGCTGCGATGACGACCCCCACCACCACCAGTGCCCCACCCCCGGCTGCGGCCGCGGTGGTGCCGACGGCCGCCGCAGCGGCGCCGTGCAGCGTGTCGGCCAACCGGGGCCCACCGCCGACCACCACGGCGAACACCCCCTGCAGCCGGCCCACCACATCGTCGGAGGCCGCCTGTTGCAGCATCGTCGAGCGGAACGCGGCCGATACCATGTCAGCCGCACCGCCAAAGGCCAGGAACGCCAACGCGATCCACAGCATCGGGCCGGCCCGCCCGTGCGCCATGCCACTGGTGAGGCCGAAACCCACCATGGCAAGACCCCAGGCGACGATCGCGACGACGATGGTCAGGCCCTGGCGCCGGACCCGGGGGAACCAGCCGGAGAACACCCCACCGGCCACCGCGCCGACGGCGATGGCCGCCGACAGCAGCGCCATCGCCGAGCCCCCCTCGATGGGACCGCCGAAGCTCTCGTGGGCCAGCTGCGGGAACAGTGCCCGTGGCATGCCGAAGATCATCGCGATCAGGTCCACGACGAAGGACATCAGCACCACGGTGTTGCCGGCCAGGTAGCGAAAACCGTCCAGCACCGCACCGAGACCCCAGCGTCGGGTCTCGTCGACCGCCACCGCGGGCATGGGCGCCAACCGGACGGTCGCCCAGATCGGCAACAGACAGGTGATCGCATCGATCAGATACAGCGCGGACAGGTCCACCCAGTTCAGCAGCACCCCGGCCAGCATCGGACCGGCGATCGCGCCGAACTGGCTCACCGTCATGTTCAGTGCATTGGCGGCAGGCAGCTGCTCCCCCGCCACCATCCGCGGAATCGCCGCCGAGCGTGCCGGCGAGTTCACCGCGAAGAACGCCTGCTGCACCGCCAGCAGGCACAACACCACCCAGACGTCGTTGACTGCCAGCGCGGCCTGCAGCCACAGCAGCAGCGACGCCACCGCCAGCCCGCAGGAGGCGACGATCAACAACACCCGGCGATCCATGGCATCGGCCCAGGCACCCCCCAGCAGCCCGAACACCACCAGCGGTACCAACGAGAACAGCCCGGCCAGTCCCACGTACGCGGAGTTCTGCGTCAGCGCGTAGATCTGAACCGGGACCGCGAAGATCGTCAGGTTGGCCCCGATGACGGTGGGGATGCCCGCCACCCAGAGCCGGCGGAAATCGCGGGTGCGCAGCGGCGCGGTGTCCGCGAAGAGGGGCATCGCCGACGAGGGTATCCCGCCCCAAATTGAGGTAGTCGACTACCTAAGCAGTCCCCGCTGTGCCGAGCCAGTCTGGGACTACGCGATATCCACTCACTTCGACGCAGGGGTACCGACATGTCGTTTGTAATCACGTCAACCGAGCTAATGTCATCGGCTGCAACGGATTTGGCCAGGATCAATGACGTGCTGCGCATCGCCAGCACGGGTGCGACGGCCCAGACGACGGCGCTGCTGTCCGCGGGCGCCGATGAGGTGTCAGCGGCCGTCGCCGCGCTGTTTTCCACCCACGGCCGGCAATACCAGGCGATCAGCGCTCGCGCAGCAGCCTTTCACGACCAGTTCGTGCAACTGATGAACGTGGGGGCGGGGCAGTACGCGGCGGCCGAAGCCGCGGCCGCCCAACAGCTACCGGCGGCGAGCGTGCAGGAGACCCTGCAACAGTTGCTGGCCAATCTGGGCCTGGGCAACAAGGGCACCGGCAACCTCGGCAACGGCAACACCGGCGACGGCAACTTCGGGATCGGGAACAAGGGCAGCCAGAACATCGGCAGCGGAAACAACGGCAACGCCAACTTCGGCAGCGGCAACCTCGGCAGCCGAAACGTCGGCATGGGAAATCTCGGTGACGACAATTTCGGTTTCGGCAATATAGGGTCCTCGAGCTATGGGCCGGGCAGTCACAACGTCGGGATGGGCAACACCGGCCACGATAACGTCGGCATCGGCAACACCGGCACCGGAAACCGGGGCGGCGGCAATACCGGGAATTTCAATATCGGCGGCGGGAACACGGGAAACAACAATCTCGGCTTCGGCAACTCCGGCAACAACAACATCGGTATCGGGCTGCGGGGCGACAACCAGGTCGGAATCAACCTCGCCGGACTGCTGAACTCGGGCAGCGGCAATATAGGTTTCGGAAACTCCGGGACCAACAACATCGGATTCTTCAATTCGGGTAGCGGCAACGTCGGCATCTTCAACTCCGGTACCAACATGGGGGAACTTCCGGGTCCCCACAGCAATTTCGGCATCGGGAACTCCGGCGGGGGCAATTTCGGCATCGGCAACTCGGGTGCCCTCAACACGGGCATCGGTCAATCGGGACTCATCAACACCGGGATCGGAAACTCCGGCGGCTACAACACCGGTGCCGGTAACTCGGGTTTCGCCGACACCGGTTTCTGGAATGCGGGCAGCTACAACACCGGTAACGGGAATTCGGGTGACACTAATACCGGCTTCTGGAATTCGGGAAACGTCAACACCGGCGTCGGATCCGCGATCAATACCGGCCTGATCAATTCGGGCTTCAACAACACGGGCACGAATGTCTCGGGCATCGGTAACACCGGCGACCAGATGTCGGGCCTGCTCAACACCGCCAGGGGCAGCGCCGCCGCGAACAACGGCGTGTCGGGCATCTCCAACCTGGCCACCGGCGGGTCGGACGTCGACGGCCGGATGTCCGGATTCTTCAACACCGCCTTCACTGCCGCAATTTCCGGCAAGCCCGCCGGCTACTACAGCGGCTTCACCTCGGGCCTGTTGAACTTCGGCACCGGGCTGGCGGGACTGTTCAACCTGGCCCGCCTCTAGATTGGCGATCCTTTACCCGACCTTGACCGCGCGTTGAATCGTCTTACCGACGATGGTCAACATGACTACCCTTCAAGGCGTGGAACTGGGGGTTTTGGGGCCTCTGCAGGTCCGGCAGGGCGGTACTCCCGTCATGATCCCGGGCGCCAAGCCGCGCGCCCTGCTCACCATGCTGGGCCTGCGCAACGGCTCGGTCGTTCCTGCGGACACGCTGATCGAGTTGCTCTGGGGCACCGCTCCGCCCCGCACCGCCGCCAAGGCTCTGCAGACCCACATCTCTGCCCTGCGCCGCGCCTTGGGCGACGGTTTCGTGCTCACCGAAGGGGCGGGCTGGAAGCTCGCCGAAGCGGCGGTCGACGCCGCGACTTACACATCGGCCGCCCGACGAGGTCGCGACGCCGCGGCCGCCGGCGACAGCCGCCAAGCGGTGGTCCTGTTCGAGGAAGCGCTGGGCCTGTGGCGCGGTGTCCCCGAGCTGCCCGACGGCCGGCGCGGCTTGTCGGAAAAGACGCGGTGGCTGGAGGGTCACTCCGCGCTGGTCGAGGATCGGGCGGACGCGCTGCTCGCGACCGGTCGCGCCGCGGAGGTGGTCGGCGACCTGGAGGCGGCAGTCGCCGAGGCACCGCTGCGGGAAAAGCGATGGTGCCAGCTGATGCTCGCCCTCTACCGTGCCGGCCGCCAGGGAGAGGCCCTAGGCGCGTATCAGCGCGCCCGGTCGTTGCTGGCCGACGAACTGGGCGTCGACCCCGGCCCGGAGCTGCGCCGACTCGAAGCGGCCATCGTCGCTCAGGACTCATCGCTGGATATCCCAGCCGCCCAACAGGTTTCGTCGGTGATGCGGGCTGTGACCTTTCTGCTCACCGACATCGAGGGATCGACCGCAGCCTGGGAAGCAGATGCCGCCGCCATGGCGACAGCGCTGGCCCGCCACGACGAGTTGATCGAACAGGTCGTCACATCACGCGGTGGACGGCTGATCAAGACCCGTGGCGAGGGTGACGCAACCTTTTCGGTCTTCGACCGGCCGTCAGCAGCCGCCGCCGCTGCCATCGAGATGCAAGAGGCGATCGCGCGGGAGCCCTGGGCGCTGGCTGAGCCGATGCGCATCCGGATCGCGCTGCACACCGGCGAGGTCGAGCTTCGCGACGGCGACTACTTCGGCAGGGCGGTCAACCGAGCAGCGCGACTGCGGTCGTTGGCCGCGGGCGGGCAGATCCTGTGTTCGGGTGCGGTCGCCGAGCTCGTCATAGACACGCTGGCCGACGACGTGTCGCTCGCCGACCTGGGCATGCGGCAACTGAAGAACCTGGCGCGTCCCGAGCATGTTTTCGAGTTGCGGTTCGACGCCGATACCAGCACTCCCGAACCTGCGGTGACGCCGCTCCAGCGTCCCGCTCTGCCTGCAGTGTTGATCGGGCCCGGACCGTTCGTGGGCCGTGGCCCGGAATTCGAGCAACTCGTCTCCGCGTGGCCGACCCACGCCACGCATGCGGTGTTGATCGCCGGTGAACCGGGTGTCGGCAAGACCCGCCTGGCCGGCGAATGGTCCCAACGCGCACATGCAGAAGGTGCGGTCGTGCTCTACGGGCGGTGCGACGAGGACCTTGGCGCGCCCTACCAGCCGTTCGCCGAAGCACTACGCGCACTGGTGCCGTGCGTCGGCGCGCGGCGGCTGCGCGGTTTGCGCGGTGTTGAGGCACTGCTGCCGTTGGTACCCGGACTGCCCGACGTCATGGCCGATCTGGCTGCCCCGCCCCGGGCGGACCCGGACACCGAACGCTACGCACTGTTCGACGCCGTTGTCGCGCTACTCGAAATCGCTTCCGCCGCAGCGCCGGTCGTCCTGATTCTCGACGATCTGCATTGGGCGGCCAAACCGACATTGCTGCTGCTGCGGCACCTGCTGCGCTTCGGCGACCACGCCCGCGTCCAGATCGTGGGAACCTACCGCAGCACCGACCTGGACCGCTCGCATCCGTTGGCGGCCATGCTGGCCGATCTGCACCGCGATGGCACCGCCAGCCGGCTGAATCTCGCCGGGCTCGACGAGAACGACGTGACCGCCTACGTCGCGGAAGCCGGCTACGACGACGAGGAACTCGCCCATGCGCTGGCCTCCGTCACCGGCGGCAACCCGTTCTTTCTGATCGAGGCGCTGCGGCACGTCGACGAGAGCGGTGGCGTGTGGGATCAGAGCACGCTGCCTCAGGGAGTGCGAGAAGCTGTGAGCCGCAGGCTTTCCCGGCTCTCGATGGAAACGAATAAGGCGCTGTCGGCGGCGGCGGTCGTCGGCAGCCGGTTCGCGTTGGATCTGGTGGAACACGTGGTCGGCGACGATCTCATCGACGCGTTCGACGAAGCATCCAAGGCCGGCATCGTCATCGAGGAAACCGGCGGCCACTACCGGTTCAACCATGCCCTGGTCCGGCAGTCGTTGCTGGCCGAGCTGGCGTCGGTACGACGCATGCGGCTGCACCAGCGCATCGCGGTGACCTTGGAAAGCCAGGCCGGGGGTGACGATGAACTGCTGGCGGAGTTGGCGCACCACTACTTCGAATGCGCCTGGGCGGGAAACGCAGCCAAGGCGGTCGAGTACTGCCGGCGGGCCGCGGACCAGGCGATGACCCGGCTGGCCTACGAAGGTGCGGCCGACCTGTACGACCATGCGCTACACGCGCTCGAGGAGATTGACGACGAACTTCCCGACCGAGACGACCAGGTTGCCACGCTGCTGGTGGCGCGGTGTGAGGCCCTGCTGGCTGCCGGCGATGTCACATCGGCGGCGGGTGCGGTATCTCAATTGCAATCGGCGACAACAGATTCAGCTCGACTAGCGGCCTGGGCGACGTGTTTCGACGGCCAATTGTCGATGCTGATACACCCTGAGCGGCTGGATGAGGTCGAAGCCGCGCTGGGTGCTGCTGCCGAGAGGCTGGCCGGCCTGGACGACGCCGCCGGTGAGGCCAACGCCCACACCGTGCGGGCCGGGTGTCTGGCCCGGCTCGGGCGCATCGCGGACTGCGAAGTCGCCTTGGACAACGCGCTGAACGCCGCGCGGCGCGCCCGTGAGCACCGACGGGTGAATGCCGTGTTAGCGGGAGCGCCGCTGGCCGCGTTGTGGGGCCCCAACCCGGTTCCACGGGCGGGCGGACGGTGCCTCGATGTGGTGCGGCTGCTGCGCATCACCACCGACTCGCCTGCGGTCGAGGCCACCTCGACACAGTGTCAGGCCGTGTTGGAGGCGTTCCGCGGCCGCGCTGCCGCCGCGCGGCGAATGATCGACTCGGCCCGACGCGCGGTCACCGAGCTCGGCTTGCGTCACGCCCTGTGTGAAGTCGAACAGTTCGCCGGCATCATCGAACTCGTTGCCGACGAACCCGGCGCGGCCGAGCCACTCTTTCGTAAGGCTTACAATGGTTTTCGCCGTATGCGTTTGGAAGCTGACACCGCCGAAACCGCCGCACTGCTCGGTCGCACCTGCCTGGCACTCGGCCGAGAGGCCGAAGCAGATGAATTGTGCCGCGAGAGTGAGCGCCTGGCCGGGCATGCGCTGAAGGCGTCGATCGCGTGGCGGACGTTGCGGGCGCACCTATTGTCACGCGACGGTGAGCACGACGAGGCCCGGCGGATGGCTGAGAGCGCGGTGACGCTGGCCGAACGCACCGACGCGCTGGTCGACCACGGCGATGCATGCCTGACGTTGGCGAGGGTTCTGAGCGTCGCCGGTGATGTCGCAGGAGCGCGATCTGCCGCCGAACGAGCGGTCGGCCTGTACGAACGGAAAGGCGCTGTAGCACTTGTCGAGACGGCTCGGCAACCGCTCGGGATTCGTGACCCCTCGTCGGCCTTGGGAGCACTTGAAGCATCGGGCAGCGAGCCTGACAACGAATGCGTACGCGTCGCACGCCGAGTCGCGGACGCTGTCGATCGTGAAGCTTGGGACGACGCGGACCAAGTGTTTGCGCCCCAGGTAGTCGTCGAGAGCCGTCCCGCCCACATTGAACTCGTAGAACCGCAGCCAGGGCCGGAAACCGCTGCTGCTCGCGTATGTCGTTGTATCAACTCATATCTGCTAGCCGGTGACCTGCCATCGGTTGCAGATTCGTTGGCTGATGACATCACCCAGGACGATCGCCGGAAGGTCATCGGCTCCGGACTCCGTCAAGGCCGCGACGCCGTGATGGCCGAGATTGTGATAACCGCTCCGGCAGTCAAGAGAATGACGACCGACACCATCGCCACCCGGGGTGAGCGCCTGGTACTCAATCGCGTCCGATCCGCGTTCCGCGACGACGAACCGGACGCGTTCGGCATCGACGTCCTCGCCGTCGTCGAGATCGACGCCGACGAGCGGGTGTCGGCACGCACCGTGTTTGACCTCGACGACTTCCGCAGCGCCACCGCCGAGCTCGACGCGCGGTATCTCGCCGGGGCAGCGGCACGGTACGCGCACACCTGGTCGGTAATCGCGGCGGCATGCAACGCACTCAACTGCCACCAGGCACCACCGACGACAGCAGATTGGATCAACGTCGACCACCGAGTGGAGGCGGCGTTCGGACCCGGTGACCTGATCGACTACTTCGGCGCCGGGAAGGACTTCGAGCAGGACATCAATATCTATGTCCAGGAGGTGCATTCGCTGAGCAACGACGGTGCAGTAATCACCTACGCGGCGCAGGAGACCTCGCGAGAGGGTCTCAATGCCGAATGGCGAGGCATTGCACTGCTACTCGTGGATGGCGAGATGATCAGGCGTTGCGAGGTCTTCGACGAGATCGACCTTGTCGCCGCAGACGAAAGATTCAAACAGTTAGACCGACCAGTTCGGCTATCCGAAAACGCGGCCAGCGCAATGCATGAGCGCATCGAGGTGCTCTTCGCCGCCCGCGACTGGGACGCGCTGTCCGATCTCATGGCCGACGATTGTTCTTCCGACGATCGGAGACGGGCGTTGAACTCCGGCACCCGATCCGGCCGCGATGCCCTGGTCACCGAGATTGTCAGTCTCACCGAAATCGGTGTGAGAGCGATGACTTCGGATGTCATTGCTACGCGTGGAAATCGCCTGGCGCTCAGCCGGGCGCAGACGTGGGGACGCGTCCGGTCACCGGCGGCGTTCCACACCGACGTTCTCGACGTGCTGGAGGTCAATGCCGAGGGCAAGTTCTCGGCACGGGTCGTGTTCGACCTCGACGACTTCGATTCCGCACTCGCTGAGCTCGATAAGCGCTACCTGGCGGGTGAAGCGGCCCGCCACGCGCAGGTCTGGTCGGCGGTCAGGCGAGGTTTCGCCGCACTCAATCGACGGGAACTGTTCGCGACGACTGAAGATTGGGTCAACATCGACCACCGGAGCGGAACATCGATCGCGCCCGGTGAGATGACCGCCCTTCTCGAAGTCACTAGGAACCTCGCCTCGGACATTACCTATTTCGTCGCGACGGTAGATCGGTTGACCGACGCCGGTGCGGTCGTGACGCACATTTCGCGTGAGACCACCCCAGGGGGATTCCAGGCCGAATGGCGGGTTGTCAGCGTCATTACCTTCGACGGTGACCTGGTCAACCGCTGCGAGGTCTTCGACGCGGACGACCTCGACGCCGCACTGGCACGCTTCGATCAACTGGTCCATCGGCCGCTCCGACGCCTGGAAAATGCCGCGAGCCGAATGGGTGAGCGCTTCCTGACGCTCTTCGCCGCGGGTGATTGGGACGCAATAGAGCGGCTGCTGGCTGACGATTTCGCCAACGATGATCGACGCCGAGTTGTGGGCAACGCAGTTCAGGTCGGCCGAGAGGCGCAGCTAGCGAGCATGCGGGTGGTCGCCGAGCTGTGGTCGTCGAGTGTCACACCAACCGTCATTGCCACTCGCGGCGAGCATCTCGTCCTCGATCGCCTTTGCTTCTCGCGCCGCGACGATGAGGCACCGGGGTTTCTCACCGAGGTGCTCGGCATTCTGGAGATCGACGGCGACGACCGGATCATCGCCGCCGTGTTCTTCGACCTCGACGACATCGACGCCGCCGTCGCCGAACTCGACGCACGATATCTGGCCGGCGAAGCGGCCACCCACGCAAATACGTGGTCAGTGATCGCCCGCAACTTCGCCGCGTTCAATAGACACGAGCTCCCCTCGGTGACACCGAACTGGGTGAATATCGACCACCGCCGAGCACGAGCATTCTCGCCCGGTGAGCTCTTCCCCTACGTCCGCGCCACCTGGGAACTCACGCCACAAGCCAAGATCTACGCCCATGCGGTGCATCGCCTGGGTGACTTCGGCGCGGTCCTCACCCAGGCAACGTATGGGACGTCGCAGGCCGGCTTCGACGTCGAGTGGCGAGAGGTCACCCTATTCACCGTCGACGGTGACTTGATCAGCCGCTGTGAGATTTTCGACGAGGTGGACCTTGACGCCGCGCTGGCCGAATTCGATGAGCTATGCCGTCCCGCACCGCAACTGGAGAACGCAGCCAGCCGCGCGCTTAGGCGCTATTTGGCAGCATTCGCAGCCCGTGCGTGGCAGGTCCTGCCGCAATCCCTTACGGAGGACTTTTACATCGACGATCGTCGGCGTGTGGTGAACGCCGGGATCCGCCATGGTCAAGAGGCCGAGATCCAGGATATGCGGGCGGCTGCGGACGTCGGTATGGCATTCACGATCCGCGGTGTGGTTGCGACTCGCGGCAATGACCTCGCCCTACTACGCGTTGAAATCACCGGACGTGATGCTGAGACTGTGAAATACGATGTGCTACAGCTTATTCAGATGCACAAAGGCCGGGCGAAGGCAGCGGTCGTATTCGATGCTAACGACTTCGATGCGGCGGTGGCCGAACTCGACTCCCGATACCTCGCCGGGGACGCAGCTTCTTACGCACTTGTGTGGCAGACCATCTCCGGTACCTATGCCTCCGTCAGACGCGGTGAGCTGCCCACGCTGACCGCCGACTGCGCAAGTGTCGACCACCGCCGGGGGGCCGCGTTCGCTTCCGGCGAGTTGAGTGAATACACCAGCAAGGGTTGGGATCTCGACCGACCAATCCGGCCTCATATCGTGGCTGTACATCAGCTCAACGAACTGGGTGCGGTCGTGACTTATGTGGCACACGGAAACTCACCTGCGGGCTTTGAAGCAGAATGGCGAGAAGTTGCCCTGTCGACGGTCGAGGGCGACAAGGTGAATCGCTGTGAGCTTTTCGACGAAACAGACCTGAAGGCGGCGCTGGCTCGGTTCGCGGAATTGCACCGCCCCGCATGGCGCCTCGAAAACTCGGCCAGCCGGGTGAACGGACGGCTCTGGGCGTACTGTGCCGCTCGCAACTGGGATGCGGTGGCCGCGACACTATCCGTTGACTATGCCCACGACGATCGACGTCGAATGGTGGGCGCCGGGACCATCCGCGGTCGGGATGCCGGAATGCGCGATATGAAGACGATCGCTGAGATCGCGGTCCACTGGGACGCCACGGCGAACATGTTCGCTGACGACTACTGCAACGAAGACCGCCGCACGGTCGTCAATGCCAATGTTCGACACGGTCAGGACGCCGCAATCGAAGATCTTCGAGTCGGCGTCGAGGTCGGATTACTGACTGACATCGCGGCTCCGATCATCGCCACCCGCGGAGACCGTCTTGTCCTCACCCGCATTCGTGCCTCAGGGACCGAGCGCGCTGAGATCCAGCTCGACGCACTGCAGGTCGTCGAGCTCAACGCGGACGACCAAGTTGCCGCCGTCGTCATCATCGATGGTGACGATATGGCCGCTGCAACAGCGGAACTCGAAGCGCGATTCATCGCCGGCGAAGCTGCTGCCCACGCGCACACTTGGTCGGTGATCGTCACAGGTTATGCCGCGCTCAACAAACACAAGATCTCTCCGGGGCTGTCGCGTTGCGTGACCATCGATCACCGGGTCCACAGCACGTTCGAAGGGGATGATCTGAATGCGTATATCCGTAGCGGGTGGGACCTCACGCCCAACATGGAGATATACGTCGAGTCGGTGCATCGACTCGGCAGCCTCGGAGCCGTTGTCACCCACACCGCCTGCGGGACATCGCCGGACGGCTTCAGTGCTGAGTGGCGAATGATTCAGCTTCTGCAGGTCAGCGGCGACCGTGTGCACCGTTGTGAGCTGTTCGATGAGGCTGACCTCGACGTCGCTCTCGCGAAGTTCGACGAATTGCACGCACGGGCGCAAGAACCGCATAACGCCGCACACCGAGTGGCTGAGCGCTTCGTCGCGAGTCACGCAGCTGGCGACCGGAACGCCATGGCGGACATGCTTGCCGACAACTTCGTGAGCGACGATCGCCGTCGGTTGGTGGGTTCGGGAATACGGCAGGGCCGGGATGCCCAGATGGCAGACGTGCAAGCCGTCGCCGACCTGTCCCTCACAAATGTAGCGTCAACAGCGATAGCGACGCGTGGCGAACGTCTGCTCCTCGTACGCAACAGATTCACCGACCGCGCACCAGGACCCGAGGCTGACCTCACCGAGGCACTCAGCGTCATCGAGATCACCATCGACGAGCGGGTTTCCGCGTTGATCACCTTCGACGTCGACGACCTCGAGGCCGCCGTCGCCGAACTGGATGCCCGCTACCTGGCAGGCGAAGCCGCCGCACACGCTCACGCGTGGTCAGTCCTCACTCGGGCGTACGAATCACTCAATCGGCGCGAAATTCCGGCGACAGCAGACGATTTCGTGGATATTGACCACCGCAACCTGGCGCCGGTCGGGCCTGGTGACCTCAAGGCTTACCTTCGCGCTGCGTTGAATGAAACGGCGCACAACCGCATCTACGTCGAGACGGTTCATCGGTTGACTGAGAACGGCGCGGTCGTCACTCACGTCGCCAGCGGGACTTCGGCTGCGGGCTTCGAGGCCGAGTGGCGCATTAGCGACATCTTCATGGTTGAAGGCGACCTACTCTGCCGTTGTGAGATGTTCGACGAGGCAGACCTGGACCGAGCGCTGGCAAAGTTCGATGAACTCTCGCGGGGCACACCACTCGGCGAAAATCCGCCGCGCGAATGACACCGATCCGGTTCGCAGTTCACCGGGTCAGGGCTGCAACCGCTCCACGACGCCGCCGGAGATCCGAATCCTGTTGTGCACCCGGTCTTCTCGCCCTTGCCAGAACTCCACCACCTGGGGCGCGATCAGGTAGCCGCCCCAGTTCGGCGGCACCGGGATGTGCTCGGTGTCGGCGAATCGCGCTGTCACTTCCGCTAGTTGGTCGAGCAGTGCGGCGCGCGAGGCGATGGGCTTCGACTGGTGCGACGCCCAGGCGCCCAGCTGTGACCCGCGCGGCCGCTTGGACCAGTAATCGGCGGTGGTCTGCGGCGCGACCTTGCTGACCGGCCCGCGGATATGAACCTGCCGTCCCAGCAGATACCACGGGAAGGTCGCCGACGCGTAGGGCGTCGTCGCCAGCTCGGTCCCTTTCGCCGAGTCGTAGTTGGTGTAGAAACTGATCCCGCTCTCGTCGGCGTTCTTGCACAGCACCGTCCGGGTCACCGGGCGGCCCTCGGCGACGGTGGCCACCACCATGGCATTGGCCTCGGCAACCCCGGCCTGCCACGCGTCGTCCATCCACCTGCGGAACAAGGCAAGCCAGCCCTCGGCAAGCCAGTCCGCATCCAGGTCAGGGCTGCCGTCCTTCTCGGCGGACCCGTACTCCACCCGCATCCCGGCCAGCGACTGCCGGTCTGATTCTGTCACCGTCCCAACGCTACTCGGACGTTGTTACCGGCCGGTAGGAACCGCCCAGGCCAGTAGTGCAAGAATCTGCCCATGACTGTGGTTCCAGAAGATTTCGTCCCAGGTCTGGAAGGCGTCGTGGCCTTCACGACCAAGATCGCCGAGCCGGACAAAGACGGAGGATCGCTGCGCTACCGCGGCGTCGACATCGAGGATCTGGTGGGCCAGGGGGTCCACTTCGGCGACGTCTGGGCGTTGCTGGTCGACGGTGAATTCGGCCACGGACTGCCCCCGGCCGAGCCGTTCCCGTTGCCGATCCACACCGGTGACGTGCGGGTCGACGTGCAGGCCGGCCTGGCCATGCTGGCGCCCATCTGGGGGTACAAGCCGCTGCTGGACACCAACGAGCCGACCGCTCGCGACCAGTTGGCCCGCGCATCGGTGATGGCGCTGTCCTACGTCGCGCAGTCCGGTCGCGGCATTTACGTGCCGGCGGTCCCGCAGCGCCTCATCGACGAGTGTTCAACAGTCACAGCACGTTTCATGACCCGGTGGCGCGGCGAGCCGGATCCCCGACACATCGAGGCCATCGACGCTTATTGGGTGTCTGCTGCCGAACACGGCATGAACGCCTCGACATTCACCGCGCGGGTGATCGCATCCACCGGCGCCGACGTGGCAGCGGCGTTGTCCGGTGCGATCGGCGCTATGAGCGGCCCCCTGCACGGCGGTGCGCCGGCCCGGGTGCTGCCGATGATCGAAGAGGTCGAGCGCACCGATGATGCCCGCGGTCTAGTCAAGGGCATCCTGGACCGCGGCGAGAAGCTGATGGGTTTCGGACACCGGGTCTACCGCGCCGAGGACCCGCGCGCCAGAGTGTTGCGGGCGACCGCCAAGCGGCTGAACGCACCCCGCTACGACGTCGCGGTGGCGCTGGAGCAGGCGGCCCTGGCCGAGTTGCGGGAGCGTCGGCCGGACCGCCCGATCGAGACCAACGTCGAGTTCTGGGCGGCGGTCATCCTGGACTTCGCCGAAGTGCCGGCCAGCATGATGCCGGCGATGTTCACCTGTGGTCGCACCGCAGGATGGTGCGCCCACATCCTCGAGCAGAAGCGACTCGGCAAGCTGGTCCGCCCGTCGGCCATCTATGTAGGGCCGGCGCCGCGCCGAGCCGACTCCGTGAACGGCTGGGACAAGGTCCTCACCACCGTATAAGCGCTGCCCGCGGTTGGTAAGTCCGACGAGTTGTCGGTGCTCGGCATTAGCGTCGCGGATGCGCGATGAGTTCTGCCGGCCCGCCCGGTCAGTACATGTGAGCCCGAGCGGGCAGTACCCACCACCAGAGGAGTGACCACATGGCCATCACTGTCGAACCTGCAGTGTCCCCCCATCTCGTCGTCGACGACGCCGCGGCCGCGATCGACTTCTACGTCAAGGCTTTCGACGCCGTCGAGCTCGGCCGGGTGCCCGGCCCGGACGGCCGGCTCGTGCATGCCGCAGTGCAGATCAACGGCGCCACGGTGATGCTCAACGACGACTTCCCGGAGATGTGCAGCGGCACGTCGGTGACCCCGAAGTCACTGGGCGGTACGCCGGTCACCATCCACCTCACGGTCAACGACGTCGACGCGAGGTTCCAGCAGGCACTGGAGGCCGGGGCCACGATCGTGATGCCGCTCAGCGACCAGTTCTGGGGTGACCGCTATGGCGTGGTCGCCGATCCCTTCGGGCACAACTGGTCGTTGGGTCAGCCGGTGCGGGAGGTCAGCTACGACGAAATCCAGCAGGCGATGACCGCGGAGGCCGGCTAGCCGCGTTCGCGCAGTCGCCGCAGCAGGCCGGACACCCGAGACCGCCGCGCCCGCGGTGCGGTGGCAGCCACGGCGAGCATCTCGGCGACATCGGTGAACTTGGCGCGCGGACGTCCATCCTCACCGCCGCGGGCGACCTCGGCGGCGTCGATGGCGCGCCAGCCCGCGGAGTCGACGACGTCGGGTTGGCGGTCAGCGACCAGCCGGTCCAGTGCCGACGGTCCAGCGACGGGGTCGGTCAGCTTGCCGGCATTGAAATCGGCCACCAGTGCCTGCACGGTCTGGAATGAGCACGATTTGTTGGTGCCGATGAACCCGGTCGGTCCGCGCTTGATCCAGCCCGCGACGTAGGCGCCCGGAACGGGCCGGCCGGTGCCGGGGTCGATGACGCGGCCGCCGTCGCTGGGCACCACGGCGGCATCCTGGTCGAACGGCAGATCGCGAATGAGCTTGCCGCGGTAGCCGATCGACGTCAGCACCAAGCCGGCGTCGAGCCGACGGACCTCGTCGGTGCCGGTCACCCGGAACTCCATCCCGGTGGCGCGCTGCTCGCCGAGCACACGCTGCGGCGTCAGCCCATAGGCCAGCCGCACCCGCGGTCGCGACGCCGGCGCTGAGCCGTCACCCCGTGTGCGGAGGATCTCCAGCTTGGCCTTGGTCAACGGGTCGGACACCGTGGCCAGGTCCGCGAGCACCCGTCGATGATCGTCGGGATCGAGGACCACATCGCAGGACTCGGTGAGCCCGACCAGCTCCGGCAGCGTGAACGCCGATTCGGCGGGTCCGCGGCGCGCCACGATCACCACCTCGCGGACCGCGGACTTGCGGAACCGCTTCAGCGCGTGATCGGCGATATCGGTGTGGGCCAGATCGTCCGGATCGGCGGTCAGCACCCGTGCGACATCCAGAGCGACGTTGCCGTTGCCGACGATCAACACCCGCTCATGGCTGAGATCGACTGGCAGATCGGTGTACTCGGGGTGCCCATTGATCCACGCGACCAACTCGGTCGCGGTGCCGGTGCCCGGCAGACCCATCCCGTCTACATCGAGCCGCCGGTCGTCGGGCGCACCGACCGCATACAACACGGCGTGATGGTGCGCCAACAGCTCGGCGTGACTCACGTGCGTGCCGACCTCGACGTTGAGGAAGAACCGGAAGCGGCGATCGCCGGCCACCCGGTCGAACAGCCTGGTGACCTTCTTGGTGTGCTGGTGGTCGGGCGCGACCCCGGCACGCACCAAACCATAAGGCGTGGGCAGCTTTTCGAACACATTGACCCGGACGTCCGGCTGGATCAGCAACTCGTCGGCAGCGTACATCGCCGCCGGCCCGGACCCGACAATGGCCACCGTCAACGGCTTGCCCTGCGCGCGCACCTCAGCGGCCGGGATCACCGGTGCCAGCTTCGAGGTCGGCGGCAACTTCTCATGCGCAGGGCGTTCCGGATAGAACGACGCGTTGATCGCCACGAACGGCAGTTGCCGCACATCGAGCTTGCTGTCCGGGACGATCGCGCCGACCGGGCAGGCACTGACGCAGGCGCCACAGTCGACGCACGCCACCGGGTCGATGTAGAGCATCTCCGACGTCGCGTAGCCCGGTTCGTCCGGGGACGGGTGAATGCAATTGACCGGACACGCGAACACGCAGGACCCGTCATTGCAGCACGACTGGGTAATCACGTGCGGCATAAGCAAACTCGCAGACAGTTAGGCAGCGGGCACAGCGGCCAGGTGCTGACGCTGCGGCTCACTGCGATAGCGCGACGGCTTGCCGTTGATCTTACAGATCCGCCACATCAGCCGGGCCGAACGGTTCTCCATCAACCCGGTGTCGTATGCCAGCATGCGGACGTCGGAGAACATGTCGCGCAGCCACTTCCGCGATTCCGGCGACCGAAAGAACAGTTCCTTCTTCACCGAACGCGGAATGTCGAACTCCTGCCAGAAGGCTTTGGGCGGGATAAGAATGGCGTTGCACAGAATCCGCATGGTCAGCGGGAAGTACAGCGACACCCAGAACTTCTGCCAGCGGGTCAGGTGCGGCAGCCGTCGGCGCAGGAACTCGTGTGCGAACGAGATGTGTCGCGCTTCCTCGGCGACGTGAATGGCCATCACCCGCTCCATGATCGGGTGCAACGCCTTGCCTTCGCGCAGCACCTGCTTCTGGGTGTGGTCGATGGGCTCCTCACCGGCGAGCACCCCGATGAAGAAGGCAACCGGCAGTGGGCCGGCCACCAGCGGGACGAACGGCGAGAGCCACTTCAGCCGGCGCGGCATGCCGGGGACATCGGCGCCGACCCGGTTCACCATCTCCTGGAACATCATGGTGTGGTTGCACTCTTCGACCGATTCGTGCAGGCAGTACCGGTACTCCGGGGACCCGTTGGGCACCCAGAAGGTGTAGGTCATCAGACCGCGGATCAGGATGGACTCGAAGTGCAGGCCCACCTTCGCCACGTTGGCCTGACGCCACATGCCGATCTTGATCTTGGTCTCGTCGGACTGGGCCCGGTACCACGGGTGACGGCCCAGCGGGTCCGTCGCCGGGAGGATCCACCGGGGATCGTTGTCGGTGACCGCGAACTCCGGTGACTCCCAATCGATGTCGGTGTACGGGTTGAAGTTCCGCCGCACCGACCCCTCGGACAGTGTGGCGAGCATGTCCACGTACTCCGTGTCGTCGCGCACCTCCATATTGCGGCGCCAACGTCGAACCATGCGCGTCCTAGCCTTCAAAGCCATGAAAAGCCTCCCCAACGAGGTTGCATTCGGACGTGTAATTAATACGGTACCGCCGGTACTGGGAATTATCCAGACTTCATCCGCCTGCTGTGGCCCAGCCCGCTTGCACCCAGCGACTGTGTGCTAGCTCACATCAGCGCCGTCACCAGGCGTTATGTCCCCCGCGTCGTCGGGAGCCAGACCCTGCTCACTACCCTGATCTCCATGGCCGACCAGACTTCTCTCGAGATTCCCGACGACCTCAAGCCACGCGACGGACGGTTCGGCTGCGGGCCCTCCAAGGTGCGGCCCGAGCAACTTCAAGCGCTCACCGGCAGCGCGGCAGCCCTATTCGGCACCTCGCACCGCCAGGCGCCGGTCAAGAACCTGGTGGGCCGGGTCCGCAGCGGGCTGGCCGAACTGTTCACCACGCCCGACGGGTACGAGGTCATCCTGGGCAACGGCGGCGCCACCGCATTCTGGGACGCCGCGGCGTTCGGATTGATCGACAAACGCTCGCTGCACCTCACCTTCGGCGAGTTCAGCGCGAAGTTCGCCGCTGGCGTCGCCAAGAACCCGTTCGTCGGCGATCCGATCATCGTCAAAGCGGACCCGGGCAGCGCGCCTGAACCTCAGTCCGACCCGTCGGTCGACGTGATCGCCTGGGCGCACAACGAGACGTCGACGGGCGTCGCGGTACCGGTGCGCCGACCCGCCGACTCCGGAGATGCGCTGGTGGTCATCGACGCCACCTCGGGCGCGGGCGGACTGCCGGTCGACATCACCGACGTCGACGCCTACTACTTCGCGCCGCAGAAGAACTTCGCCAGCGACGGCGGCCTGTGGCTGGCCGTCATGAGCCCGGCTGCGCTGGCCCGCGTCGAAGCCATCGCCTCTTCGGGTCGCTGGGTGCCCGACTTCCTGTCGCTGCCGATCGCGGTCGAGAACAGCGTGAAGAACCAGACCTACAACACCCCGGCGATCGCCACGCTCGCCCTGATGGCTGAGCAACTCGACTGGTTGCTCGGCAACGGCGGCCTGGACTGGGCGGTCAAGCGCACCGCTGACTCCTCGCAACGGTTGTACTCCTGGGCCGAGGAGCGATCGTTCACCACTCCGTTCGTCGCCGACCCGGCGTTGCGGTCGCAAGTGGTGGGCACGATCGACTTCGTCGACGACATCGACGCGACCACAGTGGCCAAGACGCTGCGGGCGAACGGGATCGTCGACACCGAGCCGTACCGCAAGCTCGGCCGCAACCAGTTGCGCATTGCGATGTTTCCGGCGGTCGACCCCGACGACATCAGTGCGCTGATCGCCTGCATCGACTGGGTTGTGGAGCGGCTCTGACCCGCGCCCGCGTGTCAACGAGGTTAACGACGTCTGGCGCACTAGAGTGCGCAGCTGACGGGTCCGTCGCTGACCTGCACGGAGCCTGCGAGGAGAAGCCATGCGGGAACTCAAAGTGGTTGGGCTCGATCCCGACGGCAAATACGTCCTCTGCGAGGGGGCCAGCTCCGCCGAGAAGTTCAGACTTCCGGCCGACGACCGCCTACGGGCCGCATTGAACGGGGAAGAGCTGCCGGTCGAGCAGCCCGCGCTCGACATCGACGTGACGAACATGTTGAGCCCCAAGGAGATTCAGGCCCGAATCCGCGCCGGCGCCTCAGTCGAACAGGTCGCTGCCGCATCGGGATCCGACATCGCGCGGATCCAGCGATTCGCCAACCCGGTGTTGCTGGAACGTTTCCGCGCTGCCGAACTGGCAACTGCCGCCCACCCGATCCTGGCCGACGGACCCGCCGTGCTGACGCTGCTGGAGACCGTGACCGCCGCGCTGGTGGCGCGCGGCCTCAACGCCGACCGGCTCAGCTGGGACGCCTGGCGCAACGAGGACAGCCGCTGGACGGTGCAGCTGGGCTGGCACGCCGGACGGTCGGACAACCGTGCGCATTTCCGCTTCACCCCCGGGGCGCACGGCGGTGTGGTCAGCGCGATCGACGACGCGGCCAGCGAGCTCATCGACCCCGACTTCAAGCCGCGGCAGCTGGCGCCGGTGGCGCATCTGGCCTTCGAGCCCACCCCCGAGGCCGCGCAACCGGAACCGGCCGCACCCAGTGCACCGGTCGCACCGGAGACACCCGCCGACCAACCGACCGGTAGCCGCCGGGGCAAGCCGGCCATCCCGGCCTGGGAGGATGTGCTGCTCGGGGTGCGATCAAGCGGGCACCGCTAGCCCAGGCCGCCCAGCAGCGTCACCGCGATCAGTGCCAACCAGGCGCCGACCACACCGGTTCCCGCGCCCAGCACGAACCATCTCAGCACCAGAGTCCGCCGCCATCCCCAGAACGTGGGCGCCAGCCCGCCGACCGCCACGATGTTCAGCCCCACCGCCAGCAGCGGATGCACCCGCAGCAACCCGAGGCTGAGCACCACGATCGCGGCGCCGGTGACCGCGGCGACAAATGCGGCCACCCCTAAACCCGTGCCCCACGGGACGGATTCGTCGGTCATGCAGGCAGCCTAACCCCCGCTCGGCGCCAACCGGATCCGCTCGTAGAACGCCAGTGCCGCCGCGGTCGCGACGTTCAAGGAGTCGGTGCCGCGCGACATCGGGATGCGCACCCGTGCGTCGGCGATGCGCAGCGCTGCCGACGTCAACCCCGGCCCCTCGGCACCGACCAGCAGCGCGACCGGCTGGTTGGCGACCGCAGCCATGGCCTCGGCCAGCGGACGAGCATCGCGGTGCGGCGTCAGCGCCAACACCCGGAAGCCGCGTTCCTGCAGCCCGACGAGGTCGGCGGGCCACTGCGCGGTGCGGGCATAGGGCACCAGCAGCGCGTGCCCCATGGAGACCCGGACCGCGCGGCGATAGAGCGGATCGGCACAGCCGCTGCCGAAGATCACCGCGTCGACGTCCAGGCCCGCCGCATTGCGGAAGATCGAACCCAGATTCTCGTGATCGTTGACACCTTCGAGCACGGCGACCGTGCGGGCGCCCTCGACGACGTCACCGACGCTGGCCTCCGCGACGCGACCCGCAGCGGCAAGGACGCCGCGGTTGAGGTGGAATCCGACGACCTGGGCCATGACGTCCGGGGTAACCCGGTAGTAGGGCGCCGCGGTGCCGGCCAGATCGTTTTCCAGTTCGACCAGCCGGCGATCGGTGCCCAGCAACCCGCGCGGAGTGAATCGCGAGGCCAGCATCCGTTGCACCACCAGCACGCCTTCGGCGATCACCAGGCCTTTACCGGTCGGCAGGTCGGGACGACGATCCACGCTGTTCAGGTCGCGGAAATCGTCGAGGCGTGGGTCGTCGGGATCGGTGATGTCGCGGACGTCGACGTCCGGGGCCGTCACGGGCTTTCGTCGACCAGCGCCGACATCAGGTCGGCGGCATTGCGCAGGACGTCCTTCTGGCCATCGTTGAGGGTGCTGAGCCGATCGGCCAGCCACTCCTGACGGGCCCGCCGCGCCGCTTTGACCAGCTCGGCACCCGACTCGGACACCGAAACCAGCACCTGGCGACCGTCGACCGGGTGCGGGGCCCGATCCACCAGCCCCTCGTCGGCCAGCGAAGCGATGACCCGGGTCATCGACGGGGGCCGCACGCGTTCGCGAATCGCCAGCGCACCGGGGGTCATCGCACCCTCGTTGGCCAGCGTCGTCAGCGCCGACAACTGGGACAGCGACACCGGCGACGACGGATTCCGGAAACGAAGTTGGCGTGACAACCGCATGACTGCCAACGACAAGTCGGCAGCCAACCGCGCATCCCTGTCAGGCACAGCGCGAGGTTACAACGGAACCCGGGAAACGTGAACGAGAAACGACGAACCCGGCGCTGACGGACCCCACACCCTCGACAGGGTCCGGATTGCCCGACGCGTTATGTTGAGACGCGATGAGCACCGAGACCGATCCGCAGCCGCCGCCGTTGCCACCGGCACTGCTCGAGGTCTGGCCGGTCATCCTGGCCGGTGCTCTGGCCTGGGCCATTGCCGCGGGTGTGGCCTTCGCGGTGCCCGGCGTAGCGAGTTGGCGACCGATCACCGTGGCCGGCCTGGCCGTGGGAGTACTGGGCACCAGCATCTTCGTGTGGCAGCTGGCAGCTGCCCGACGCGGCGCTCGCGGCGCCCAGACCGGGCTCGAGAAGTATCTCGAGCCGAAATAAGACACACCCTCGGAGGACAAATGGCCAGCCCGCTCTTGCAGGCACAGATCGACATCGACGCGCCGCCGGCGAAGGTATGGGAGCTGATCTCAGATTTCCAGCGGATGCCGGAGTGGAGCCCCCAGTGCCGGTGGATGCGGCCGTTCGGACCGCTGCGCGTCGGCACCCGCACCCTGAACATCAATCGCCGCAACCGGTTGTTCTGGCCCACCACCAGCACGGTCGTCGACGTCGTCCCGGAGCAGCGGCTGGCATTCCGGGTCGATGCCAACCGGACCATCTGGAGCTACGAACTCGAGCCGCAGGGCCAGGGCACCCGCCTCACCGAGAGTCGGCACGCCGAGAACGGCGTATCTGCGTTCTCGAGCATGACCGTCAAAGCCCTGCTCGGCGGCAACACCAGCTTCGAACGGGAATTGGTCGAGGGTATGAACACCTCGCTGGCCAAGATCAAGGCCGCCGCCGAGAAAAGTTAGTCGGATTGGTCGCCGGTAGCGGCAGGCGGGTCAGCACCGGGCTCAGCAGCGCCGGCAGGCTCCTCCGGTACGACCGGCTCGTCCGGCACTGACTCCTGCGGCACGACGGGCTCCTCGGCGTCGGCGGGCTCTTCGGCGACGACCGGCTCGGCCGCAACGCTGGCGGGCTCGGTCACCGGCTGCTCCGATACCTCGAGGACGCCGTCGTCGAACGGCTCGTACAGCGGCGAACCGGTGCCCGCCGGGGTCGGCGTGTCCGAGTGGGCGCCACACCCGTAGAGCTTGTCCACGACGTGCCCGTCAGCGGACAGTTCGTTGCCGCACACGCCGAACATCGAGCCCAGCGACCCGGCCAACGGCAGGAAGAAACCGCAGTCACGGCACACCCGCTTGGTGGACCGCGACATCGCCGAGTCGGGTCCGTAGTCACCCTCATGCCAGCGTTCAGCGGCATCCGCGCGACCCCACGGGCTCATCAACCAGCGTCTGCCCAGCCCGAGCTCGACGGCAACCTCGTCCAACTGCGGGTCACCGGTGGCGGTGTAGCCGGGCACCAGTCGCGGGTCGTCGTTGACCGGCGCAAGCAGGTCACCCGGACCCAGATCGCCGGGTCGCACCCGTTGTTCCCACGGCACCCACTCCGGCGCCAGCAGCGCCGACGGTCCCGGGATCAGCACCACCTCGCTGATCGTGGCATGGTCGGCTCCGGGATAGCTGGCGACGACGACAGCCCACTGCCAGCCCTGGTAGCCGGGCAGATGGGCCAGGAAGCTGTGCGTTGCGGTGTTCGGATCCTCGTAGCTGACACCCAGGTACTCGCCGACAGCCGTTGACCCACTGAACTCGGCAACGGCGGCGCGCGCCTGATCGACGGCACCCGTGAGCACCCCGGCAAGGTCCTCCGGCCATGCCGCCACGGTCACGGCACCGGCACCTTGCCCGGTCTCCTCAATGGGTCCGGTCACACTCTCCCCTCTCTGCGACACAGCACTAATACTGCCGGAAGACACGTCCGGCCAGCCACACCGGTTGGCTACACCAGCAGTCCGCATAGGACAGAATTGAACCGTGTCTGGACGGCGGCGTGATCATCCGGGCCGGGTGGCCCCACCTCCGGGCCGCCGGACCCACAGCGACCCGGGCGGCGCTGGGCAACATCCCGGCATGGCGAACTACCCGGCGGGCGATGTCGACCCCCGCCGCCCCCGCC
This sequence comes from Mycobacterium sp. NGS29, assembly GCF_059812965.1. Taxonomy (NCBI): domain Bacteria; kingdom Bacillati; phylum Actinomycetota; class Actinomycetes; order Mycobacteriales; family Mycobacteriaceae; genus Mycobacterium; species Mycobacterium sp. NGS29. Next base: position 222,933 of record NZ_JCALDR010000005.1, read on the forward strand.
GCCCACCACCGATGCCCAGCTCCAACCGTTATCTGCCGCCGCTGGGCGCCGAACCACCACCCGGACGCGACATCCCGCCCGAACCGTCGCGCGGTTTCGCCAACGGTGAGCGCATCACCGTCACCCGTGCCGCGGCGATGCGCAGCCGCGAAATGGGGTCCCGGATGTACTGGATGGTGCAGCGGGCGGCCACCGCGGACGGCGCCGACAAATCCGGTCTGACCGCGCTCACCTGGCCGGTGATGGCGAACTTCGCCGTCGACTCCGCCATGGCGGTAGCGCTGGCCAACACCTTGTTCTTCGCGGCAGCCACCGGCGAAAGCAAGTCGAAAGTCGCGCTGTACCTGTTGATCACCATCGCGCCGTTCGCCGTCATCGCACCACTGATCGGACCGGCGTTGGACAAGCTGCAGCACGGCCGGCGCGTCGCGCTGGCGATGTCGTTCGCGCTGCGGACCGCTCTGGCGCTGGTGCTGATCATGAACTACGACGGCGCCACCGGCAGCTTCCCGTCCTGGGTGCTCTACCCCTGCGCACTGGCCATGATGGTGTTCTCCAAATCATTCAGCGTGCTGCGCAGTGCAGTGACACCCCGGGTGATGCCGCCGACGATCGACCTGGTGCGGGTCAATTCCCGCCTGACCGTATTCGGCCTGCTGGGCGGCACCATTGCCGGCGGTGCCATCGCCGCCGGCGTCGAGTTCGCGGGTACGCACCTGTTGAAGCTGCCCGGCGCGCTGTTCGTGGTCGTCGGGATCACGATCGCCGGCGCGCTGCTCTCGATGCGGATCCCCAGCTGGGTCGAGGTGACCGCCGGTGAGGTCCCCGCCACGCTGAGTTATCACCGCGACAGCGACACCGCGCGGCGCAGCTGGCCCGAAGCCGCGAAGAAGCCCGGCGGAAAACTCCGACAACCGTTGGGCCGCAACATCATCACTTCGCTGTGGGGCAATTGCACCATCAAGGTGATGGTCGGTTTCCTGTTCCTGTATCCAGCGTTCGTCGCCAAGGCGCACGACGCCGACGGATGGGTGCAGCTGGGAATGCTGGGGCTGATCGGCGCTGCGGCCGCCCTGGGCAACTTCGCCGGCAACTTCGCCAGCGCACGATTGGAACTGGGCCGCCCGGCCGTGCTGGTGGTCCGCTGCACTGTGGTGGTCACCGCGTTCGCGCTGGTGGCCGCGGTGGCCGGGAACCTGGTCCTGGCCGCCGTCGCCACCCTGGTCACCTCCGGGTCGAGCGCCATCGCGAAGGCATCGTTGGACGCGTCGCTGCAGCACGATCTACCCGAGGAGTCGCGCGCATCGGGATTCGGGCGCTCGGAGTCCACCCTGCAGCTGGCCTGGGTGCTGGGCGGGGCGGTCGGGGTGCTGGTGTACACCGAGCTCTGGGTAGGGTTCACCGCGGTCAGCGCCCTGCTGATTCCGGGGCTGGCGCAAACCATCGTCAGTTTCCGGGGACGTTCGCTGATCCCCGGCCTCGGGGGTAACCGGCCGGTGATGGTGATGCAGGAAGGGACGCGTCACGGCGCGGCAGGGATGCCGCAGTGAAGCCCCGGGTCGTCGCAGTGCTGGCAATCGTGGCCATGCTGGCCGCCGGGGCAGGTGTCGGAACGTTTCTGCTGATGCGCCGTCAGGGCCCCCACTTCCCCACCGTCAGCGCCTATTCGAACGGACACCTGACTCGGGTCGGGCCGTATATGTATTGCAATGTGCTCAACCTGGACGACTGCCAGTCGCCGCAGACCCAGGGCGAACTGCGGGTGAGCGAGCGACTTCCGGTGCAGCTGTCGGTGCCCGAAGCCATTTCCCGCGCACCCTGGCGCCTGCTGCGCATCTATGAGGACCCCACGAACACCACCACCACACTGTTCCGCCCCGACACCCGACTGGCGCTGACCATCCCCACCGTCGACCCGCAGCGCGGCAAACTGACCGGGGTGGTCGTGCAGCTGCTGACGCTGGTAGTGGACAACGGGGAACTGCGGGAGGCCCCGCATGCGGAATGGTCCATCCGCCTGGTCTCCTGAGGCAGTTTGGGATCGATGTCTCCAACACGTTGCGCTGCATGCCTTTTGCGCCGTCGCGCGCGCATGTTCGAGCACAGTTGCGTCGGTACGACGGTGCGGTCGCCGTGCGGCAGATGAGCGGGTTGCTGCTCCAGTGGTGGCGCGAGGGTGATCATTTCGACCAGCTGAGTTCGCACCTCGAGGCGCGCGGAATGACCCGCGCGATTCGCGCCCGCGTCTCGTTCATAGCGGGATCGCTGAGCCTGGTGGCGATCGGATCGATTTGGAGTCCGGTCGGGCCGCACGGGACCGTGCCGATCGCGCTGGCGCTGATCGCCGGCGTCTGCGCCGCTGCCAACGCCCTGTTGTGGGCACTTCGGTGGCCGACCCGCCGCCAGGCGACCGGGTTCGCCATCGCATCGAGCACCGGGATCGCGCTGGTGGTGCTGGCGCAGAGCAATCCCGCCGCGGCCATGTTGGGCTGCACGACGTTCACGGGCCTGGCCATCCATCAGTCGCTGTTCCACTCCGCTCGCGTCATTGCGTACAACTTCTGCTGCGCCCTGGTCGTGGCGTCGGTGAAGACGGTTGGGCTGGTCGCCCAATTCGGCCTGGCCGGTGCTCTTGTCGCGTTCTGGTTGGTGGTGTTGCTCAATATCTCCGCGCCACTCGCGCTCTATGTTGCGGGTCAGATCCTCGGGCCGGACGCGTATCGGGCCGATCGTGATTCGCTGACCGGTCTGTTCAACCGGCGAGCTTTCTATCTGCATTCGCAACGCATTTTGCAAGAGTGTGCCGGCCGTGCCACCGATCTGGTGATCGCGGTCATCGACCTCGACCGGTTCAAGCAACTCAACGACAGGTACGGCCACGCAACCGGGGACGCGGCACTGGTGTCCGTGGCGCAGACGTTGCGGGACGGTACCGGCGAGAAGGCGGTGATCGGTCGACTCGGCGGCGAGGAGTTCGCCTTCGCCGACGAGTGGCCGCCCGGCGAAGTAGCCGAACGGGCGCAGCGATTGTGCACCGCGATAGCCGAATTGCCGTTCGGGATCACCGCCAGCATCGGCACGACCACCTTCCGGGTGGAAGGCGCTACGCCCCAGGCCGATATCGATACTGTGTTGGCCGATCTGGTGTCGCTGGCCGACGCGGCGATGTACAGCGCAAAGGGCAAGGGCGGCAACCAAGCCGGACATCACCGCCGAACCGGTGACCAAGACCCGGCACCGGTCGATCAGGACGGCTCAGCCTGATCCGCACCGTGGCCGGTCGGTACCCGCTCGCCGTCGGCCACCGGGCCGGGCGGGGTACCGTCCCCGAATGGCCTGCCGCCCAACGCTTCACGTCCGTGTGGGGAAAGCCAGTTGGTGAGGTCGGGACCCTTGGGCACGATGCCGGTGGGGTTGATGTCTGAGTGCACGATGTAGTAGTGCTGCTTGATCTGGACGAAATCGGTGGTGTCACCGAAACCCGGCGTCTGGAACAGATCTCGGGCATAGGCCCACAGCACCGGCATCTCGGACAATTTGCCGCGGTTGCACTTGAAGTGACCGTGGTAGACCGGGTCGAAGCGGGCCAGCGTGGTGAAGAGTCGCACGTCGGCTTCGGTGATGGTGTCTCCCACCAGGTATCGCTGATTCTCGAGCCGATCGCTCACCCAGTCCAGGGCGGTGAACAACCGGTCGTAGGCGGCTTCGTAGGCGTCCTGCGACCCGGCGAACCCGCATCGGTACACGCCGTTGTTGATCTCGGTGTAGATCCGCGTGCTCACCTCGTCGATCTCATCGCGCAACCGTTCAGGGTAGAGCTGGGGTGCCCCCTCACGGTGGTATGCCGTCCATTCCGTGGAGAAGTCGAGCGTGATCTGCGCGAAGTCATTGGTGACCACCGCGCCGGTGGGGATATCGACGATGGCGGGGACGGTGATCCCTTTGGCGTAGTCCGGGTCGCGCTTGAAGTAGGCATCCTGCAGCCGCGGGATCTTCAGCACCGGGTCCACCCCGCCCGGATCGAGATCGAAGGTCCAGCTGCGCTCGTCATGGGTGGGACCGCAAAATCCAATGGACAGAACCGGTTCCAGGCCGAGCAGTCGGCGAACGATGATCGTGCGGTTGGCCCAGGGACAGGCCCGGGCGACCACTAACCGGTATCTGCCCGGCTCGACCGGATAGCCGTCGCGTCCGTCCGCGGTGACGCGCGTGGTGAGGTACGTGGTGTCCCGGTTGAATTCGCCTGTTCCGGCGACATACTCGGCCATCGTCGCACCCTAGACCTTTGCTTCGGTCGGGTGGGGCACGACTTTGCGAGCCAGATTCTCGGCACTGGACGGGCCTGGCTCCCAGGGCGCAATCCACGGGCCGGTGCCTTCGGACTGGTCCAGAATGCCGTTCTCCAGCCAGGTGTAACGCCCGTCCAACACATCGTTGGTCACCCGCACGTCGCTGCTGTCGGTGTTGGTCCACAGTGCGTCGAACAGTGCCTCCACCCGCAAAGTTGCTTGCTGACAGAATATTTCGGCAAGTTCATGAGCTTGCTTCCCGAGTGCCGGGTCGGACCCGCGCTGGGCTTCGGCTCGCACGCACACCGCAGCCATCGCGAAAAGCTCGGCGCCGATGTCCACGATCCGGCCCAGGAATCCTTGCTTCTGCTCCAGTTTCGCCTGCCAGCGCGCCATCCCGTAGAAGGTGTTGCGGGCCAGCTTGCGGCTGGACCGTTCGACGAAGCGTAGGTGGGCGGCCAGCTGACCGAATTCGTGGTAGGCGGTCGGTCGTTGTCCCTCGCCAAAGACCAGTTTGGGCAACCACTTTGCGTAGAAGCCGCTCGCCCCGACCGCGGCCGCCGCTTTCTGTCGCAGGTCGGAATCGGCCTTGGCGAGATCACCGGCAGCACTGAGGTGCGCGTCGACGGCTTCCCGCGCGATGAGCAGCCGCATGATCTCGCTGGATCCCTCGAAGATACGGTTGATCCGCAGATCCCGCAACGACTGCTCCACCGGCGCGGCCCGCTCCCCGCGCGCGGCCAGCGACTCGGCCGTCTCGTAACCCCGGCCGCCCCGGATCTGCATCAGATCGTCGGCGATGACGCACGCCATCTCACTGCACCACAGCTTGGCCAGCGCGGCTTCGATCCGGATGTCGTTGCGGTCTTCGTCTGCCATCTGACCCGACAACTCGACCACTGCATCGAGGGCGTACACGGTCGCGGCCATGAACGAGATCTGACGGGCGACTGCTTCGTGTTTGCCGATCGGCTTGCCCCACTGCACCCGCTCGCGCGACCATTCCCGCGCGATCTTCAACGACCATTTCGCCGAGCCGGTCACCATCGCGGGCAGCGCCAGGCGCCCGACGTTGAGGGTGGTCAGCGCGATCCGCAGACCGTCGCCTTCCCGGCCGATCAAGTTCTCCGCGGGTACTCGCACGCGGTGCATCCGGGTCAGGCCGTTCTCGATGCCGCGCAGCCCCATGAACTGGTTGCGCCGCTCAACGGTGATTCCGGGCGAATCCGCCTCCACCACGAAGGCACTGATGCCGCCGCGGTGTCCCTCGCTCTTGGGCACGCGGGCCATCACCACCAGCAGCTCGGCGATCACCCCGTTGGTGGTCCACAGCTTCACGCCTTCGAGTTCGTAGGCCGCGCCGTCGTCGACCGGTGTTGCCGTGGCACCCAACCGTGCCGGATCGGACCCGACGTCGGGCTCGGTGAGCAGGAAGGCCGAGATGGCGCCCGCGGCACACCTCGGCAGGAACTTCTGTTTCTGCTCCGCGGAGCCGGCGAGCTTGAGTGGCTCGGGCACCCCGATCGACTGGTGTGCGGACAGCAACGCGCCGAGGCTGGGGTGCACGGTGGTGACCAACATCAGCGCGCGGTTGTACGCCACTTGGGACATACCCAGACCGCCGTACTCCGTCGGAATCTTCATCCCGAAGCAGCCCAATTCGGCTAGACCGGTGATGTATTCGTCGGGAATCCGGGCGTCTCGCTCGATGACGCTGCCGTCCACGTCGACCAGGAATCCGCGTAGCTTCGCCAGGAACTCCTCGGCGCGCGCCTCGTCCGCCTCCGCCGGCTTGGGGAAAGGGTGGATGAGCTCCAGCGGAAACCGGCCCAGGAACAGCTCCTTGGCGAAAGACGGCTTTTCCCATCCGCTTTCGCGGGATTCTTCGGCGACAGCCCGGGCTTGTTCTTCGCTGACCTGCGCTTGCTGTGCCATCGCCGCCTCCTCGTTGACGCCATCACGACGAGAGGTGGATACCCGCTTCGGGCGTGGCTACGCCGGGTCGAGAGCCCCTAGGCCTCGAACTCGCGCGCCACCGCCTTGACCACCTCGGAGATCTGACGTGCCGTCTTGCGGTCCGGGTAGCGGCCTTTACGCAGTTCCGGTTGCACGGTGCTTTCCAGCAGCGTGATCATGTCCTCGACCATGCCGTGCAACTCGTCGGGGCTGTGCTTGTGCTCGGCCGGCGCATCCCGGCGCGAGGCTTCCCGGCGCGTCCTGGACAGGCTGGGCGGAGGATCGAGCAGCTTCAGACTGAGCGCCTGCGGACCGCGCCGCCCCGAAGCGATGCCGAACTCCACCTTCTGGCCCGCTTTGAGCCCCTCGACACCCGCGGGCAACGCCGACGAGCGGACGTAGACGTCCTCGCCGTCCTCCTGCGACAGGAAGCCGAACCCCTTCTCGGAGTCGTACCACTTCACTTTGCCGGTCGGCACTGCACTCACCTGCTTGTCTGATGGATCCTGCTTGTCTGATGGATCATTGGCTACACAACATAAAGACGCGTCCCGCATGCGCAGGACGCGCTGACGATCACAGATCCTACTCGGCTGATCATCCGCTCAGCATCCGGTTTACCCGGCACTCGGTAGGCTGGCGATACCGCTGGAGGAGATATGCGCCTGATCCTGAATGTCATCTGGCTGGTTTTCGGTGGGCTCGTGCTCGCACTGGGATACCTGCTGGCCGCGTTGGTCTGTTTCCTGCTGATCGTCACCATCCCGTTCGGTTTTGCTGCGCTGCGCATCGCGTCCTATGCGCTGTGGCCGTTCGGCCGGACCATCGTGGAGAAGCCGGGGGCCGGGGCCGGCTCCGTGGTCGGCAATGTCATCTGGGTGCTGCTGTTCGGGCTGTGGCTGGCGCTCGGCCACCTGACCACCGCCATCGCGATGGCGGCCACCATCGTCGGGATCCCGCTGGCGCTGGCAAACCTGAAGCTGATCCCGGTCTCGCTGGTTCCGTTGGGCAAGGAGATCGTCCCCGTCGACCGGCCCGCGCGCATGCCGGCATGACGCTGACCACCCTGGGAGTGCCGACGGTCCCCGGCGCCAGCAAACAAGGCCAGGCACCGCGCACCGGCCCGCTACTCGACACCTATGGCCGCGCCGCCACCGATCTGCGGATCTCGCTCACCGATCGCTGCAATCTGCGATGCACCTACTGCATGCCGGCCGCAGGTCTCAACTGGCTGCCGGGCGAGACGCTGTTGCGTCCCGACGAACTGGCCAGGCTGATGCGCATCGCGGTCACCCGCCTGGGCGTCACCGGGGTGCGGTTCACCGGGGGCGAGCCGCTGCTGGCGCGCCACCTCGAAGAGGTTGTCGCCGCGGCTGCCGGGCTCACGCCGCGCCCGGAGATATCTCTGACGACCAATGGCGTCGGTCTCGCGCGGCGGGTCGACGCGCTGGCCGACGCCGGGCTGGACCGCGTCAACGTGTCCCTGGACAGTGTGGATCCCGCGCACTTCGCCGCGATCACCCGGCGGGATCGCCTCAAGGACGTGCTGGCCGGCCTGTCCGCCGCACGGCGCGCCGGGCTCGACCCGATCAAGGTGAACGCCGTGCTCGACCCCGAGACCGGCGCGCGCGACGTCGTGGATCTGCTGCGGTATTGCCTGGAGCGCGGGTACCAGCTGCGAGTCATCGAGCAGATGCCGCTGGACGCGGGCCATCAGTGGCGTCGGCACGCCGCGCTCAGCGCCGATGACGTGCTGGCGGCGCTGCGGCCGCACTTCCGCCTGGAACCCGACCCGTCGCCCCGCGGTTCGGCGCCGGCTCAACTCTGGCTCGTCGACTCCGGCTCCGATACGCCGGCCGGAAAATTCGGGATCATCGCGTCGGTGTCGCAGGCCTTCTGCGCCACGTGTGACCGCACCCGGCTGACCGCCGACGGCCAGATCCGCAGCTGCCTGTTCTCCACCACGGAAACCGATCTGCGTGCACTGCTGCGCGGGGGTGCCGACGACCACGCCGTCGAGGCCGCTTGGCGCGCCGCGATGTGGACCAAACCCGCCGGCCACGGCATCAACGACCCGGGCTTCACTCAGCCAGCACGGCCGATGAGCGCCATCGGTGGCTGACACCGCGCCTGATCGTGCCGACATTCAGGTCACGGTCCGCTACTTCGCCGCCGCCCGGGCAGCTTCCGGCGCGGAGTCCGAGACCGTCGCGTTGCCGGCCGGAGCGACGGTGGCCGGCTTGGTTGAGCTGCTCGCCGATCGGGGTACCCACCTGGCGACAATATTGAGCCGATGCTCTTATCTGCGGGACGGAATTGCCGTCCGAGATGAGGCCACGGCGTTATCCACCGGCGACACGGTTGACGTACTTCCGCCCTTCGCCGGCGGTTGAAACTGTGAAATACATCACGTAACGGAACGATAACGGCCCGGCCACGCTCCGATTTCGGCCGCTCTGACCTGCACAAACGCGAACCGTTCCTGGCGTTTTGCGGCCCGCGTGTGACCAAAACGCCGACATTTCCTTAACGTGACGGGAACGCCGCGAACCGCTACCGTTCCGGGTGGTTCGTCACCCAACCCGAGCGACGAACCCTCCTTCACCTAGATCGCGCCCAGCTCCATCCGTTAGGTGAGGGATTCCGACCCGCGGATGGAGGCGGGGGACCCACCAGGTCCGCCGAGTTTCGGACCGGGGCCAATCGCGGCTCCTTGGGGTGAAGCCGACGTCGTATCAACGGTGAACGACGACGGCCGGGTGACCTCTTCCACCCGAACCCGACAGCTGACCTCGCAGGCGTGTATACGAGAGGAATTTCTGAGCGTATGAGTGGACGGCATCGTAAGCCCACTAACTCGAGCGTGAGCGTCGCCAAGATCGCCTTCACCGGCACGGTCCTCGGTGGCGGTGCCATCGCCATGGCCGGCCAGGCGGCTGCGGCCACTGACGCCGAGTGGGACCAGGTAGCCCGCTGCGAATCCGGCGGCAACTGGGCGATCAACACCGGCAACGGCTTCTACGGTGGCGTGCAGTTCGCCGCCGGCACCTGGTCGTCGCACGGTGGCGGCGAGTTCGCGCCGTCCGCCCAAATGGCCAGCAAGGACCAGCAGATCGCCGTCGCCGAGCGCGTGTTGGCGACGCAGGGCCGGGGCGCCTGGCCGGTGTGTGGCACCGCGTTGTCCGGACCGTCGCCACGCAATGTCGTGCCCCAGCCGGCCGGTTTCCCGTGGGACCAGCCCGCCGAGGCACCCGCGCCGAATACCGAACTTCCCCCACCAGCAGAGCTGCCGGCTCCGGTCGAGGAGGCCCCGGCCCAGCTCGTCGGAAACGAGCTCGCGCCGGCTCCGGCCGAGCTTGCTCCGGCTCCCGCCGACCTGCCCCCGGCACCGGCCGACCTGCCCCCGGCACCGGCCGACCTGCCCCCGGCTCCCGCCGACCTGGCTCCCGCCCCGGGCGACCTGCCGCCGGCTCCCGCCGACCTGCCTCCCGCGCCGGCGGACCTGCCCCCGGCTCCGCCGACCATGGACGCCGGCTTCCAGCCCGGTGAGGCGGCACCTCCGGTCGACGCCGGCACCCCCGCGGGGGTCCACCAGGTGTCCACGGTGGGCTACACCCAGCAGCTGTGGCAGTCGATTGTCGGCCACGACATCGCCGGCAACGACGCGCTCGACGCGCTCGCGGCGGGCCCGGTCAGCTGACCGGGCTCAGGCCGAACCCACCCATTCTTCGGAACCGTCGTCGAAGAACTGGTGCTTCCACACTGGTAGCCGCGCCTTAATGGCGTCTACCAATTGAGCACAGGTAGCAAAGGCCGCTTGACGGTGGTCGGCCGCTACGGCGGCCACCAGAGCGGCCTCACCGATGTGCAATACGCCGATGCGGTGACTGGCTGCGACGGCCCGTACCCCGGCGGCCTGCCCGGCCACCTCTGCCACCACGTCAGCAAAGACCTGCGAAGCCGACGGGTGCGCGGAGTATTCCAGGCGCACCACTCGGCGTCCGTTGTCGTGGTCGCGGATCATCCCGACGAACCCGACGACGGCACCGGCCGACTGATGGCTCACCAACGCCTCGTGCTCGGCGAGACAGATCGACTGGTCGGTCACTACAGCGCGTACGACCAACGTCATCGTTGGTGATCTTCGCCGGCGAGTTGCGCCAGCGCGTGGTCGAGCACCCCGGCCAGCACCCCGAGGCCGTCTCGTACCCCGCCCGGTGAGCCGGGCAGGTTGACGATCAGCGTCTTGCCGGCCACCCCGCACACGCCGCGCGAGAGCACCGACGTCGGCACCTTCGGCAAGCCGGCCTGCCGGATCGCGTCGGCCAACCCGGGGATGATGAAGTCCAGCACCGCGACCGTTTGCTCGGGCGTGCTGTCGGTAGGCGAGATCCCGGTGCCGCCGGATGTGATGATGACGTCGACCTCGTCGTCGAGCGCATCGTTGAGCGCCTCGCCCACCGGATTTCCATCGGCGACCACTCGCACCTCAGCAGGCGAAAAACCCTGCTGCTCAAGCCATTCAGAGATAATCGGCCCACACTCGTCGGCATAGGAACCGGAGGCCGCCCGGGTGGATGCGACGACCACGCGCGCGGATCGATTCACTGCCTCACCCAACTTCCGCTACGGCCGCCCTCTTTGCTGAGCACCCGGATAGCGTCGATGCGCGCGGCCGGGTCGACCGCCTTGATCATGTCGTACAGAGTCAGCGCCGTCACACTGACGGCGGTCAACGCCTCCATCTCCACCCCCGTTCGGTCGGTGCTGCGCACCGTCGCATGGATCTCGATCTCGGACTCGCCGACAGTGAAGTCGACATCGACACCGGTGAGCGCCAGCTGATGGCACAACGGGATCAGGTCGCTGGTGCGTTTGGCGGCCAGGATGCCGGCCACCCGCGCGGTCGCCAGCGCGTCACCCTTGGGCAGCCCGCCGCGGGAGACCAACCCCACCACGTCCGCGGAGGTGCGCAGGACACCGGCGGCGACGGCAGTGCGTCGCGTGGCCCCCTTCTCGGTGACGTCGACCATGTGCGCGGCGCCCCGCTCGTCCAGATGCGACAGGGCGGGCACCTCGGCGGCCCGTGCAGCGGCCCTCGGTGCGGCCCCGGCCCCGGTCATGGTGGCGATTACCAGGTGGCGACTGTCACCGGGTGGACGTAGGGCAACTCGTCGGCAGGCACCGGGAACACCACTTCGCCGAAAGGCGAGAGTGCGCCGGTGCGGTCGGTCACGAGTTCGCTCACCGCGTGGTCATCCGGGTCCGTAGTGGGCCAGCCGTTGTCCACGTACTTTGCCTTGCGTGCATCAGCCACGCGTTCCATTCTGACAGGTCCGTAAGCAGTCCGCGACGGTAGCCCGCAGGTCCGGCCTAGGCTTGATCTTCGATGACCGAACACACCCCGGATATCCCGCTGGGGTCCTGGCTGGCCGACCTACCCGACGAGCGGTTGATCCTGCTGTTGGCGTTGCGACCCGACCTTGCCCAGCCCCCGCCCGGCAGCATCGCCGCGCTGGCCGCCCGCGCCCAGGCGCGCCAGTCGGTCAAGGCCGCCACCGACGACCTGGACTTTCTGCGGCTCGCGGTGCTCGACGCGCTGCTGGTGCTGCACGCCGACATCGAACCGGTGCCGGTCGCCGAATTGACGGCTCTGATCGGGGACGGCGCCCCCCGGGACGAGGTGCTGACGGCCCTGGACGACCTGCGGCAGCGCGCCCTGGCGTGGGGTGACACGGCGGTGCGGGTGGCCGCCGACGCCGCCTCCGCGTTGCCGTGGCTACCGGGTCAGGTCACCCTGGAGGACCGCTCCCTTTCCGGGGATCAGATCGCCGCCCTGATCGACGGGCTCGACGCGCCGCAGCGCGACGTCCTGGACAGGTTGCTCGACGGGTCCCCGATGGGGCGCACCCGCGATGCGTCGCCCGGCGCTGCGCTGGACCGGCCGGTGCCGCAGCTGCTCGCCGTGGGTCTATTGCGCCGCGTCGATGCCGAGACCGTGATCCTGCCCCGGCACGTGGGTCAGGTGTTGCGCGGGGAGAACCCCGGCCCGACCCAGCTGGCCGCGCCCGACCCGGTGGTCTCGACCGTCGATCCCGCCGCGGCCGACGCCGCGGCCGCCGGGGCCGTCATCGACCTGCTGCGTCACGTGGATGTCTTGCTGGAAAACCTCAGCGCCGCTCCGGTCGCCGAGCTGCGCAGCGGGGGGCTGGGGATTCGCGACATCAAACGACTGGCCAAGACCACCGGGATCGAGGAGCCGCGCCTGGGTTTGATACTCGAGCTGTCGGCGGCGGCCGGGCTGATCGGCAACGGCACCCCCGACCCCGAACCGGCCTACGGCGAGGCACCCTATTGGGCACCCACCACCGCGGCCGACCGGTACGGCACGCTCAGTGCCGCCGACCGGTGGTTCCTGCTGGCCGACACCTGGCTGCACCTGCCGGCCCGACCGGCGCTGATCGGAAATCGCGGCCCGGACGGCAAAACCTATGGCGCCCTGTCTGACTCGCTGTTCTCGACGGCTGCCCCACTGGATCGACGGCTGCTGCTGGACATGCTTGCCGAGTTGCCGCCCGGCGCCGGGGTCGACGCGAAGACCGGGTCGGCCGCGTTGATCTGGCGCCGGCCGCGCTGGGCCCGCCGGCTGCAACCGGGACCGGTCGCCGATCTGCTCTCCGAGGGTCACGCGCTGGGCCTGGTGGGTCGCGGTGCCATCAGCACGCCCGGCCGGATCCTGCTGGAGCAGGACGACGACCCGGGTGCGGTGCTCGGTGCGATGACACGCGCGCTGCCCAAACCAATCGACCACTTCCTGGTTCAGGCAGACCTGACGGTCGTGGTGCCGGGGCCGTTGGAGCGCGACCTGGCGGACGAGCTCGCTACGGTCGCCACCGTCGAATCCGCCGGTGCGGCAATGGTTTACCGGGTCAGCGAGCAGTCCATCCGGCATGCCTTGGATATCGGCAAGACCCGCGACTGGATGCACTCCTTTTTCGCCGGGCATTCGAAAACGACGGTGCCGCAAGGGCTCACGTATCTCATCGATGACGTCGCGCGCCGGCACGGGCAACTTCGCATCGGCATGGCGGCGTCATTCGTGCGCTGCGAAGATCCCGCGCTGCTGGCTCAGGCCATCGCCGCGCCGGCCGCCGAAGACCTGCACCTGCGGGCGCTGGCGCCGACGGTCGCGGTGTCATCAGCTTCGATCGCCGACGTGCTGGCTGCGCTGCGTGCGGCAGGGTTTGCCCCGGCAGCCGAGGACTCCACCGGTGCCATCGTCGATGTGCGTGCCCGCGGTGCCCGGGTGCCCAGCCCGCAGCAGCGCCGACCGTACCGGCCGCCCCCCCGGCCCAGCGGAGACACCCTGCACGCGATCGTCGCGGTGCTGCGCACGGTGACAGCCGCGCCGTTCGGCAACCTGCGCGTCGACCCTGCCGTCGCGATGTCACTGCTGCAACGAGCCGCCCAGGACCAGGAGAAGGTACTGATCGGCTATCTCGACGCGGCGGGGGTCGCCACCCAACGGGTGGTGGCGCCGATCGTGGTCAAGGGTGGGCAACTGGTGGCGTTCGATTCCGCGTCCGGACGGCTGCGCGACTTCGCCATCCACCGCATCACCTCGGTGCTGTCGTCCGATGAACGATAGCTGTCGGTGCGCCGACGATAATGGACTGATGCGCGCCGACGACGATGCAGCACGGAGTGAAGGAGGAGTGGCGCTAAATGACTGACGGACCCCTGATCGTCCAGTCCGACAAGACGGTGCTACTCGAAGTGGACCACGAGCTGGCCGGGGCCGCGCGCGCCGCCATCGCGCCCTTCGCCGAGCTGGAACGCGCTCCCGAGCACGTGCACACCTATCGCGTCACCCCGCTGGCGCTGTGGAACGCGCGCGCCGCCGGCCACGATGCCGAACAGGTGGTCGACGCGCTGGTCAGCTTCTCCCGTTACGCGGTGCCGCAGCCCCTGTTGGTCGACATCGTCGACACCATGGCCCGTTACGGCCGGCTGCAACTGGTCAAACACCCCGCACACGGCCTGACCCTGGTGAGCCTGGATCGTGCGGTGCTCGAGGAGGTGCTGCGCAACAAGAAGATCGCCCCGATGCTGGGTGCGCGCATTGATGACGACACCGTGATCGTGCATCCCAGCGAGCGTGGCCGGGTCAAGCAGATGCTGCTCAAAATCGGTTGGCCCGCCGAAGATTTCGCCGGTTACGTGGACGGCGAGGCGCATCCGATCAGCCTGGAGCCGCACGGGTGGGAGTTGCGCGATTATCAGCAGCTGGCCACCGATTCGTTCTGGGCGGGCGGGTCCGGCGTGGTGGTGTTGCCGTGCGGCGCCGGCAAGACATTGGTCGGCGCGGCGGCCATGGCCAAAGCCCAGGCCACCACGCTGATCCTGGTCACCAACATCGTCGCGGCCCGGCAGTGGAAGCGTGAGCTGGTCGCACGCACTTCGCTCACCGAGGAGGAGATCGGCGAATACTCCGGCGAGCGCAAGGAAATTCGGCCCGTCACCATCTCCACGTATCAGATGGTCACCCGCCGCAGCAAAGGCGAATACCGGCATCTGGAGCTCTTCGACAGCCGTGACTGGGGCCTGATCATCTACGACGAAGTGCACCTGCTCCCGGCGCCGGTGTTCCGGATGACCGCCGATCTGCAGTCCCGGCGCCGGCTGGGCCTGACCGCCACGCTGATTCGCGAGGACGGCCGCGAGGGGGATGTGTTCTCGCTGATCGGCCCGAAACGCTACGACGCGCCGTGGAAGGACATCGAGGCCCAGGGCTGGATCGCGCCGGCGGAATGCGTGGAAGTGCGGGTCACGATGACCGACAACGAACGGATGATGTACGCCACCGCCGAACCCGAGGAACGTTACAAGCTGTGCTCGACGGTGCACACCAAGATCGCTGTGGTCAAGTCGATTCTGAAGAATCACCCCGGTGAGCAGACCCTGGTGATCGGCGCCTACCTCGACCAGCTCGACGAACTCGGTGCGGAGCTGGACGCCCCGGTGATCCAGGGATCGACGAAAACACGCGAACGCGAGGAATTGTTCGACAAGTTCCGCACCGGTGAGATCGCCACGCTGGTGGTCTCCAAGGTCGCGAACTTCTCCATCGACCTGCCCGAAGCCTCAGTGGCCGTTCAGGTTTCGGGGACGTTCGGGTCGCGCCAGGAAGAGGCCCAGCGGCTGGGCCGGCTGCTGCGACCCAAGTCCGGCGGCGGTGGGGCCGTCTTCTATTCGGTGGTGGCGCGCGACAGTCTGGACGCCGAGTACGCCGCACACCGGCAGCGTTTCCTGGCCGAACAGGGCTACGGCTACATCATCCGCGACGCCGACGACCTGCTCGGCCCGGCCATCTGACTCCGCGAGCAGACGCAGACTCGCATGCATCGCGTGTGCTGGACGCGATTCTGTGTCTGTTCGCAGTAACTAGAGTGACAGGATCGTCGCCGACGCGGTGCCCGGCGCGCCGTACACCTGCGCCAGCCCCACCCGCGGATTCCCTGGCACCTGCCGTTCGCCGGCCTCGCCGCGCAGCTGCCGAACCAGTTCGTGCATTTGGCGCAGCCCCGAGGCTCCGATCGGCTCGCCGTTGGCGATCAGCCCGCCGTCGGTGTTGACCGGCATCGACCCGTGGATCTCGGTAGCGCCGTCGGCCAGCAACTTCTCCTGCTCGCCGTCCGCGCACAGACCCGTCTCGGCCATATGGATGACTTCGTTGCCGGCGTCGGTGTCCTGCAGTTGGGCCACATCGACGTCCTCCGGCCCGATCCCGGCAGCCTCGTAGGCCGCTCGGGACGCGTACACCGTCGGCGAGACGTCCTCGTCGAGCGGCGCGAAGGTGGCATGCACCTCATAGGCGCCGTACGTGCGGGTGCGAATCTCACAGGCGCGCACATATACCGGCTTGTCCGTGTACTTGTGCGCGATGTCGGCGCGGCACATCACCACCGCGGCGGCGCCCTCGTCGGGCGCACAGAACATGTATTGCGTGAGGGGATAGTTCAGGACCGCGGAGTTAAGGATCTCCTCCTCCGAGATCGGCTTGCGACGGAACGCGTTCGGGTTCAGCGCCCCGTTGCGGAAGTTCTTGTTGGCCACCTTGGCCAGGGTGGCCTGAGAGATGTTGTGGTCGTGCAGATACTTGTTGGCCTTCATCCCGAAGAACTTGGTCGTGACGAACTGCCCGTTCTGCGCGTACCACTGGGGTAGCGCCAGCTTGGCGGGGTCGTCGGTGAAAGCACCGCGCGGATGCTTGTCCAGGCCGATGGCGATGCCGATGTCGTACTTGCCCAGCCGGATGGTGTCGGCGGTCTGCTGAATGGCGCTGGCGGCGGTCGCGCACGCGTTGAACACGTTGGTGAACGTGATGCCGGTCAGCCCGACCAGTCGGGTCACCGCGTCGGGATTGGACACCTCGTGGCTGCCGCCGAACCCGAACTGGATGTCTTTCCAGCTCACACCGGCGTCGGACAGCGCTGACTGAATGGCCTCGGCACCCATCTGCATCGCGGTCTTGTCGAACCTGCCGAACGGGTGCAGACCCACGCCGATGATCGCGACGTCGTTAGTCATTGCGGCCTCCCGACACCGGCTCGAACGCGAAGGTGAGAACCTCGTCGCCGTCGTCGTCGGTGGTCAACGGCACAAACGTCAGCTCGACCTGTTGGCCGAACTGCAGCTTGGCCGGATCGTTCTCGGTCAGCCGTCCTTCGACGCGGATCACGTCACCGAGTTGCACCAGACCCACCCCGAACGGCACGAATTCCTTGCCGGTCGGGCCGGCATACGGCGCGCCGGGCGGGAAGCCCTGGGTGGTCCAGGCGATCAGGCTGCCGCGGCGCGGCAACAACACCTCGTTCATCTGTCCGAGACTGCAGCGGGGGCAGCGTTCCTGGACGGGGAAGGTGGTGGCACCACAATCTCCGCAGCGACTGCCGATCAGCTGGGGGTTCTCGTCGGGCCAGGTCGAGATTTCAGGGGCTAATGCCTTCTGCATCGTCAGTCCTCCGTGGACACGAAAAAAACGCGACTAACCCAGACCGTACAACAGCGTTCCGCGAAAATGGAAATCTGGTTCTCGCAATTGAAAAGGTTGCGGAGCCACCGTTCCCCCGCAGCGGCGATCAGCTCAGCGCGGGGATGACTTCCCGTTCGAACAGCTCGATGCCGGACCGGTCGTAGGCCGCCTCGGGGAAGTAGCAGATGGCGTATTCGCATCCCAGGTCGCGAACCCTCGTCAATCGCTCAATGACCTGTTCCGGCGTGCCGGTGGCCGAGTCCGGAATCCCGGAGGACATCGAATCCGCCAGAGCGTCCGGCACATACGCGGCCAGCCGGTCGCGAATCCGCTGCTGCCGCTCGTTGACCTCGGACTCGGACGAGCCGAGCACCGCGGTGAAATTGGCCGAGCGGACGATGGCGTCGAAATCGGTACCCAGGTTCCGGCAGTGCTCGGCCAGCACCTCCGATTTGTGCGCAAAGGCTTCCAGTTCCGGGGTGAAATTGGTGTACTGCGCGTACTGCGCGGCGATCCGCAGCGTCTTCTTCTCACCACCGCCGGCGATCCACAGCGGAATACCATTGTCCTGCAACGGCTTCGGGGCAACGATCGCACCGTCGACCTGATAGTGCCTGCCGTCGAAGCTGACTTTTCCGTCCCGCCAGGCATCCCGCATGATCTGCACGCCCTCGTCCAGCCTGGCCAACCGCACCCCCGCCGACGGAAAACCGTAACCGTAAGCGCGCCATTCGTGTTCGTACCAGCCACCGCCGATACCCATCTGGACGCGTCCACCGGAGATGATGTCGGTGGTGGCCGCCACCTTCGCCAGGTAGACGGGATTGCGGTAACTCATCGCGGTGCACATCTGACCCAGCTTGATCCGCGAAGTGACCGCGGCATAAGCCGCCATCAGCGACCAGGCCTCGTGGGTGGCCTCGTCGGTCGGCAACGGGACGGTGTGGAAGTGGTCGTACACCCACAGCGAGTCCCAGGCACCACCGTCGGCGTAGGTGGCCAGATCACGCATCACCGCCCAGTGCCGCCCCGGTTCGATGCCGACGAGGTCCATCCGCCAGCCTTGCGGGATGAAGAGACCGAAGCGCATAACCGGACTCTAGCCCCGGCACCACGGGGCTCGACACCCAGCGCGTCGGGTGCGACCTTTCGATGCCCCGCACCACCCGGATGGCCCGTTTGGCAACATGGAAGCCAGGACGCGGACGAGAGGAATGAGCGGAATGGACCTGGCCGGGGTAGGAGTATGGAGCAGTCAACTGCGCTACGGTGACGAATCCGAAGCCGCCGACGCTGCAGCGGAATTGGACGAGCTCGGGTTCACCGCATTGTGGATTCCCGACGTCGGCGGACCGGTGCTCGACGCGGTCGCTCGTCTGCTGGCGGCGACCGCGCGGACGGTGATAGCCACCGGCATCCTCAATCTGTGGATGCACTCCCCCGCCGACGTCGCCGAGTCCTACGCCGCGTTGAGCAGCAAGCATCCCGACCGTTTCCTGCTCGGGATCGGAGTCAGCCACGCGCCGCTGATCGACGCGGGAAACCCCGGCCGGTACCGCAAACCGCTCGCAGCGACGGCATCGTTCCTGGACGGTCTGGATGCGGCGTCGCCGCCGGTGCCCGTCGACGGGCGGGTGCTGGCCGCGCTCGGCCCCAGGATGCTGGAGCTGTCGGCGACCCGCGCCCGCGGCGCCCACCCCTACCTCGTCACCCCCGAGCACACCGCTTCGGCCCGTGCGACGCTGGGGCAGGGCCCGTGGCTGCTGCCCGAGCAGTCCGCGATCCTGACCGACGATGCGGACGAGGCGCGCAGGATTGGAACCGATTGGCTGCGTGGCTATTTGGCGATGCCGAACTACGCCAACAACATGCTGCGCAGCGGGTTCTCCGAAGACGATGTCACGCAGATCAGCGATCGCCTCTTCGATGCACTCATCGTGTGGGGCGACGAAGAAGCAATCCTGCGCCGGGTCGCCGAACATCAGTCGGCCGGTGCCGACCACGTCTGCGTCCAGATACTCACCGCCGACCCGCGGGCATTCCCCCGCGAGCAATGGCGCCGCCTGGCCGCGGCTGTTGCCGCTACGTAGCTGTGGCACTCGGCCATCGGCTCAAACGTCTGCAGTACCGGACGCTCTACCGGCTGGGTTTCGTTCCGTGGGACGGCCACCCGATCGGGGTCAAGCTACGAGAGTTGGTCGAAGACAGTGCAATTGCGCCCGGTGCGGCACTCGACATCGGCTGCGGCACCGGCGACAACTGTAGCTATCTGGCTGAGCACGGCTGGCGGGTGACCGGAGTGGACTACGTCGCCCGGGCGCTGCAGAAGGCACGGGCCAAGGTCCGCACCGAAAGCGTCGAGTTCCGGATTGCTGACGTCACCCGGCTCAGTTCGGCGAACGTGGGCCGGGATTTCTCGTTGATCGTCGACAACGGGTGCCTACACGGCATGAACGACGACGACCGCGACGCCTACGTTCGTGAGGTCACGCGCGTTGCGGCGACCGACGGGCGCCTGCTCATCATGGCGATGATCCCCGGTGGTTCACCCGGGGTGCGCGGCATCGACCTGCCCGAGATCCAGCGGCGATTCACCCCGGCCTGGACGCTGGTGGACTCGGGCGACGAGCCGTCGCTGGACCACAACGGCAAGAACCCGGGCCGCTACTACGTTCTGCAGCGCGCCGCTTAGCCGCGACGACGCAAGAGCCCCCGAAACAACGCTGTTTCGGGGGCTTTTGCGGCTGGTCGTCAGGTCAGCGAGTCCGGCGGCAAGAAGCGGTCGCCGTACTTCTCAGCCAGTTCGCGGGCCCGGGCCACGAAGGCCTCCTTGCCCCGGCCGTGCGGACCTTCGTAGCCGACGATGTACTGCGCGCTACCACCGGTCCACGGCGGGAACCCGATGCCCATGATCGACCCGATGTTGGCGTCGGCCGTGGAGGTCAGCACGTTCTCGTCGAGGCACTTCTGGGTTTCCAGCGCCTCGGCGAACAGCATCCGGTCGATCATGTCCTGCAGCGGCGGCGTCGAAGCCCCCGACTTGAAGGTCTCCCGCAGGCCCGGCCACAATCCGGAGCGCTTGCCGTCGGGGTATTCGTAGAAGCCGGCGCCTTTGAGTCGGCCGGAGCGGCCCAGCTCGATCATCTTCTCCACCACCGCTTCTGCGGGGTGCGGTTCGTACTGGCCGCCACTGTCCTCGACACCCTTGCGGGTAGCCGCGGCGATCTTGTGCATCAGCTCCAGGTTGAGCTCGTCGGACAGCTGCAGCGGCGGCGCGGGGTAACCCGCCTGCGAACCCGCCTGCTCGATGCTGGCCGGCTCCACGCCTTCGCCGAGCATTGCCAGCGCCTCGTTGACGAAGGTGCCGATCACCCGGGAGGTGAAGAAGCCGCGGCTGTCGTTGACCACGATCGGGGTCTTGCCGATGGCCAGGGTGTAGTCGAAGACCCGGGCCAGCGCTTCGTCAGAAGTCTTCTCGCCCTTGATGATTTCCACCAACGGCATCTTGTCGACCGGTGAGAAGAAGTGGATCCCGACGAAGTCCTCCTGCCGCTTCACCCCCGTCGCCAGACCGGTGATCGGCAGCGTCGAGGTGTTCGACCCGAGCAGCGCGTTCGGCTCGACGATGTCTTCGATCTCCTGGAACACCTGGTGCTTGAGGTCCTGGTTCTCGAAGACGGCTTCGATGACGAAGTCCACGCCCTTGAGGTCGGCCGGGTCGGCGGTCGGGGTGATGCGCCCGAGGAGCGCACTGGACTTCTCCTCCGTTGTCCTGCCCCGCTCGAGCGCCTTGGCTTCGAGTTTCTCCGAGTAACCCTTGCCCTTCTGGGCGGCCTCGATGCTGACGTCCTTGAGCACCACGTCGTAACCAGCCTTGGCCGAGACGTAAGCGATGCCCGCGCCCATCATGCCGGCGCCGAGCACGCCGATCTTGTTGATCTTGACCGGCTCGATGCCGTCTGGCCGCGACCCGCCGTTGTTGATCGTCTGCAGGTCGAAGAAGAACGCCTGGATCATGTTCTTGGCGACCTGGCCGGTGACCAGCGAGGTGAAATAGCGGCTCTCGATGCGGCTGGCGGTGTCGAAGTCGACCTGCGTGCCCTCCACGGCCGCTGCCAGGATCGCCCGCGGCGCAGGCATATTCGCACCCTTGAGCTGCGAGCGCAGCAGGGAAGGGAAGGACGGCAGGATGGCGGCCAGCGACGGCGATGACGGGGTACCGCCGGGGATCTTGTAACCCTTGACGTCCCACGGCTGGGTGTGCGATTCGGGGTTGGCCTTGATCCAGGCCTTGGCGGCCGGCACCACCTCGTCGACCGAACCGACCAGCTCGTCGACCAGTCCGATTTCCTTGGCCTTGACCGGCTTGAACCGGGTGCCCTGCGACAGGATGTTCATGAAAGCGTTCTGGATCCCGAACATCCGTACCGAGCGGGTGACGCCGCCGGCACCGGGCAGCAGGCCCAGCGTCGCCTCGGGGAAGCCGAACTGCGACCCCTTGACGTCGGCCGCGATGCGGTGGTGGCACGCCAAGGCGATCTCCAGCCCGCCGCCGAGCGCCGCGCCGTTGAGGGCGGCGACGACGGGCTTGCCCAGCGTCTCGAGGGTGCGCAGCTGCTTCTTCACGTTCTCGACGAGATCGAATGCCTCGCCGGCGTTTTCCGGGCCGATCTGGATCATGCTCTTGACGTCACCACCGGCGAAGAAGGTCTTCTTCGCGCTGGTGATCACCACGCCGGTGATCGAGTCTTTCTCGGCGACAAGACGATCCACCGTCTTGCCCATCGACTCGATGTAGTTCTCGTTCATCACGTTGGCCGAACCCGACGGGTCGTCCAGCGTCAGTGTGACGATGCCGTCGGCATCCTTATCCCACTGAATTGCGTTGTCGGCCATGTACTTAAACCCTCTCGATGATCGTCGCGACACCCATGCCGCCGCCAATACACAGCGTTATCAACGCGCGTCGGGCGTTGCGCCGCTCCAGTTCGTCGACCATGGTGCCGGTGATCATCGCGCCGGTTGCTCCCAGCGGGTGTCCCATGGCGATGGCGCCACCGTTGACGTTGAGCTTCTCGTCCGGGATGTTCAGGTCCTTCTGGAACTTCAGCACCACGGAGGCGAACGCCTCGTTCAGCTCGAACAGGTCGATGTCGTCGACGGTCAGCCCGGCCCGGTCCAGCACCTTCTGGGTGGCCGGGGTGGGTCCGGTGAGCATGATCGTCGCGTCCGCACCGGTGGTGGCGGTAGCGACGATGCGCGCCCGCGGGGTCAGGCCCTGCGACTTGCCGGCCGCCTCGGAACCGACCATCACCAGCGCGGCGCCGTCGACGATTCCGGACGAGTTACCGCCGGTGTGCACGTGGTTGATCTTCTCGACCCAGTGGTAACGCTGACGCGCCACATCGTCGAATCCGGCCATTGCGGCCAGGCCCTCGAAGGCGGGCTTCAGCTTGCCCAGGCCCTCGGCGGTGGTGTCGGGGCGCATGTGCTCGTCATGATCGAGGATGAGCAGGCCGTTCATGTCGACGACCGGCACGATCGACTTGGCGAAGTACCCACCCGACCACGCCTCGGCGGCCAGCTTCTGGCTGCGCAACGCGTAGGCGTCGACGTCGTCACGCGAGAAACCCTCGATGGTGGCGATCAGGTCGGCACCGATGCCCTGGGGGACGATGTAGGCGTCGTAGCTGGTGGCCGGGTCGGCCATCATCGCGCCGCCGTCCGACCCCATCGGAACGCGGCTCATCGATTCGACGCCGCCGGCGAGCACCAGATCGTCCCAGCCGGAACGGACCTTCTGCGCCGCGGTGTTGACGGCCTCCAGGCCGGACGCGCAGAACCGGTTCAGCTGGAAGCCACCGACGGTGTCGGGCATGCCGGCGGCCAGCACGGCGGTGCGGGCGATGTCGCCACCCTGGTCGCCGACCGGGGAGACGCAGCCCAGGATGACGTCGCTGATCAGGTTTTCGTCGAGGTCGGGGTGGCGCTTGCGCAGCTCCTCGATCAGGCCGACGACCAGGCTCAATGGCTTGACTTCGTTCAGCGAACCGTTGCGTTGCTTGCCGCGCGGTGTACGGATGGCCTCGTAGATGAAGGCTTCTTCGGACATGTGAACTTCCTGTTCGGAGAGGGTGTGGATCCGTCTTAAGAGTAGGTCCAGCACAGGAACCCTAACAGTTGCCCCGGCCAACCTGTTGGTTGGGCCGGTCCGCCGCTGGCTGGGACACGGTCGCGGGCGCGGTCACGGTCGCGGCGCGGGCGTCACGCTGGCGTGGCGCCCGACGCCGAGCGTCACGCCAGCGTGACGCCCGACGCGACCAACAACCCAATAAGCTCGTTCTCCATGACCGTCTCGCGGCTACAGCCCTACGCGACCACGGTGTTCGCCGAGATGTCGGCGCTGGCCACGCGGATCGGCGCGGTCAACCTCGGCCAGGGCTTTCCCGACGAGGACGGTCCCGCGGAGATGCTGCGGGCCGCCCAGGACGCCATCGCCGACGGTATGAACCAGTACCCGCCCGGCCCGGGCATCGCCGCTCTGCGACAGGCCATCGTCGCGCAACGCCGACGACGCTATGGCATCGAGTACGACCCCGATACCGAGATCCTGGTCTCGGTCGGGGCCACCGAGGCCATTGCCGCAGCGGTGCTCGGCCTCGTCGAACCCGGCTCCGAGGTGCTGCTGATCGAGCCGTTCTACGATTCCTACTCACCGGTGGTCGCGATGGCCGGCGCGACCCGGGTGCCGGTCCCGCTGGTTGCCGACGGGCGCGGTTTCGCGTTGGACGCCGACGCGCTGCGACGCGCCGTCACCCCGCGCACCAAGGCTCTGATCGTCAATTCGCCGCACAATCCCACCGGCGCGGTGCTGAGCGCGCCAGAGCTGGCAGCCATTGCCGAGATCGCAACGGCCGCAGACCTTTTGGTGATCACCGACGAGGTCTACGAGCATCTCGTGTACGACGACCACCGGCACCTGCCGCTGGCCGGTTTCGACGGCATGGCCGAGCGCACGATCACCATCTCCAGTGCGGCCAAGATGTTCAACTGCACCGGATGGAAAATCGGATGGGCCTGTGGCCCAGCACATCTCATCGCCGGATTACGCGCCGCCAAACAGTATCTGAGCTACGTCGGCGGAGCACCGTTCCAGCCCGCGGTGGCTCTGGCGCTGAACACCCAGGACGAGTGGGTGGCCACTCTGCGCCAGACGCTGCAGCGCCGGCGCGACCGGCTGGCGGCCGGACTGACCGACATCGGGTTCGCGGTACACGACAGCTTCGGCACCTACTTCCTGTGCGCGGACCCGCGCCCGCTCGGACACGACGACAGCACCGCCTTCTGCGCCACGCTGCCGGAGCGCGTCGGGGTGGCCGCGATACCGATGTCGGCCTTCTGCGACCCGGCCGCCCGGCACGCCGGGCTATGGAAACACCTGGTGCGCTTCACGTTCTGCAAACGAGACGACACGCTCGACGAAGCGATCCGGCGACTGGCGGCGCTGGGCGATCGACGGCACTAACCGCCCATCACCCGCTTGCGCAGTCCCTCCAAGGCGGAATAGAGGATCTTCTTGCGGGCCCGGTTGACCAGGAACTCGGGCAGCGGCGCAGAGGGTTCGACGGTGATGGTGAACCGCACCCGGGTCTTGTCGGCGCCTTCGCGGGTCAGGTTGTACTCCCCGTGCTGGGCATGCTGCTGAAGCGTTTTGGTGGCGTCCCACACCATCCAGTCCGGCCCCCAGTGATATTCCAGCAACTCCTTGTCGACGATGCCGACCACCTTGATGGTGACCTTGACGTGCCGGGGGCGGCCGTCGGGCCAGGTGTCGATGACTTCGGCCCGCTTGTGCACCGACGACCAGGACGGCACCGCGTCCATGTCGGCGAGCGCGTCGATGATCACGTCCGGCGACGCATCGATCAGCACTTCACCCGATGCTTGTATGGCCACTACTGCTCAAACTAGCAACCTGGCGGCGCGGACTCCGCGGCCAACTATTCGTCCGGGCCGGGCTCCGCGCCCAGCACCTGCTCGCGCAATCCCCGGGCCGCGGCATCCAATACGTGTTCGCTGGCCCGCCGCACGATGAATCCGGGTATCGGTCCGGCCGGTTCGACGGTGATGTCGAAACGCACCCGGGTTTTGTCCAGTCCCTCGGGTTTGAGGTTGTACTCGATATGTTGGCCGTGCTGCTGGGCGGTCTTGCCGGCGTCGTACACCACCCAGTCCGGACCCCAGTGGTATTCCAGGATCTCCTTGTCGACCAGGCCCAGGATCTTGATGGTGGCCTTCACGTGGTGGGGCCGGCCGTCCGGGTAGTAGTCGAGCACCTCGACACTCTTGTGCAGTGGTGACCAGGAGGACAGCGCGCCGACATCTGACAGCGCCGCCATGACCACTTCCTGGGGCGCATCAATGACGAATTCTCGCGATGCTTTTACGGCCACTGGTTCTCAAGCTAGCAACGCTCGGCACGACCTGGGGAGCGGTTGTCGGAAATTGTCGGATACCAGCCGATTTCACCGAGCGCCGCGGTATCAGCCCTTCTTCACCTTCAACACGCGGTTGCGCAGCTCTTTGGTCGCCGAGTCGATGGTGCCCTTGACGGCCCGCTTGAGCACGAACCCGGGCAACGGCACGTTCGGGTCGACGCTGATCTCCATCTTCACCAGCGTCTCGTCCCCTTTGGGCACCAGGGTGTACTTCCCGTCCTGCGACTTCTGCTGACCGGAACTGACCAGCGTCCAGGTCACCTCGTTGCCATTCCAGGTGTAGGCCACCACCTGCTCGTCGGTGATGCCCGCGGTCTTCACCTTCATCTTTACTTTGCTCGGACGCCCGTCGTCTCCGGTCTCCAGGATCTCGGCGGTCTGGTGCGGTTCGGACCATTCGGGCATCGCCTCGAAATCAGCGATGACATCCAGGATCTCCTCGGGACTGGCTTCGATGACGATGTCGCGGGATTCTTTGATTGCCATGGCCCGCACCATATCGCGACCGTGCCCCGGCGGGAATAGTCGTTTCGCCGGTATCGTCGCCACGGGCGTACCGTCGTTTCCGTGACCGATTCTGCCTATACCGTCGGCGACTATCTGCTCGACCGCCTCGCCGAACTCGGCGTCACAGAGATCTTCGGCGTGCCCGGCGATTACAACCTGGCTTTCCTCGACCACATCGTGGCCCACCCCAAGCTGCGCTGGGTCGGCAACGCCAACGAACTCAACGCCGGTTACGCCGCCGACGGATATGGGCGGCTGCGCGGAATGTCAGCCGTGGTAACGACATTCGGCGTCGGTGAGCTTTCGGCGACCAACGCCATCGCGGGCAGCTACGCCGAGCACGTGCCCGTCGTGCACATCGTGGGCGGGCCCTCGAAGGACGCCCAGGCCACCCGCCGGGCGTTGCATCATTCGCTCGGCGACGGCGACTTCGAGCACTTCTTCCGGATCAGTCGCGAAATCACCTGCGCGCAAGCCAATCTCATGCCAGCCACCGCGTGCCGTGAGATCGACCGGGTGCTGTGCGAGGTGCGCGAACAGAAGCGGCCCGGGTACCTGCTGATGTCCACCGACGTGGCGCGCTTCCCCACCGAACCGCCGGACGCGCCGTTGCCACGCTATGCCGGCGGCACCAGTCCACGGGCGCTGGCCATGTTCACCGAGGCGGCGGCGAAGTTGATCGGCAACCGCCAGTTGACCGTGCTGGCCGACCTGTTGGTGCACCGCCTGCAGGCGGTCCGGGAACTGCAGGCGCTACTGGCAGCCGACGTGGTGCCGCACGCGACGTTGGTGTGGGGTAAGAGCCTGCTCGACGAGAGCTCGCCGAATTTCCTCGGCATCTACGCCGGCGCGGCCAGCACCGAACGGGTACGCACCGCCATCGAGCAGGCACCGGTCCTGGTGACCGCCGGGGTGGTGTTTACCGACATGGTCAGTGGGTTCTTCAGTCAACGCATCGACCCGGCCCGGACCATCGATATCGGCCAGTACCAGAGCAGCGTGGCCGACGAGGTGTTCGCGCCGCTGGAGATGGGTGCGGCGCTGCAGGCTCTGACAGCGATACTGACCGAGCGCGGTATCCGTTCACCGGATGTGGCACCGCCACCGGCGCAAGCACCGGCCCCCGCCCCGGGCCGCGACGAGGCTCTCACCCAACGGATGCTGTGGGACCGGTTGTGTTCGGCACTGACCCCGGGCAACGTGGTGTTGGCAGATCAGGGGACCTCGTTCTTCGGCATGGCCGACCACGTACTGCCCCAGGGGGTCACCTTCATCGGCCAACCGTTATGGGGTTCGATCGGTTACACGTTGCCCGCCGCCTTCGGGGCGGCGGTGGCCCATCCGGACCGCAGAACGGTGCTGCTGATCGGCGACGGTGCCGCTCAGCTGACCGCGCAGGAACTGGGCAGCTTCTCCCGGGAGGGGCTTTCCCCGGTCATCGTGGTGGTCAACAACGACGGCTACACCGTCGAACGCGCCATCCACGGAGCAACGGCGCCCTACAACGACATCGTCGGCTGGCGCTGGACCGATCTCCCCGGCACGCTCGGGGTGGAAAATCACCTCGCGTTGCGCGCCGAAACCTACGGCGAACTCGACGACGCGCTCACCGCCGCCGCCGCCCATCGCGACCGCATGGTGTTCGTCGAGGTGGTGTTGCCGCGACACGAAATCCCGCCCCTGCTCGCCCAACTCGTCGGACCGATGCAGCCGAAGGACCACTGAACGCGGCTACGCCGAATGGCGCGGACTCCTCGTCTCGCTGACGGACGCGATGATCGCACGCACGGTGCGACGGCAGCGTCCACAGTCGGCACCCGCGCCGCACGCCGCGGCAACTTGGTTACTCGTCGACGCGCCCGCGCAGACAGCTTCGGTGACCATCTGGCTGGTGATGCCATTACACAGGCACACGTACATCGCGCCGGTCAGTCCGTCCCGATGCGCATCATGTCGAAATACCGGCCGACGAACAGCGGCGGGTAGGCGCCGATTCCCACCCCGCTGAGCCATTGCGCCGCCGCGTCCGGGTGCTCGATCCATTCCCGCGCGCTGTCCTCGTCGGCGAATTCCTGCAGGATCAGCACCTCGTGTGAGTCGTCGAAAGCCTGAAAGACCCAGGTCTTTCGGATCCCGGCGGCGGTGAACCGGTCCATCGCGAGACCGACTTCGGTGTGCAGCGTCGTCACACTGTCCACGGACGCGAAGGCGGCCACCACCACGCCGGGCGCCCGGCCCGTCGCTGCCGGAGGTTCGGCAATGAACCTGTCCACGATCTCGCCGGCGAAGACGGCCGGGATGTCGTCGACGCCGACGGCATCGAACCAGTCGAAGAACACCCGCGACTGCAACAGCTCTACGATCGGCTCGCGGCTGTGCACCCCGATCATCACCAGCACCCGGCCGTAGTCGTGGGTGGAGATATAGACCAGCACGTGATGGGCGCCGATGTCGGCGAGCGCGGCTTTGCGACGCTCCAGCAGCGGCCACACCTTGGTCGGGTCCGGAATCCGGTAGTCCGACGCGATCACCATCGAGTGAATGTCGCCGTTGCTCATCACAGGCCTATGCCGGATTGAACTGTGAGATAAGCCATTTCCCGTCGGCCTTGGTCAAGGTGACCAGCACGCTGCTGTTCGTCATCGCCGGTTCCGGACGGTCCCTGCTCTGAGTGCTCTGGTTGATGAACAACAACACGATGGCCGAGTCCGGACGGAATTCGGACAACGCGCCGCGAAGCACCACTGCGGTCGTCTTGACTGCCTTCTGCTTTGCGGCCGGAGCGACGATCTGCGAGGTGAACTGGTCGTAGTAAGACAGGAAGTCACCGGTCAGATGTGATCTCGCGGTGGAGAAGTCGTGGTCGAGCGTGTCCGGCGAGTAGGACAGGATGGCGACGGTGCCGTCACTGGCAGCTGCGATTGCCGCCTTGGCTTCGGCTGCGTCGACCTGCTGGTCCGGCCGGTAGGAGAACCAGTACAGGGCGGCCAGCACCGACAGCGAACTGACCACCAGCAGGGCCAGCGCGGCGATGCCGAGCTTCCCGGCCCAACGACTTTTCGTCCTGCCGGCGGTCGGGTTCTTCAATCGGGCGGTCAAGCGATTGCGGCCCGAATCCCGGCCGTCGGCTGGCGAATCGGCGTCTTCGGCATCCACCGTGTCCTCGACGACCGAGGTCTGCTCTGCGCTGTCGTCGACCACCGACGAGTCCCGTTCGGTCACGGCACGAACTCCACTTTCGACATCTTGAGCCGACCACCTTCCCGAGTCATCGTCACGATCAGCCGGTACTTACGTGGATCCTGTTTGGCACCAGCGGCATTCGTGACCTCGGAGGTACTGGCCACGAGCACCACCGCCGAATTCTCGGTCATGGTGTCGAGTTCGACAGCGGCAGCTTGAACGCTTCCCTGCGAGATCACTTTCGACTCTTCGACGACTTTGGTGAAATCTTCGGCCATCTTCAGAAAGTCGTCCTTGAACGTTCCGGTGGACACTTCCAGGATGTGTTGCACGCCTTCTTTGGCGTGTTCGTAGTCGAGCGAAGTCAGCGTCACGACTCCCTGCCGTGCGCCCGCGGCGAATTCGGCAACCTGCTGGCGTTCCCGGGTGGCGTTGCGATGCAGCACGGACATCTCCACGCTGGCCCCCACCGCGAAGAGCGTGATAGCGACGGCCAGTACCGCTGCCACCGACTTCAGTGTCGGTCGGCGCAGGCCGCGCCGCGCGGATCTGGCAGCCGGTTCCTCGGCGTTTTCGTCGTCCGCTGCGTCAGCGTCCGTTTCGTCGGAAAGCGTCTCGGTGGTGCGATCGTCCGCAACCTCGGTGTCGCGCTCCTCGATGCGGGCCGGTTTCACCGGCTCCGGTTGCTCCGCTGCTGCAGTGGCTTTGGCGCCGCCGGCCTTTTTCACCGGGCCCTTGGCCAGTTTGATCTTCGCGGCGTCGGGCTTGGCGAGCGTGACCGTCGGTTCGGCCGGCTCGATTGTTGCGTCGTCGACTTCCAGTCCGTTCGTGCCGGATCCGACCTCGGTGCTTGCGACGATTTCGGCTTCGCGGCGCAGCCGGATGGCGCGGGCACGCGCGCGGGCAGCGGCGGCGAGGGCTTCGGCCTCGGCGGCCTCCGCCTCGGCCTCCTCGGCCAGGGACCGCATTTCCGCGACACTCTGCGGTGTGTCGTCCTTCTTCACCGGCGCCGATTTCGCGTCGTCTGCATTACGGCGGGTGCCGCCGTCCTCCGCTCACCGGCTCGGGAACGAGATCGCTCGCCGCTCAACTCCGAACTCCTCTACCGCTTGTCCGTCGGTGACAAGGTGCCTGGTAGCCGCCGACGGTGTCGGGAAAATGCGTTAACTTGTCGCCCGATCCCCATTCCGTCCGGGATCCGCCGTACGCCAGCCGTGGCCACACCCTACTCGCCACCGCAACCATGATGGGCCGGACTGGCGGCGGCCACTCCGGCATGTCGTCGGCCGTCGGAGAACGAGATTATCACTTTCCGTCGGCAATATTACCGTCCGGGCCGACACGGACCGCGCAAAACCGCGTCAAACTGTGGAAATACCGTTCTTGCTTTCGGCATATGCAACTGCCGGAGGATGCCGAGCGCCACTCAGCGGAGGAGATCCTTGACGACCTTGCCGGTGGCGTTCATCGGCAGCGCGTCGACGAATTCCACCACTCGCGGCACCTTGAATCCAGCCATACGCTCCCGGCACCAGTCGATCAGTTCCGGCGCGTCCACCGGACTCTTACGGACGACGAATGCCTTGCCCACCTGCCCGAGCCGTTCGTCGGGAGCGCCGATCACCGCCACCTGGGCAATGGCGGGGTGCTTGAGCAGGAAGCCTTCGATCTCGGCCGGGTAGGCGTTGAATCCGCCCACGATGAACATGTCCTTCTTGCGGCCGACGATGCGCAACCGACCCGACTCGTCGATGCTGCCCAGGTCCCCGGTGTGTAGCCAGCCGTCGCCGTCGATCGCCTCAGCGGTGGCGACCGGATCGTTGAGGTAGCCCTGCATGACCCCGTACCCGCGAACCAGCACCTCGCCGTCCCCGGCGATGCGCACCTCGACCCCGTCGCACGGCAGACCCGCGGTGGAGGCGACCTCCGCAAAGGAGTCGCCGGGCCGGGACAAGGTGACGTTGCCCGCCTCGGTGAGCCCGTACCCGGTCATCAACGTCTGGAACGGCAACTCACCGTGGATGCGACGGACGAGTTCGACGGGGATGTCGGCGGCACCGGTGACGCCGGCCCGCAACGTGGCCAGCTTGGACTTGTCCGGCACCGTCAACAACGAGTGATACAGCGTCGGCGGGCCGGGCAACATCGTAATGCGCTCGCGCTCAATAAGATCCACCGCGGTGGCGATGTCGAAAACCGCTACCGGCAGCATCGCGGCACCACGCAGAAAGGACGCGACAAGGCCCGCTTTGAGACCGAAGGTGTGGAAATACGGATTGATCATCAGGTAGCGGTCACCCTCGCGCAGATCCGCGAGGGTCGCCCACTCCTCGTACATGCGCAACGTCTGAGCGTGATTCATCATCGCGCCCTTGGGCCGCCCGGTGGTGCCGGAGGTGAAAATGATGTCGGAGACATCGGCGCCGCTGACCGGGCACTCGAACGGTGATCCGGCGTCGAGGAAGCCGGATTTCAGGTCGATGACCGGTATCCCGGCCGGCGCCACGAAGTCCTGCCCCAGGAAGCGCTGCTGGACCAATACCGCCTTGGCCCCGCTGCGGCCGATGACGTCAGCGGCCTCCGCCACCTTGAACCGGGTGTTGACCGGCACCAGGACTCCCCCGGCGGTCAGCAGGCCGAAGGCGGCAACGATCCACTCGGCACAGTTGGGCGCCCAGACGGCCACCCGGTCACCCCTGGCGATACCGAGATCGGCAAAAGCACCTGCCGCACAACGTATTCGGTGGACGAGCTCAGCGAAGGTGTAGCGCAGCGGACCGTCCACGACCGCTTCCGCATCGCCGAAGCGATCCACCGCGCTCAAGACCATCTCGGGGATGGTCTGCCAGCTGACCCGGTCGGTCACACCGTGACGAGTCGACCGAGATTGCCACCCATGATCTTCGCCTGGTCGTCGGCCGACAAGTGCGACAGCGCCTCGATGTAATAGGTCGGCTCCGCCAGCCCTTCGGGATGGGGCCAGTCCGACCCGTACAGCACCTGGTCCACGCCAACGAGGTTGACCAGGTCGTCGATACCGTCCTCGAAGAACGGGCTGACGTAGATCCGGTTCTTGACCATCTCGACCGGGTCGCTCGGGAATGCCTCCGGAGCCTTGCGGAAGACCTCCGCCAGGCCGTCCAGCAGCGGGGTCATCCACTTCGACCCGGCCTCGACGATCGCGACCTTCAGCTTGGGGTGGCGATAGAGCGCGCCGTGAATGACCCACGAGCCCACCGAGTCCTGGATCGGCCGCCACTCGTTGAGGATGCCCATTGCGTTGGTCTGGAACGGCAGCATCTCGGCGCTGGCACCGTCCCATTCGGAGGTGTACCGGGAGTAGCCACTGTCGCTGGAGTGCATGCCGACCAGCACGTCGTACTCCACGACCCGCTCCCAGAACGGGTCGAACTCGGGCAGCGCGAACGACCGCGGACCACGGAAGCCGGGGACCGGTGCCGGGCGGACCAGGATGCAGCGGGCACCGCGCTTGACCGCCCATTCCAGCTCTTCGATCGCCTTTTCAACGATCGGCAGGGTGATCACCGGGGTGGTGAAGATACGGTTCTGGTAGTTGAAGCCCCAGACCTCGTCGAGCCACTGGTTCAGCGCATGGACCAGCACATGGATGGCAACAGGGTCGTCCGACAACCGTTCCTCGAGGAGGCTGGCCAGCGTCGGGAACATCAGCGTCTTGTCCAGCCCCAGCTCGTTCATCACTTCCAGGCGCGGGCCCGGCTCGAAGAACGCCGGGATGGCACGCATCGGCTCACCGAACAGCTCGCGCTTGCTCTTGCCTTCCGGGTTGCCGTACTTGAAATACTCTTCCCAGGCTCCGGGTTTGGCGACGACCTCGAAGGTCGGGTTGGGAATGTAGTTACTGATCTGGCCGCGGATCGCGATCTTGGTGCGCCCGTTGACCTGCACGTACTGGACGTGGTTCTGGTATTCCTTCGGCAGGAACTTGGTCAGCGCCTCCGGCGGCTCGTAAAGATGGTTATCCGCGTCAAAGATCGGAAACGGGACGTCAACCCGGTGCGACAACTGACCCATGAAATCCTCCTTCGCAATTAGTGAGAATCATATTCTCCTATATCGCCGTGCGCAACGTGCACCCACCCCCCGCGCGGGCGGCACGGTGCGGGTCAGCACTTCGCGTTGATCTTGAAATCGGCGCTGGCCGCCTCGCCCGGTTTGGCCGTGGTGGACCCGTTGGCCGTGCCGGTGATGATGAACGACTGGCCATCGAAGCGGGTGGCGGCGTCGGCTCCGCCGCCGTGGGAGTAGGTGCCGGTGAAACCACCGAAGTTGTGGAAGCGGACGGACACCGTGGACGCCGGATTTGCCCGCTGGTCGACGACGATCTTGGCGCCCGAGGCGTCGTCACCGAGTTCTATGGTGCGAAACCATTCCTGCTGGAAGCAGCGCACAACTCGGGGCCGCACCTCGTTCCCGTTGACGGTCGCCACCGCGGTGCTGGCCAGCTGGCCTTGCGAGGGGGCGCTGCACGCCCCGAAGACGGGTGCCGCCAGCGCTACGGCCGCTGCCGCGGCGATTCGGTTCCGCACCTGGCCACCCCAATCCGCAGGCGTCCGGACAACTTCTGGACCTGCAGCGATGATGCTATTCTCCCTAGACGAGAATGCCAATATCGGCGTCGCAAGTCCGGGTTGTACCGAGGAGCTGAACACGCATGGTGGACCTGGATTTCGACGACGCCGAGACCGGGGTGGCAGTGCTGACCATCGATCGGCCGCACGCACGCAATGCCATCTCGCTGGAAACCATGGACCAGCTCGACCATGCGCTCGACGGCGCGAGCGGGGCGTTGGCACTGGTGATCACGGGTGCCGGCGACCGGGCTTTCGTCTCCGGCGGAGATCTCAAGGAGCTCAGCGCGCTACGGACCGAGGACGAAGCCGCGGCGATGGCCCGCCGGATGCGCACGCTGTGCGACCGGATCGCCGGGTTCCCGGCGCCAGTGGTCGCGGCGATGAACGGGCACGCCTTCGGCGGCGGCGCCGAGGTCGCGGTGGCCGCCGACATCCGGGTGGCCGCCGACGACATCAAGATCGCCTTCAATCAGGTGCAACTCGAAATCATGCCGGCGTGGGGCGGCGCCGAACGTCTGGCCGCGCTGGTCGGCAAAAGCAGGGCCCTGCTGTTGGCCGGTAGCGGGACCGCAGTCGATGCCGTCGAGGCCGAACGCCTCGGACTGGTGGATGTGGTCTTACCGCGGGCATCCTTCGACTCGGCCGACCAGGGCTGGCGCTCGGTCGCCAGATCCCTCGCCCGCCGTCCGGCCGCCGAGATAAAACGGGTAATCAGCGGAGTTTCCCCTGATGAGGCGATAGCATCGTTTGCACGGCTGTGGCTGGCCGACCCGCACTGGCAGGCCGCAGCACTAGTCATGAACCGCAAAGCCAATCCGCGCCCAGCAGCCGGAGGAGCGATATGACGACCAGGGCAACGCCGCAACTGGGCATCGGAGCAGCGCTGCTGTCAGCGGTTCTGCTGGCCGGCTCCGGTATAGCGGCCGGCACCGGCACGGCACGGGCTGACGACGACCCGCCGCCCGCGCACCGGGTCGTCTACACCATCACCGCCAACAACCCGGCCTACGCCGATATCTACTACCAGGACCAGGATCCGGCGAAGTTTTCGGACTACAGCCACAACCCCTACCCGTTCACGCCGAATGTGCAGGCCGATATCGCCCCGGGACGGCCGTGGAGTCAGACGGTAATGCTGGTGGATCCCGCGCACTGGGCGATGGTCAGCGTCAGCATGCAGCGTCAACCCGGCTTTCCGGGCTTTCACTGCACCTTGTCGGTCGACGGCGCGGTGGTGGTGTCCAAGGATGGAGAACGTGGGGTGCTCTGTTCGCTGCGCACCTGGTGAACCACCCAGGTCGGCGGGATGTCCGCGATCGGCTCCGGCTCGCCTTCCAACCTGCGCAGGTGATGTTCGACGAACTTCAGCGTCTCCGGGTGACCCACCGACACACCCATCGCCTGCTCGAGCACCAGGAACCGCGACAGGCTGGTCATCAGCACGGTGAAAACCACCGGCGGCACGAAATCGGTATTCAGCTTGCCCTGCGCCTCGTACCGCTGCATGGCAGCCGACACCACCTGGCGTTGTTCGTCGCGAAAACGGTCGGCGTAGTAGGCGATTTCGGCGCGCATCTCTTTGCGGTGGTTGGCCAGCGCCATGAATTCCATCGAGATACGCGTGAACCCGGGATCGGTGCCGAATCGCCACAGCGCCCACAGCGGTTGCGGCAACTGCAGCAACTGCGCCTGGGCCTGCAGCCCTTCCTCAGCGCGGCGCCGGAAGACGGCCAGAAACAGGTCCTCCATGGTGCGGAAGTAGTAGTGCACCAGCTGCGGTTTGAGTCCGGCCTTGTTGGCGAGCCGCCGCGACGTCACCGCCGCGTAGCCCTCCTCGATCATCAACTGTTCGGCCGCGTCGAGCAGCAGGCCGCGATTCTTCGCGTCCGGCGCCCCGATCCTGCGGGCCGATGTCATGCCGTACCCGTCCTCTCTGCGCTCGCCCGATGATCAGGCCGATCGTATCCGCGACACGGTTCGGTACCGGCGCAGTGATCTTGACCACGACAATACCGCCATGCTAAGCAGGTGCTCAGCAGACGTTCTAATCGGGCGACGCCAGCTCTCGTCGCCGACTGACCAATTGGCGACACGGTGCTGCGGGCCGGCTTCGGGAGGAATGCACGATGAGCGATTACGACACCATTGATTTCTTCACCGATCCGTCGCTGGTACCCGACCCGTACACCTACTTCGATTACCTGCGCGCCCAGAACCCGGTGCTGCGTCTGCCGCACTATGGGGTCGTCGCCGTCACCGGCTACGAAGAGGCGACGGCGGTCTACAAGGACACCGACTCGTTCTCCAACTGCGTCGCGCTCGGCGGGCCGTTCCCGCCGCTGCCGTTCCAGCCCGACGGCGACGACATCAACCATCAGATCGACGAGCACCGGCACTGTTTCCCGATGTTCGAGCACATGGTCACCATGGACCCGCCGGACCACAGCCGGGCGCGGTCGATTTTGAGCAGGCTGCTGACGCCGAGCCGACTCAAGCAGAACGAGGAATTCATGTGGCGCCTCGCCGACCGCCAACTCGACGAGTTCCTGGTCAACGGCAACTGCGAATTCATCGGTGAATACTCAAAACCGTTTGCCACGTTGGTGATCGCCGATCTGCTCGGCGTCCCGGAGGAGGACCACAAAGAATTCCGGGTGGTACTGGGCGCCGACCGTCCCGGCCGCGTCGGGGCCCTGGACCACGAATCGGTGGGCGTCAATCCGCTGGAGTGGCTCGACGACAAATTCTCGGCCTACATCGAGGACCGCCGCGCGCACCCGCGCGAAGACGTCCTGACCGCGCTGGCCACCGCCAAGTATCCGGACGGGACGACGCCGGAGGTCATCGACGTCGTCCGGTCAGCCACCTTCCTGTTCGCCGCCGGCCAGGAGACCACAGCAAAGCTGCTCAGCGCCGCACTGCAGGTGATCGGCAACCGTCCGGACATCCAGCAGCAACTCCGCGACAACCGCAGCCTGATTCCGGGGTTCATCGAGGAATCCCTGCGCATGGAGAGCCCGGTCAAGAGTGATTCGCGATTGGCGCGCAGGTCGACCCAGGTTGGCGGAGTGGACATTCCGGCCGGCACCGTGGTGATGGTGTTGCCCGGTGCGGCCAACCGTGACCCGCGCCGCTTCGACGACCCGCACGAGTTCCGGCTGGACCGCAAGAACGTCCGCGAACACATGGCGTTCGCGCGCGGCGTGCACTCCTGCCCCGGCGGCCCACTCGCCCGGGTCGAAGGCCGGGTGTCCATCGAACGGATACTGGACCGGATGGCCGACATCAACCTCGACGAAGCCCACCACGGCACCGCCGACGACCGCCGATTCACCTACGAGCCCACCTACATCCTGCGCGGACTCAACCAGCTCCACCTCACCTTCACACCCCAGGAGCCACCGGCCGGGCGACCGGTCAGTTGATCGCCAGGCCGATGAAATAGCTGCCGAACAATCCGGCCGCGATCAGCAATACCCAGGCATCGGTGAGCCGGCGCAGTCGTGCGGGCGCCTCCCGGACTTCCATGAACTCGCGAAAGATGATGCGCACCTTGATGAGTGCGATGACGATGACGCTGGTCGTGAGCACCACACTGGTGCCGTGGACGGAGTGGTCGATCCACAGGTAACCCAACGTGAGCATGGCCAGTACCGCCCACACCACCAGCAGCCGCGCGTTGGGCTTCACCGCGTCACCGCACCACGTACAACAACGCGAAGATCAGCACCCAGAGGAAATCGACGGTGTGCCAATAGGTTGCGCACGTTTCAATCAGTGTTTGAGAGTCGGCGGTGCCACGCCGGGCACCCAGGAGGCGGTAACCGATGACACCGAGGACGACGAATCCGATGAGCAGGTGCACGAAATGAATGCCGGTGAGGAAGAAGTAGTAGCCGAAGAAGTCGTTGCTGTCCAGGCCGTTTCCGGCATGCACCAGCCGGGACCATTCGAAAACTTTCAGAGACAGAAAGACTGCGGCGAACGCGGCCGTCGCCAGAACGTCGCGCAGCGCTGCCCGATACGCGCCGGCGCGCGCAGACTGCACGCATCGCGCCACTGACCAGGAACTCAGCAGCAACACGAGTGTGTTCAGCACGCCGATGCGCAGATCCAGGTGCTCCTGGGAGCTCAAGAAGAGCCCCGGGCTCCTGGTCCGGTAGAACAGGTAGAAGCCGAAATATCCGGTGAATATCAGACTTTCGAACAGGACGAAGGCCCACATGTCCGGCTGGCCCGGCACGAACGTCGCGCGCTTGTCTTCTCCGGCCAGCTCGGTCATGACGCGCCCGCGTGTGCCGCCGCGCGCTTACTGGGCAGCTCGGGTAGCGGTCCGGTACCGAAGTCTTCACGCCGGATCATCCGGAAGAGCATGACGACAAAGGTCACCTGATAGATGCCGAACACCACCATGTCCAACCACCACGCGATCTGCCCGTTCCAGGCCAGCACGCCACGCCCGAAGATCCAACACGGCGCCACGACGACCTCGGTCAGCGCGTTGCACAGATTGAGATAGCCGAACCACTTGGGAAACACCCGATTCTTATCGATCAGTATCGCGACCATCCACAGCAGCGACCCGATCAGGAAAACCCCCATGGTCCCGTCGAACGACAAGAAGGCGAAGTCGTAGAGCCAACCGATCGCCTCGGGATCTCGGTGCGGGCGTAGTGTCCCGACGATCAACGCGATACAGAGCAGGAGCAGGCCCGGCACCGCGCTGAGCGCATAGATCAGCAGGTAGGAGTATCCGAACGCGCGGCTCACCGACATGCGCCGCATGGAATAGGCGATCAGGGCGTTGTTGATCGCGTTCATCCCACAGATGACGAAGATGACGCCGAGCCCGATGGGGATGCCGAGGCGGCGTTCATTGAACCAGTGCACCTGTGTGGCCAGGTCCCAGGTGGGCTGGGGCGGCGGCTGGACTTGGGCCACGATGAAGAACACCGGGAAGAAGATGTTGTAGAAGACGACGAGTGTCCACCAGGCCAACCACAGCTCGCGCTTGGGGTTGTGCCGCAGGTGCCAGGCAAACCGGTGCCGCCAGGGGCCCCGCGGTGCGGCCGAGCGCTCCGGTAGCGCCACCACCGCGCTCAAGCGGGTTCCAATGTCATTGCCTGGCTTTGGTTTTCAGATCGTTCCCGATATATGGCCTGGGACAGGACCACGCCGGTCACCACGATCCAGACGGTGATGGCGATGTTCTTCAACCAGAAGGACAGCACGCCGTCCCATGCGAGCGGACCCGACAACGACAGGCCCACGAACGCCGCCGGGACCAGCGCCGCGGCTACGACGAGATTGAAGTGACCCACCCAGCGCTGGAACACCGGTCGCGGCTGATCGTCGAAATAGATTGCCAGAGCCAAGATTACGCTCTGCCCGATCAGGTAGGGAACCAGGATGGTGAAGGTGATCCAGGCGAAATCGTTGAGCAACTGCGTCAATTCCGGTCGCCGTTCCGGTCGGAATGCGGCCAGCAACCAGCACACGTTGGCGATCAGGAACAAGGTGGGGCCGCCGGCGACGCAGCCCAGCATCGCGTAGGAGAAGATCGGGGTGCGATGAGCCATCCGGCGAATCTGCATCGCAACCAGCACCAGGATCGGCACCAGGCACACGCCGAACCAGTTGAAGACGATCATGCTGTACCGGATCTCGGGCAGATGAGCCGGATCGCGATAGAACGCGGCCACCTGCTCGGCCGTCATCGACGGAGACATCGGCGGGTGAAATCCCGGGAACAACAGGAAGGCAGCGATCCAGATGAGCAGCAGGACCGGCAGCGTCCAGAGCAGGATCACCTCGCCATCGATTCGCCGCGCGGCGGGTGATCGTGGCGGGGTGGCTGCAGCGCCGATATCGGACATCGATGACTCCTTCGGGCTCGTCAGCGAAGCTAGCCGAACGGCTACCCCATCGTCAATAGCCGATCGGCTACTCTGACTGCGTGGTCTCAGCACCGAGCCGATTCCGGTTCATCACCCGCAGCCCCGCGCAGCTGCGCATCCTGGATGCCGCCCTGCAGCTGATCGGTGAGAACGGTGTCGGCGGAACCTCACTGCAGATGATCGCCGACGCCGTCGGCGTCACGAAAGCCGCTGTCTACCACCAATTCAAGACCAAGGAGCAGATCGTCATCGCTCTCACCGAGCGTGAACTCGGCGGTCTGGAGGAGGCACTGGAAGCCGCCGAAGCACACGATCACCGGACCCGGGCGCGCGACGTACTGCTGGACCGGGTCATCGAGGTTGCCGTCGAGCGGCGCGGTGCGGCAAGCACCTTGCAGTTCGACCCCGTCATCGTCCGCCTGCTGGCCGATCACCAGCCGTTCCAGCAGTTCATCGAGCGCCTCTACGGTGTTCTCGTCGACGGCGTTGCCGAGGACGCGCGCGTCTCGGCTGCCATGCTCTCGGGTGCGATCGCGGTGGGGGTGGTGCATCCGCTGGTCGCCGACATCGACGACCAGACCCTACGCACCCAACTGCTGCGGATCACCCGGCGTCTGTTCGACGCCGCCGCTGAATAGCCCGATCGCATTTTCACGACGCGGTTACTCAGATACCGTTCCTCTATGGAGACAGTTCGTCGTCTGGCTGCCGCAGCGATCATGATCACCACCGCCTTCATGATTGCGAGCGCCGCCACCGCTCAGGCCGACGACCCGCAGTGGCCGTGGGTGGGGTATCACTGGTGCCCCGGCCAACCCTATGACGAGGCGGCTTGGGGCTATAACTTCGATCCGTCCACGTGTCACGATGCCCATCATCGCGACCGCGACGGCACGATCCATACCGACGACTACTTCGGGCCGAGCCCGTTCCAGGATCAGCCGAACATCCCGAACACGCGACCATGAGTCGGTGGCACGATCAGGTGTCGCCGCGCTCCCAACGTTGGAAACCGTCATGGGCGTTGCAGACCAGGAACAGACCGTCCGGAGCCTGTGCGACATAGAAAGTCGGCCATTCGGAGCACGAGGCGTTCTCCTGCTTGACGCCGACCATCGGCGGTGACCGGAACCAGCGCGGTTCATACCGCCGCGGGGAGCCGCAGAACATCAACCGTCCCGGCTCGGTGGCGAACGATACGTAGTAGTCCGCGGTGCCGAACACGAAATACGTGGTGTTGTCGCACGGCGCACCCAGCACCTGGTGTCCGGCGATGCCCGGCGTGCAGTCCGCGTAATCGCAACTGGCGGGATCGGCGGCGGCGGGCGGCGCAGGCAGGCCCGCGGACATCGCCAGGCCCAGCGATGCAGCGATCGCGCCGATAATGAATCGCACC
The DNA here is from genome assembly GCF_059812965.1 of Mycobacterium sp. NGS29. Lineage (NCBI taxonomy): Bacteria > Bacillati > Actinomycetota > Actinomycetes > Mycobacteriales > Mycobacteriaceae > Mycobacterium > Mycobacterium sp. NGS29. The sequence goes on from NZ_JCALDR010000005.1 coordinate 264,307, forward strand.
AACTTAATTTGCCACAGTAGGTCTGAAAATTCATTACCTTGGTGACAGATGGTAAGAAAATTCTCCTGGTTCGAGAGGAGCGCATTGTGCGCCGGCCGAGCGGGCATCTGCCGTACGAGTGCTAATGTGACTCTCGCCGTGATTCCGGGCGAGGAGGTGCTCGATGCCGCCGGGTGAGCTATCAACCGAGGCGCTCGACGCCGACATTCCGATCGAGGCCCTCCTCGACGGCGACGACGATCTCGCCGAAGCAGAAGCGCGCGCCGAGATTGCCCGAGCCCGTGCAGTCGCGTTGCGCGAACAGGCCGAGCGGGCCGCAACCGGGTCCGGCAATCCGCCGGATGAGGAACGGCGGTCGTGGGCACGCCGGTTCCGGCCGCGTCGCCCGGGTCGCAGGACTCTTGCCGTCATCGCTGCGATTCTGGTCAGCTGCGGCGCACTGGCGGGCAGCGGCTATTTGATCTGGCATCACCAAAGGGTGGTTCAGCAAACTCAAAGGACGGCCGAATTCGCTGCGGTCGCCCGCAACGCCGTGCAGATCATGATGTCGGTCGACTCGACAAAAGCCAGAGCGGACATGCAGCGTTTCGCCGATGAGACCACCGGACAGTTCAAAGCCGGCGTCCTGATGGGCGCCGAAGACATGGTCAGGTCCCTCGAGGAATCAAAGGTCGTCACCAAGGCATCCGTGCAGTCCGTGGCGGTGCAGTCGATGACCAGTGACTCCGCGGTTGTGCTGGTCGCGGCCAGATCGGAGATCACCAAGCCCGATCAGTCCAAGCCGGAGATCCGGACCTGGCGGCTGGTCGTCAACGTCGCGACCGACGCCGGACGACTCAAGATCGCCAAGGTCGAGTTCGTCCCATGACCGCCGACGCCGAGGCGATGCAGAAGTCGGTCCGCCCGGTGACGACCGGCCGGGACGGGCACCCGACGCGTCGTTGGCTGGCTAAGTGGCCCGCGATGGTGCTGACCCTGCTGCTGCTGACCAGTACGGGATTCGCCACCTGGTACTTCTTGGCAACCTATCGGTCGGATTGGCAGACCGACCGCAACGTCACGCACCAGGTCATCGGAGCAGCCAGCGACGGCGCGGTGGCGCTGCTTTCCTACTCACCGGACACGCTGAGCCATGACCTCACGAACGCCAAATCCCGGGTCACCGACGACTATCTGCTCTATTACCAGCAGTTCGCCGACCAGATCGTCAGTCCCTCGACGCAGCGCGCGCAAGTGACGAGCACCGCGACCGTCGTCAAAGCCGCAGTGACCGAACTGCATCCCGATTCGGCGGTGGTGCTCGTCTTCGTCCGGCAAAAAACGGCAAGCAAAGAAAAGCCGGAGCCAGTAGTGACATCGAGCAGCCTTCGGGTAACGTTGAAAAAAGTCAAAAGTTCGTGGCTAATTGAAAAATTTGAAGGCTTGTGAGCACGCTTCTTATATATCGTGAAGTCCGGACTCCATTTCAATGGTAGTAAGCGCGTCGAGGAGCAACTCATGATGCGTCCGATCAGTGCAGCGGCTGCTGTGACACTCTCGGCGGCCACCCTGGTCGCCGGCCTAGGAACAGCCCCGCCGGCATGGGCCTACGACCCCGCAATCAATGGGACCTACACCGCCACCCAGATCGGCGACTGGGCCAAGACCAGGCAGGTGTATCACGATGAGGACGTGGTCCGAAGCACGTGGACCATCTCCTCGTCCTGCTCGACCGCTCAAGACTGCGCCGGCCGGGTGGTCAGCGACCAGGGCTGGACCGCGCAACTGTACATGCACGACGGAACGACCTGGTTCGTCAAACGCGACATCCCGAACTGGGAGGTCTGCGAGGACGGCACTTCGTACATCGGCCACTCGAATATCTACTTCTATCCCGCCGACCCGGTGACCGGCGCCAATACGCTCAACCCCGAATCGACGGTGTTCGCCGGGCGGGAGCGCACCAGTGCCGCAAGTGGCGCCTGCGGCGTGAACCTTCCGCTGTACATCGAACAGCCGTTCCGGCTGGACCGGATCGGCTGAGCAGACAACGCCTCAGATGGCGAACATGTCCTTCCACGTCTTCGGCGCCTTCGACGCGACCAGGTCCGACTGGCGGTAGACCTGACCGTCCGGAGTCATATAGCTGCCGGTCTCCGGGCTGTACTGGGCGAAGACGACGGCCGGCCCGGAGGGTAATCCGTTGCGCCCGAACGCACTTGGTGCGGCTGCGGGTGCCGGGTCCGGCGGCGGACCGGGCGCGGCCGCCGGTGCCGGGCTGGGCGCGCCGGCAGGCGTGTCGAGCGGCGCGATGGGGTCGACCGCACCCATCGGTGAAAGTTGTGCCGGCGGTGGGGCGTTGGGCGGGATCGCCGATCCCCGCGCCGGGCCCAGCCCGGGCGGCATCGGCGTTCCGTCGATCGGACCGAAGATTCTTTCCCGGTTGAAGTTGACCCGGTCGTCCGGCGGGATCCCCTGGGACAGCAGATTCGGGTCCAGCGGGTAGGTGCCGAAGACGTGCTGCCGCATCGCAAGCGGCATGAAAGGCTGGTCGCTGTCGCATATTTCGACCGTCGGCGCCCGCTTGCCGGGATGGCCCATGCACGGGTAGTTGCGGGCGCCGCGGACCCCGATGGGCGAATCCTGGGGCAGCTTGCAGTACAGCCCGTCCGGTGTGTCCATGGTCGTGGTGTCGGCCGGGGACCGCCATTGACTCGGCGGCAGGAATCCGACGGTGCAAGCGGGCGGGTCACTGATGATGAGGTTGAAGGCACCGGTCGCCAAACCGGTAGGGCTGTTGCTGCCGACGAACGATTGGATCGCCGCGACGAACGGTGGGAACAGCACCAGCACCTGCTCAAGGGACGCATGGTAGGTCACCCCGATCTGACCGATCGTGGTCAGGTTCGCCAGCAGCACCGGCAAGGTCGGCTTGATCTGGTCGAGCAGCCGGGACGCCTCGTTGAACGCCCCCGGTCCGTTGTGCAGGACGCTACGAATCTGCGGATCGTTGGTCGCCAGTTGGCCGGTGACACCCGCCAGGCTGTGAGCCCACCGCCGGATACTGTCGGTGGTCTGCGCCTGCGAGTCGAGCAGCGGCGCGGTGTCCTCGGTGAGGCGTCGCGTGCGGTCTGCGACACCGTTGAGGTCGCCGGCTATCCGCGAGGTCGAGTCGAACAGCGACTGAAAGTCGTAACTGGCCCCGTTGAACGCCCGGAACGATTCGTCGAGCAGCTTGGTGAGCTTGCCCTGCGGAATGCTGTTGAGCAGGGCGCTGGTCTGGTCCAGCACCGGCCCGATCGGCTGCGGGGTGCGGGTATTGGTCGCGGCGATGACCGAGCCCTCGCGCAGATAGGGACCCGAACTGGTGCGCGGCCGCAGGTCGACGTACTGCTCGCCCACCGCGGAAAGGCTGCGCACCTCCGCATCCAGGTTCGCCGGTATTTTCGGTGAACTGTCAAGCCGCATAGTTGCTTTCGCGCCCCGCGCAGTGAGCTCGACGCCCGTCACCTTCCCGATCTGCACCCCGCGATAGGTCACGTTGCTGAAGCGGTACAGGTTGCCGCTCTCGGGAAGTTCCAGCGTCACGGTGATCTTGCCGATGCCCAGCAGCGTCGGCGCCTGGATGTAGAGGACGACCATGACGACCATGCCGAGGATCCCGACGATCGCGAAAATCGCGAGTTGGATGCGGATGAAGCGAGTCAGCATCTATCCACCCCCCTGCACCGGAGCGACCACGGGTGGCAACCCGGTAGGCGGCGGCAGCGGACCCTGTTCTGCCGGCGCCGGCGCAGGCCCCAATAGGCTCGGCACACCCGCCGGGGGCGGGCCGGGCGCCGCGGGCGCCGGACCCGGCAGCGGGCCGGGTGCTCCCGGTGCCGCAGCCGGCGGTGGACCCGGCAGGAACGAGCCCGGCGATCCGGGGGGTGCACCGTACCGGAACTGCAGATACTGCGGGTCTCCCGGCGCCGGCACCGGTTCTGCGCCCAACCGCTCCCAGTGGGTGCCGCGCAGGATGCTCTTGCGCAGTCCAGAGTTGGTCAGGTCCAGGATGAAGTTGCCGTTGACGTAGTCGCCACGGACATAGCGATCGATGAAACCCTGGGTGAACGGGAATGTCGGCGCATAGGCGATGGCCTGATCGAGTTCCGGCCCGACATCAGCCAACCCCCGGATCGTCGGCTCGAGATTCCGCAGGTTGTTCACCAGATCCGACCCGGCGTCGTTGACCAGTCTCGTTGCCGTGTCACCGAACGTCCCCAGTTTGTTCAGTGCCGTGGTGAGCCGGGGCCGCTCCCTGATCAGCACGTCCAGTGCCGGCGGAATCTTGTTCAGCGCCCGCGTAATCACGTCACGCTGGCCTGCCAACGTTCCGGTGAGCCGGTTCAGCGATTGGATCGACGCAACCAGATTCTCGCGCTGCGCGTCGAAGGTGCCGATGAAGGTGTCCAACCGGTGCAGCAGATCGCGTATCTCCGCAGGGTGCCCGGAGAGCGCGGCGTTGAAGTTGTTGATGATGTCGCCGATCTGTCCCAATCCGCCGGCGTTGAGGACCACCGACAACGAGGAAAGCGTCTGCTCGGTGGAGGGATAGGTCGAGGCGCGATCGATCGGAATCTTGGCGCCGGGTGGCAACTTGCCGTGCGCTTGCTGACCCAGCGGCGTGTTCAGGGCCAGGTGCATGGATCCCAGCAGGCTGGTCTGTCCGACGCTGGCCACCACATTCTCGGGAATGACCACACCGCGCTGCACCGAGAGTTCGACGTCGGCATGCCAGTTGCGGACGGTCAGCTTGCTGACGCTGCCGACGATCACGTCGTTGACCATCACCGGCGAATTCGCTTCCAGCGTCCCGACATTGGCGATCTCGACGTAGTAGGTGGTGGCATCCGGCCCGCGTCCCACCGCACCGGGTAGCGGCAGCGAGTTCAGTCCGCTGAACGCACACCCGCTCACAGTGAGTATGACGGTGACGGCAATGCCCAGAACCCGGCGAACGGTCCGCGCGGCGGGCGCGGGCGGCGGGCCTTGTCGCCGGGGGGTCATGGGGAATGCCTCTCTGCGGGCAGGAGCAGGTCCGCGGGGCTGTTCGGTACGGGTGGTGGTTGGACGGGCAGGCTCGGTGGTGGCGGCTCCGGCATCGCCGCCCCCGGTATCCGCGCCGGCGGACCGGGCGGTGGCGGATACTCCGGAGTGTCGCCCGGCAGCCCGCTGAATGCCGACACCGCGGGCGGCAATTCGGGGGGCGCTGGCCTCGGGCCTATCCCGCCCGGCTTCAACCGATCCTCGGTGTACACGACATTCTGCGGGTCGAACGCCGGAGCCAGAATCGGGTTGACCGGAATCGGCAGGTAGTTGAAGTTGAACAGCATCAACGGGTTGAACACTTTCAGAGCCGGACTCAGATAGAGACCGCACAGCTTTCCGGTCTCGACCGCGGTGACGTTTTCGATGGCCCCGATCTGTGAGCAGTAGGCGAAGGTCGGATTGCTGAAGTTCTGCAAGCCCACCCCACCGCGGACATTGCCGACGTCCGGGTCATAGTCGTTGTAGCCGTTGGCGATTGCGTTCGGCGCCACGTGCAGCACATTCTGCAGTGCCATCTTGTTGTCGACGAGGATCTGGGTCAGGTCGGCCAGCCGGGTGATCTGCTCGGCGGTCTGGTCCCGGGTGCCTGCGATGAACCGCTGTACTTCCACGACGGCGGTCGACAGGTCGGTCAGTGCCGCATCCAGGGTGGGCTTGTTGTCGTCGAGCACACTGGTCAGGGTGGCGAGCCGATTGTTGAACTGCACCAATTGAATGTTGCTGTCGCGCAAGGCCCCGATGAAGGTCTGCAGGTTCTTGATGATGTCGATGAAGTTGCCGCTGCCGTTGGCGAAGGTTCGTCCCAGCGCCGACAGTTGCGCCAGTGTCTGGCGAAGTTTGTCGCCGTTGCCGCCCAGCGCGTCGGCGGCCGCGTCGATGAACCGCGACACCGCCGGTGTCGATGCTCTGCTGTTGGGTCCGAAATCCGTTGCCAACTTCATCAATTGGTCTTTGATCTCGTCCCATTCGACGGGGGTGGCCGTCCGGTCGACCGGGATCACCGCGCCGTCCTTCATCGTGGCGCCGGCGTTGCGGTAGGCCGGGGTGAGCTGGACATAGCGCGCAGCCACCAGGTTCTGGGCGACGATGACGGCTCTGGCGTCCGACGGGATGGAGATGCCGTGATCGATGTGCATCACCATTCTGGCCTGGGTGCCCCCCGGCTCGATCGACTCGATCGTGCCCACTTTCATGCCCGATACCCGCACGTCGTCGCCCGGATAGATCGCGGTGGCGGTGCGGAAGTACGCGGTGATCGTGGTAGGCCGGAAGAACGTATTGCGGATCATGACCCCGGCGCCGACGACGACGAGCACGACCAACAGGACCGCCAGTGCGATCTTGAAGCCTCGGCGGCGCATCACCGCGACCCGCCCGGATTCATATTGAACGGGAAAGGCAGGAGTGACCGCGGCCCGGCATTGTCCGGTGGCTGACCGGGCGCGCCGTAGGCGCGGAAGCCGAATGCGTAGTCGAACAACCACTGGAAGAACTCGAACTGGAACAGGTTCGGGATGAACGGGTTGTAGTAGAACCCGCTGGACACCGTTTCGCCTTGGGTCAGTTCGAACTTGGCCAAGCCGGGTATCGCTTTGCCGAGGTTGTCTCGATTGCTCTCCAGCATCGCGGTCACCGAGTTCAGCTTCGTCAGCGTGGGCGCCAACTCGGCCTCATTGTCGTGGACCAGACCGGTCAGTTGTTTGGCCACCGCGGACGTGCTGGCCAGCAGCCGCACGATCGCCTGGCGTCGCTCCACCAGCATCGACAGCAGGTCGTCGGCGTTGAGGATCAGCGTGTTCAGTTGCTGGCTGCGTTCGGAAAGAATGTGCGTGACGTCGGCCGCGCCCTTGAGTAGTTGACTGAGCTGCTGGTCGCGGCCGTTGATGGTCGCGGACAGCCGGGTAACGCCGTCGAACGTCGGACCTAGTTGCGGCGCAATCTGATTCAGGGTGGTCGCCAGGGTGTCAAGGGATTGGTTGAGGGAGTCGGTATTGGTTCCCTGGATGTCGGTCGCCAGATCACCGACAGCCTCGGACAGCGAATACGGCGACGAGGTGCGCGACAGCGGGATGACGTCCATCGGGCGCATTTTGCCGTTGCCGGTGGACTCCACGGTGAGCACCCGCTGGCCCAGCAACGACCCGGTCCGGATGTGAGCGGTACTCGACGAGCCGAGTAGCACAGCGCCTTTGACGGTGAACGTCACCAGGACATCGCCGTTCTGCAACTTCATCCCGGACACGCTGCCGACCTTGATCCCCGAGACCGTCACGTCGTTGCCGGTTACCAGACCGCCGGCATCGCCGAACACGGCTTGGTAGCGGACGGCGGTAGCCCGTTGAATCAACGCATCCGGGGACAGCCCGACGGCGATCACCAGCATGATCGAGACGACGCCGAGGAATCCGGCGCGAATGAGCTGTGCTCCGCGGTACTTAAGCATCGGGTTCGGCGCACCTTCCCGTGACTTGGTGCTTGATGCCCACTTCCACCGTCCGGTACTGCAGGTCCGAGACGCGCAGCGACAGTCCGCAGAGGTAATAGGGGAACCAGGCGCCGTAAGACCCCAACCGGGTCAACTTGCGGTAGTTGTTCGGCAACTTGCGCAACGAGATGTCGATGACGTTCTTGTCGTTATCCAACAGCGGCGCAAGCCGATTCAGTTGATCGACGGTGCCGGCCAATGGCGGTCGGGCGCGGGTGAGCAGATCGGCGATGGAGGCGGTGCCGTTGTCCAGGGCGGTGATGGCGGTGCCGATCGTGTCGCGGTCGCCGGCCAATCCGCTGATCAGGCGCTCGAGACGGTCGATGGCGCCGGAGAATTTCGTGCCCTCGGAATTGACGGTGCCGACCACAGTGTTGAGGTTGTCGATCAGCGCCTGGACCGATTCGCTGTTGTCGGCCAATGTATTCGAGAACGAAGATGTCTTGGACAGCAGCGACTGCAGGGTCGAACCCTCGCCCTGGAAGACCTGGATCAGCGACGCGCTGAGCGCATTCACGTCTTCGGCCTTGAGTCCCTTGGTGACCGGCTTCAGTCCGCCCAGCAGCAGGTCGAGGTCGAGGGCCGGCGCGGTGCGATCGATCGGGATCTCGCTGCCGGCCGGCAGCACCCTCGTGTTCCCGGGTCCGTCGAGGAGTTCCAGGTACCGGTCGCCGACCAGATTCAGGTAGCGCACGACCGCTTTGGTGCCGCCGGTGAGCACGACGCTGCGGTTGGCGTCGAATTTGACCAAAACCTTCTTGTCCGCACGCAATTCGATGCTGTTGACGGTGCCCACCCGGACCCCGGCCACCCGCACCGTCTGACCCTCCTTGAGTCGTGACACGTCGGTGAAGAGCGCCGAATACTCATTCGTGGAACCGGTTTGGTACTGCCCGAAGATGAAGAACAACGAGATGGTCAGCAGCACCATGATCACCGCGAAGGCGCCGAATTTGAAGATCATTCCGCGTGAGTTGCTCATCCGGGATCTCCGACCTGGAAGCTGTTGCGCGGCGGTCCGTCGATCGGTCCGTAGAGCAGCTGCTTGAGACCGTCGGAGTTCAGCAGCAGTTGCGGGTTTCCGTACTCCTGCGGGTTGGCGCCGATATCTGCGATCACGAACGGCGGGGCGTGCTCGAAGGGCACCCGCGGCAGATCGTGGCACTGCGGACCGCCGGTCGCAGCCACCTTGGGCAGGTTCGCCGGGTAGCGGTAGCGCTCAGCGCCGAAACCGAGATAGACCAGCACGTTGATCATCGGTTCGGGCAACGCCGCCGCATGCAGGTTCACCGCCATGCCCCCCAGGGCGCACGTCAGCGCCGGGCTGTACTCGTTGGTCAGGTTGGTCGTCGGCAGCAGCAGATGCAGCACATCGGTCAGGCCCTGCCGGTTTCCGCCCACCACTTCGTTGCCGATGTCGGCCAGTCCGATCGAGCTGATCAGGAACGCGTCCAGATTCTGCTGTTCCTCGACGATGGATTTGCTGAGCTGCGTGGCATTCTCAGCCGCCCTCATCAGATCCGGTGCGGCATCGCCGTAGGCGTTGCTCACCGCGGGCAGCACGCTCAGGTCGTGGTTCAGCGCGGGCAGCGCGGGATCCTGGGTGGCCAGGAACGCGTCCAGGTCGGCCAGCGCTTGGCCGATCTTGTGGCCGCGGCCGTTCACCGCCGCCGCGATCGCGCCGAGGGTCTCGTTGAGTTTGGCGGGATCGATCGAACCCAGCAACGACGTCAATTGCTGAAAGACGGTGTTGATCTCCACCGTGACGCCTTTGCCCTCGAGCACCTGATGCGGTTGCAGACTCTGCTGCGAGGGGGTTTCGGGGGGCAGCAACTCGACGAACTTGGCACCGAAGACTGTCGTCGACGCGATGTCGACCAGCACATTGCGCGGAATGAACTGCATTGCTGACGGGTACATCGCCAGGTGCAACACGGCTTGACCGTTGGGCCGCTCTTCGATCCTTTCGACCTTGCCCACCTGAACGCCACGCATCTTCACTTTGGCTTCCGGGTTCATCACCAGTCCCGCCCGCGGCGACACGACGGTGACGGGGATGCTCTCGGTGAAGCTGCTGCTGAACAACCCGATGGCGACGGCGACGATGGCCAGGATCACGCCGATGGTCGCCAAGCCCACCAACGGACTGACATACGCGCGCCTCTCGTTCACCACCCCTCCTAGCCCGACAGGTTGAAGTTGCCGTTGGAGCCGTAGATGGACAACGAGATGAGCAGGGTCACCGACACGACGACGATCAGCGAGGTGCGGACCGCGTTGCCGGTCGCGACACCCACACCGGCCGGGCCGCCGGAGGCGAAGAAGCCGTAATAGGTATGGATCAGCAGGATGGTGATCGCCATCAGGATGGCTTGCAGGAACGACCACAGCAGGTCGATGGGGTTCAGGAAGGTGTTGAAGTAATGCTGGTACAGACCACCCGACTGGCCGAACAGGAACACCGTCGTGAACTGGCTGGCCAGAAACGACAGCGTCACCGCGATGCTGTAGAGCGGCGTGATCGCCAGCATTCCGGCCACGATCCGGGTGCTCACCAGGTAGGCGACCGGGCGGATCGCCATCGATTCCAGCGCGTCGATCTCCTCGTTGATCCGCATCGCCCCGAGCTGTGCCGTCACTCCGGCACCGAACGTTGCGGCCAAGCCGATGCCCGCGACGATCGGCGCCGCGATCCGCACGTTGATGAAGGCGGACAGGAATCCGGTGAGTGCCTCGATGCCGATGTTGCCCAGCGAGCTGTAGCCCTGCACGGCCAGCGTCCCGCCGGTGGCCAGGGTCAGGAATCCGACGATGACCAGTGTCCCGCCGATCATCGCCAGAGTGCCGGCCCCCATGCTGATTTCGGCGATCAGCCGGATGATCTCACGGCGGTAATGGGTGGCGGCGAAGGGGATCGCGCCGAGGGACTTGCCGTAGAACAACGTGTGATCGCCGAATCGGCCCAGGGCACCGACCGGCTTCTCCAGCGTCCGCGCCACCCGCGGATAGGTAGCTCGCAGCGTCACGTGAGTCGTTACCCCCTTTCCGCTACTTGCTCGACATCTTGATACCGATCGCGGTGACGACCACATTCACCACGAACAGCGACATGAACGCGTACACCACCGTCTCGTTGACGGCGTTGCCGACAGCCTTCGCGCCGCCGCCGGAGACGGTCAGCCCGCGGTAGCAGGCGACCAACCCGGCGATCAGGCCGAAAAGCGCTGCCTTGACACAGGAGATGATCACCTCGGGGACACCGGTCAACAGGGTGATTCCGGCGGCGAACGCGCCGGGGTTCACGTCCTGGACGAACACCGAGAAGACATAACCGCCCAGAATCCCGATGATGACGACCAGGCTGTTCAGTAGCAGTGCCACCAGACCCGAGGCCAGCATTCGGGGCGTCACCAAACGCTGAACCGGGTTGATGCCCAGCACCTCCATCGCGTCGATCTCTTCGCGGATGGTTCGGGAACCCAGGTCCGCGCACATCGCGGTGGCACCGGCCCCCGCGACGATCAACACGGTCACCAGCGGACCGACCTGAGTGACCGCACCGAAGGCGGCCCCGGCACCGGAGAGGTCAGCAGCGCCCAGTTCGCGCAACAGGATATTGAGGGTGAAGCTCACCAGAACGGTGAAAGGTATGGCCACCAACAACGTTGGCAAGATCGCGACCCGCGCCACAAACCACGACTGCTCTAGGAATTCGCGCCACTGAAACGGCCGGCGGAAGAGATATTTGATGGCGTCGGCCGACATCGCAAACAGCGCGCCGACGGCCTCCATGGGCTTGGAACCGCGCCCCAGTGAAATACCCGGGGTCCAGCGTTCCGCGCCCTTACTCGCCATAGGTCCGAGATCCCTTCCCGGTGAGCGCAGCGGCGGCAACTGAACTGCGCGACATGCCGATCCGGGCCGCGGGTGTCAGTGACAGCGGGGGCTTAGCAGATGCGACACCGTCAACGACTTCTACCATCCTGCCGACGGTCCCTCCGCTCTGCCGCGTGAGTAGCTGCTGCCGAGACGTAGCCGCCGCACGAAACCCCACGCCTTGACGCGTTTGGCGATTATTGCTCATACCGCGTCCGGTGGGAATGGAAAACGCATAACCGTTATCGGGCATCGGACGTCCTACGTGACCGCGCCGGCGGTCTTGAGTTCGATGATGCGGTCCCAGTCGAGGCCGAGTTCCAACAGGATTTCGTCGGTCTGCTCGGCGAACCCGGGTGCCGGGCCCGTCTGCGGCGCGGTGACATCGAACTGCACCGGATTGGCGACGAGCTCGAGTTCGCCTGCGCGCACGATGTATTCGTTGGATCGAATCTGCGCATCATCGGCAGCTTGCAGGGTGTCCTGCACGGGCGCCCATGGACCCGCCAGCGTCGCGAAACGTTCGCTCCACTCGGCAAGGGTGCGTGTTGCAATGACTTTGGTCAAGATCTCCACGGCTTCTGCTGTGTTCGCAGCGATTTTCTCCGCATCGCTGAAACGCGGGTCGTCTGCCAGTTCTGGGCGATCGATGTGCCGGCACACGTCGGCCCAGAACTTGGTGGGCTGCATCATCACCAGGGAGATATAGCGGTTGTCCGCAGTCGGATACACGCCCACCAACGGGTTGACCGGTGAACCGTGGATGCCCGGCGGCGGCGACATCATCAGCTGGCCCAGATGATTCGTCAACGCCACCGTGTGTCCCAGTGACCACAACCCGCTGCCGAGCAACGACACGTCGACCACCGACGCTTCCCCGGTGCGCTCCCGCTTCAACAACGCCGCAGCGATACCGCCCGCCAGGTTGGTGCCGGAGATGGTGTCGCCGTAGGCGGGTCCGGGCGGATTGATCATCCCGTCGTAACCCATCGGCGTGATGGTGGCGGCCGTACCGGCCCGGCACCAGAAGGCGGTCATGTCATACCCACCCTTGGTCGCTTCGTCACCGCGTGGCCCGAGCGCGCTTCCGCGAGCGTAGACGATGTTCGGATTCACCGCCCGGATGTCGTCGACGTCGATGCCGAATTTCTGCCGGTGGTCGGGCAGGAAGCTGGTCAGGAACACATCGGATCGGCGCGCAAGGTCATACAGCACCTCTTTTCCTTGCGGCACCGACATGTCCAGGCCGATGCTGCGCTTGCCGCGGTTGGCGTGTTCGATGTTCGGGTTGGGGTCGCCCTCGACGCGCAGCATGCCGGTCTGACGCAGGCCTCGCTGCGGGTCGCCGGTGACAGCGTGCTCGACCTTGACCACGTCCGCGCCCCACTCGGCAAGCACTGCGCCCGCCGACGGGACGAAGCCGTACATGGCGACTTCCAGGACGCGGATTCCTTCGAGGGGTTTCAACGCGGGCGCTCCTATCACTGAGACCGCAAGAGACTTGCGGTCCACGAACTCACCGACCGGCCGGTGACCAGCACCCGGCGCGCGAGCACCCCCGACGCGTCCTGCACCGACATGGATGACCCCCTGCCCGGCTGTGTGGTGTGGCGACAGTCACGATAACTTCATTCTCATCCCCGGCGAATCTTACATTCGAGAAGCGAGAACTCAAGAAGTGAGCCGAAGCGTATTACCCTGTCAATCGGCTAAGCGGTCGCTCAGCGTCGCGCCGCCCGCACCCTTTGGTGCAGGCTGCACGCGGTTTGCCGGACAACTTGCCAGCAACTTCCGCCGGAGAGTACGATTCTCATAATTGTAAGGCAGATTCTTTGTGAGTGAGATTGGCAGCGTTGCGACATGAAGACAGCGGTGGTCACCGGCGGCGGATCCGGCATCGGTCTGGCCATCGCGCGGCGACTGCGCGCCGACGGTCGTAACGTCGCCGTCATCGACCTCAAGGAAGCCGAGGACGACCTCTCGTTCACCGCGGACGTGACCGATCGGTCGCAGGTGGACGCTGCGCTGTCGGCGATCCGCGACCAGCTGGGACCGGTCGCCATCCTGGTCAACGCAGCCGGCCTGGACGGCTTCAAGCGCTTCAACAAGATCACCTTCGACGAATGGCGCAAGGTCATCGACGTCAACCTCAACGGTGTCTTCCACATGACCCAGGCGGTGCTGCCCGACATGGTGGAGGCGGGGTGGGGGCGGATCGTCAACATCTCGTCGTCGAGCGCCCACTCGGGTCAGCCCTTCATGGCGCACTACGTGTCCGCCAAGTCCGCGGTCAACGGACTCACCAAGTCGTTGGCGCTCGAATACGGGCCGAAGGGCATCACGGTCAACGCCGTGCCGCCCGGCTTCATCGACACCCCGATGCTGCGCAACGCCGAAACCCAGGGGTTCCTGGGTGATGTCGAGGAGAATATCGCCAGGACCCCGGTGCGCCGGATCGGCCAGCCCGAGGATATCGCCGCCGCGTGTGCCTTCCTCACGTCGGACGAAGCCAGCTACATCACGGGTCAGATCCTGGGTGTCAACGGCGGCCGAAACACCTGAACACACAGCCGACAGACATTTCGAAGGAGGACGGGTGAAGGTCTGGGTGGATGCCGAACGCTGCCAGGGACACACGCTGTGCGCGATGATCGCACCGGATTCGTTCGAGCTCAGCGACATCGACGGGAGCTCCTCGGCGGTCAACGAGGTGGTTCCCGAAGACCAGCTCGAGCAAGTGCGGGAGGCCGCGCAGTCCTGCCCCGAGCAAGCCATCATGCTCACCGACTGAACTGGGAGACAGCGCTTTGAGTGTGGACGACGCGATAGACAGCGACAGCGATCGCAAGAAGAACAGCTACCACTTCGATCGGCACTCCGCGGAGTACCGATCGCAGTTCAAGAGCATCACCGAGGAGATGCACGCCAAGTGCCCGATGGCGTGGACGGAGACCTACGGCGGGCACTGGGTCGCGGCCGGCAGCCATGAGGTGTTCGAACTGGCCCGCTGTCCCGCGGTCTCCAACGATCATGACATCCACGGCGAACGTCGTGGCTACAAAGGGATTTCGATCCCGACGGCCAGACGGGTCAGCGTGGTGCGCGGGGGCATCCTGGAGATGGACGACCCCGAGCACCGCACCTACCGGACGGTGCTCAATCCGTATCTGTCACCGGCCGCGGTCAAGCGCTGGGCACCCTTCATCGATGACGTCACCCGCGCGTGCGTCGACGAGAAAATCGAAAGCGGCCACATCGATTTCGTCGACGACCTGGCCAACATCGTGCCCGCCGTACTGACCCTGGCGATGCTGGGCATTCCGCTCAAGAAGTGGAATATGTACAGCGAGCCGGTCCATGCCGCGGTGTACACCCCGGAGCACTCCCCCGACATCGAGCGCGTCACCGAGATGCACCGCAACATGGGCCTGGACATGGTCAACAACATGATCGAAATCCGCGAGAATCCGCGTCCCGGCATCGTGAATGCGTTGCTGCAGATGCGAATCGACGGCGAGCCCGCTCCCGACCTGGAGATACTGGGTAACCTCGGGCTGGTGATCGGCGGCGGATTCGACACCACCACGGCGTTGACCGCCCATTCCCTGGAATGGCTCTCGGAGCATCCCGACGAACGAGAACGCCTGCGGCGCGAGCGCGAGACGCTACTCGACCCCGCCACCGAAGAATTTCTGCGTTACTTCACGCCGGCACCCGGCGACGGCCGAACCTTCTCGGAGGACACCGAACTCGACGGCACTCGATTCAAAGAGGGTGAACGGCTGTGGATCTCATGGGCGATGGCCAACCGCGACCCCGCGGTGTTCCATGACCCGGACGAGGTGGTGCTGGACCGTAAAGGCAACCGGCACTTCAGTTTCGGCATCGGCGTGCACCGCTGCGTCGGATCCAATGTGGCGCGTACGGTGTTCAAGTCGATGCTCAATGCGGTGCTGGACCGGATGCCCGATTACCGGTGCGACCCCGATGGCGCGGTCCACTACGAGACCATCGGCGTGATTCAGGGGATGCGCAAGCTACCGGCCAGTTTCACGCCCGGGCCGCGACTCGGCGCCGGCCTGGACGAGACGTTGGAGAAGTTGCAACGCATCTGCGAGGAGCAGGAATTGGCGCGTCCGGTGACCGAGCGCAAAGAGGCCGCCGTCATCGACTGAGCGGACCATGCCCGCGGTGTCGCCGAGCGTGCAACGCTGGTCACCCTCGGCGCCGAAGTGGACGGCTACCCGCGAGGTAAACCCAGCACCCGCTGGGCGATGATGTTGCGCTGAATCTCCGACGTACCGCCGGCGATCGTGCCGGAGAAGCTGCGGGCGTACCGCTCGAACCAACTCGCGAAATAGTGGTCGAGATTCATCGGCGCGTACGGCCCGGTCAACGCCGGATGCACCAGACCGTCCCCACCCGCCGCGGCCAACGCGTACTCGGAAATCCGCAATTCCGCTTCGGAACCAAGAAGTTTCAGTACCGAGATGGCCGACGTGTCGTCCTCGCCGCGCGACGCACGAGCCAGCGCCACCGACCCCAACAGGCGCAGTGCCTGCTTGTCCATGATCGTGGTGGCGTACTGGTCGCGGTCCAATGCGGAGCTGGGCACGAAGTCGGCGAGCATATTGTCCATCCGGTCGGCGAACCCCAGCCACATCATGGTGCGTTCGTGCCCCAGCGAGCCGTTGGCCACCCGCCAGCCGCCGTTGAGCTCACCGACCAGGTTCTCGGCCGGCACCTTGACATCGGTGAAGAAGACCTCGTTGAAATCCAGGTCGTCGGCGGCGCAGACCGACGCGAAGGGCCGACAGACCACGCCCTCGGTGTCGGTGGGGATGACCAATGCGCTGATGCCCTTGTGTTTCGGCGCGTCCGGGTCGGTCCGGACAAACGTCAGCAGGACGTCGGCATCGTGGGCGCCCGACGTCCACACCTTCTGCCCGTTGACCACGAAGTGGTCGCCGTCCAGCACCGCCCGGGTGCGCAACGACGCCAGGTCGGAACCTGCACTGGGCTCACTCATACCCAGTGACGCGGTGAGCTCGGCTCGCAGGATGGGCACCGCCCAGCGTCGCTTCTGCTCGTCGTTGCCGAACGAAATCAGCGATGCGGCAACGATATTGACACCCTGCGGGTTGAGGCTGTGGTAGATCCGGCGGCGGCACAGCTCCTCGAGGTAGACGTACTGCTGCAGCACGGTCGCATTGCGGCCCCCGTACTCGGGCGGCTGGGTCGGCAGTAGCCAGCCGTTGTCGAACAGCAGCCGCTGCCAGCGCCGCGCCCAGGCCGGCATGTGAGACACCGATCGGGGTCGCTCGGTGCATTCCCTGGCGTCCGGCAGATTGTCGTCGAGGAACGCCGAGAATTCCGCCCGAAACTGCTCGACCTCGGTATCAAAAGTCAGCTGCACGGTACTCCTCGGCGATCTGGGCTCGATGCTCCGCGGCACCCCCGAGCATCAGCTCACCGGCCTTGGCCCGTTTGAGCGCAAACTGCACATCGTTCTCCCAAGTGAATCCCATTGCGCCGTGCAGTTGCAGGCCGTGCCGGAACACCAGCGACTGACACTCGCCGGCTGACGCCTTGGCCATCGCGGCGGCCAGCCTGCGGCGCGGGTCGTCCGCGGAAATCGTCAGTGCCGCAAAGTAAGACAGCGACCGGGCCCGCTGAACAGCCACATGCATGTCGGCAGCTTTGTGTTGCACGGCCTGGAATGAGCCGATCGGAACGCCGAATTGGTGCCGGCTGCGCACATGTTCGAGGACCATGTCCAGGATGCGCTGGCAGGCTCCGACCATGGTGATGGCCATGCCCGTCAGCGCGGTGTGTCGCGCTCGCTCGCGGTCGGTGTTGAGTCGGTCGCCGTCGGGCACCCGCACCTCGCGGAACGAGAGGTCGGCGACGTGCAGCACCGGATCGAAGACCGATTCCCGTCGCGCCGACAGCTGGTCGGTGGCTACGAGGAACACTCCGGCTTCGGTCACCACCGCCACCTGGTCGACCCGGTCACCGTCGAGGACGTGACGAGCGGTGCCGTCGAGCACCCACCCCTCGGCGTCGCGCCGGGCGGTGACTCCGCTGTAGACCGCGGTGCCGGACTGGCCCGGGTCGAATCGGTCGCCGGCCAGCGGCGCGAATTGACTCAGCGTCGCCAGGAACGGGGTGGGGTCGGTGGCGTGGCCGAGCGCCTCGAGCACAATGGCCAGCTCGACGGCGCTGGCCGGGTCGTTGAGTTCGGTCCAGCCGAGTTCGCGGTACAGCTTCCACAACGGTTCGGTGTCGGCGCCGTCTTCGGCCACACTGCGCACCAGTGACGGCGGACATTGCTTGGCCACGACGTCGCGCACCGTGTCCTGCCAAAGCCGCTGATCAGCATCGAACTCCAACAGCATCCGGGCCGCCTCCCGTCGGGATTATCTAGCGAGAATAACATTCTCTTTGATGGAAGTAGTAATCTCAAAATCGGTTACGACTTACGGAAGGGCCCGGATGCTGGACACCGCCGCCGTGCTGCTGGAGATCGAGGCGATCAAGCAGCTCAAGGCCCGATACTGCCGTTATCTGGACACCAAGCGCTGGGACGACTGGCGCACGTTATTCGCCGACGACTTCGTCAGCGACACCTCGCCGTCGGGTGGAAAGCTGATTACCGGAGCCGACGAGTTCGTCTCCTACGTCCGTGCCATGTTGGGCACCAATCCCACCGTGCACCAAGTTCATGCCCCCGAAGTCGAATTGCGGACGGCGACGTCGGCCACCGGCGTGTGGGCCCTGCAGGATGTGGTCCGACTCCGCCCGGGTGTCAACCTCAACGGTTTCGGTCACTACCATGAAACGTACGAGAAGTCCGATCACGGCTGGCTGATCAAGACCTCGACACTCACCCGGTTGCGTGAGGATGTGTTCAATCCCCTGTTCTCCGTGCGTATCTCGCCCCGACTGCGGGACAGCGCGGCAGCCCTGGCCCGGAGGTTCGAGCGATGAGCAGTCAAACAGTGCTTGTGACAGGCGCTTTCGGCCAGGTCGGTCGACGCTGTTGTGAGATCCTGCTACGCCGCGGTCGCACGGTGATCGCAGTCGATCTGGCCAATGACAATTCGACGGCGATCGCTGCGTCTCTCGGTGCGGCCGGACATCCCGGAACGTTGATCACCGAACACACCGATCTCACCGACGCCGCCGCCGTGGCCGCCGTGCTGGGCCGCCATCAACCTGGCGCGATCGTGCACCTCGCGGCCGTCGTCGCGCCACCCTCGTACCGGAATCCCGCACTGGCCCGCAAGGTCAACGTGGGCGGCACCCGCAACCTGGTGACCGCCGCACAGGCCCTGGACGACCCACCGCTGTTCGTATTCGCCTCCAGCGCAGCGGTGTACGGCTCCCGCAACCCGAATCGGCAGCCCGAGCGGATCACCGCCGACACCCCGGTCAATCCGATCGACCAGTACGGCGAAGACAAAGTTCTGGCCGAAGCCGTCATCACCGAAAGCGGTCTGCCCTATACGATCCTGCGGCTGGCGGCAATCGTCTCACCGGACGGCGCCGCCAGCTTCGACGGTGACTACCTGGTGTTGGTCCGTTCCACACCCGTCGATAACCGCATGCACGCCACCGATGCTCGCGACGTCGCACTGGCCTTCGCCAATGCCGTGGACCGACGCGAGGCCGTCGACGGCAAGGTACTGCTGATCGCCGGCAACGAAAGCTGCGTCCAGCTGATGAGCGAGCTGCAGGACGACATCATGGCCGCGGTCGGCATCGGCCGGCTGGGCCAATCCACCGGCCTGCCCGGCGATCCGGACGACGATCGTGGTTGGGGCTTCACCGGGTGGTTCGATACCACGGAATCTCAAGGGCTGCTCGAGTTTCAGGAACACGACTGGTCGCAGACCGTGGCCTATGTCGCCGAATCGATGGGTCGGCGCCGAGTGCTGCTGAAATTGATCGGCCCGGTGGTGCGCCCTGCCTTGCGCGTGTTTTTCGCAGTGCTGGACAGGCGTGAACACCGCGGGCCGTACGCCGACCCATGGACGATGATCGGCGCCAAGTACGGACCCGGCGCACTGGCGGGCGCATCATGACCGGGACCAAGAAACTGGTCATCGGCGCCAGTGGCTTTTTGGGCTCGCATGTCACCCGTCAGCTCGTGCAGGCCGGCGAGGATGTGCGGGTCATGCTGCGGAAAACCAGTTCTACCAAGGGTATCGACGATCTCCCGGTGGAACGCTGCTACGGTGACGTCTTCGACGACGACGCGCTGCGGACGGCCATGGCCGGGTGTGATGTGGTGTATTACTGCGTGGTCGACGCGCGCATGTGGCTGCGTGACACCGCGCCGTTGTTCCGCACCAATGTCGAGGGCCTGCAGCACGTGCTCGACGCCGCCGTGGCCGCCGATCTGCGAAAGTTCGTCTTCACCAGCAGCACCGGGACACTGGCGATCAACGATCACCGCCTGGTCACCGAGGCGGACCCGCACAACTGGACTAACGGTGGCGCGTACATCCAATCCCGGATCGCCGCCGAGGATCTGGTCTTGAAGTACGCCCGCGAGCGCGGATTGCCGGCCGTCGCCATGTGCATCTCGACCACCTACGGACCGCGCGACTGGGCACCCACCCCGCACGGTGGGGCTATCGCCCGGGTGGCCGCCGGACAGCTCCCGTTCTACATGGGCTTCTCACTGGAGGTCGTCGGCATCGAAGATGCCGCTCGCGCAATGCTTCTCGCCGCCGATAAGGGCCGAAACGGGGAGCGCTACATCATCTCCGACCGCTATATCAGCACCAGGGAGCTGCACGCGATCGCGGCCCGCGCGGTGGGTCGGCGCCCACCGCGCATTCCGATACCGATGCCGGTCCTGCGCGTCACCTCCCGCATCAACGACCTGGCCGCCCGGCTGCTGAACCGCGACCTGCCGTTCGCCTACGTCGGTGCCCGGATGGCGGAGCTGATGTCGCCGCTGGACCACAGCAAGGCCGAGCGTGAGTTGGGTTGGCAGCCACAGCCGGTCGAAGACTCGATCGCCGAAGCCGCGCGATGGTTCGTTGCGCAGTCAGCAGGTGCGGGCACTTCGCCTCACTGAAGCGCGGACTGCGCGAGTTTTTCCTCGTAGCGTCGCGCCCACTCGGCCCGCGGCCGGATCGTCACGTCCACATCGGCGGCACCGGCACGCAGTGCACCCACCGTGGCCTGAGCCTTCGGCCGGCGGGCGAACGGATCCCAGCCGAAGAACCGGCAGGAGTTCTGCCAGGTGATCTTGTCGATGTCGGCATTGTCGGCACCGGCGGCCTCGAGCTCGGCCAGCACCTGCTCCGGGGCATCGGGCCAAAAGCAGTCCGAATGCGGGTAGTCGCACTCCCAGGCGATGATGTCGATTCCGATCTCGTGGCGCAGCTTCAGCGACGTCTTGTCGGTGACGTAACAGGCCAGCGAGTGCTCGCGGAACACGTCGCTGGGCAGCTTGTCACCGAAATCGCGGCGTAGCCATTTCTGATTGGTGTAATGGCGGTCGCTGCGGTCCAGATAGAAGGGGATCCAACCGATTCCACCTTCGGAGAAGGCGAACTTCAAGTCGGGGTAGTTGCGCATCGCCGGTCCCCACAGCAGGTCCTGGGCGCACATCGCCGAAATCTGGGTGGCCAGGATGATGAGGTTGTCAATCGGTGCGTTGGGCGCCATGCTGATCGCCCCGAAGCCGGTACCGATGTGCAGGCACATCACCACGTTCTCCTCGGACAGCGTCGTGAAGACCGGGCCCCAGTACTGCTCGTCGTGGTAGCTGGGCAGTCCTTCCAGGTGTGGCAATTCCGGCATCGTGACCGCGCGGCAACCCTTGGCGGCCACCCGACGGATTTCGGCGCACATCGCTTCGACATTCCAGGTGGGCAGGATGGCGATCGGAATGAACCGATCCGGATAGGACCCGGCCCACTCGTCGATGTGCCAGTCGTTGTAGGCCGACACCATCACCAGGGTGGCTTCCTCGCGGTGCATGTTGAGGTGGCGTGCCGAGAAGCCGGTGAAGGTCGGAAAGCACATCGAGGCAAGGATTCCGTTGCGATCCATGTCGCGCACCCGCTCGTGCACGTCGTACACGCCCGGCCGCATCTCGGCGAATCCCGCCGGGTCGCGACCCCACTCTTCGGCAGGCCAGGACACCACCGCATTGAGTCCGCTCACGCCCTGCGGCCTGCCCTGGTACATCCACTGATCGACACCCTTGTCGTCGGTGACCACGATCGGCGCCTCCGGCTTGTACTTGGCCGGCACATGGCGCAGGAACATGTCAGGTGGTTCGACGACGTGATCGTCGATGCTCACCAGAATCATGTCGTCGATATTCATGCGGAGGTCTCCTTCATGTAGACCGGTCAGTCCAGTAGTTGGCCGGCCGGACCGTCCCAGTGGTCGAGGTTGACCGCTTCGGACAACGGCCGGCGCCGCACCGGCCCGTGTCTGCCTAGCGGCCAGCCGATGACGATGTGCCCGGCCAGCATCCAGTCATCGGGTACCCCGACGGCGTCGCGCAGCAACCGCTCACCACCGTAAGACGCCCAGCTGGTCATGCAGGCGCCGAGTCCCTGGGCACGGGCGGCCAGCAGAAAGTTCTGCATGGCCGGGAAGATCGAACCACCGAGCAGGAGTTCTGATGCCGTCGGATAGTGGACCTGCGTGAACAGGACGGAGGTGAATTCGCCTGCCCGGTCGTGCAACTCGTAGGTGGCCCGATTGGTGCGAGCCTTCGGGGTGTGGTCGTCGCCGGCCGGCCGGCTCATGCCGTAGACCGGCTCGATCACCCGAAGTGCTTGTGCCGCAGCCTCAGCCACGACTGCACGTAACTCCGGTGAGCGCAGTACGACGAAGCGCCAGCCCTGCGCGTTGGCACCCGAGGGTGCCCACTGGGCGGCTTCCAGACACCGCTTCAACGTGGCATCGTCGACAGGCCGGTCAGTGAACCGGCGGATGGTGCGAGCGGTCGACATCACCGTCCAGATGTCGTCACATGCTCCTGTCACGACGTGCCTTCGCCGGCGTCGCCCGCGGGCTCGTCGAGGAACAGGTCGAGGATCGGGTCTGGGCCGCCACCGTACCGGCGCAGGTCGGATCTGCCCGACGCCCGCAGCACGTCAGCATCGATCAGACACCCACCGGTATAGGTCCTGGCCGGACGTTGCACGATCTCGACCGCCGCGTCAGCCATGATCGCCGGGTCACGTGACCGGGCGAGTTGCGACTCGGCGTCGGGCGAATTGGCCACCGCGGCGGTCGCAATGTAGGTCTCGGGCCACAGGCAGTTGAAAGCTATTCCGTCAGCGGCATATTCGGCGGCCCAGCCCAGCGACAGCAAGGTCATGCCGTACTTGGACAACGTGTAGGACGGGTGCGCACCCAACCAGCGTGGGCTCAGGTTCAGCGGCGGAGCGATGGTGAGCACGTGCGGGTTCGGTGACCGCCGCAGCTGGGGCAGGCCGGCCTTGGTCAACAGGAATGTGCCGCGGATGTTGATGTCCTGCATCAGGTCGAACTTCTTCGCCGACAGCAGCTCGGTGGCCTCGGTGGCGATTGCGCTGGCGTTGTTGACACAGATGTCGATGCCACCGAAGGTCTCGACGGCCGTGTCGACGGCGTGCTGGACATCCGTTTCGCTGCGGACATCTCCCACCACGGCTATCGCCTTACCGCCGACCGCTTCGATCTCCGACGCCGCGGAGTAAACGGTGCCCGGCAACTTGGGGTGCGGTTCGGCCGTCTTGGCCAGCAACGCCACGTTTGCCCCGAGCCGGCCCAGCCCGAGGCCGATGGCCAAGCCGATGCCACGGCTTGCGCCGGAGATGACCGCGGTACGACCCGCCAGCGGGCGGTCGGGTGCGCTCATCGATGCACCCCCTCGCCTTCCTGCGCGGTGAACGCCGCGGCGACGTCCTCGTGCCGGCTCAGCGCATCGCAGTCGTGGTGCTCGCTGTAATACGCCGGAGCCTCGTCGAACAACACTTGAGACGTGGTCACCGCATCATCCTTCGCGCCTTCTCTGTGATCCCCCGCAGGGTGGAACCCGGCGGCTACAGCGTGACAGTTTCGGGCAAATCTGTAAAGTCAGCGGTCGGCCGTTCGGATCTGTGGGATGCGATCCTCGCGTGGCAGTACCGGGCGGTCGGCTATTTTCGCTATGCCGGGACGGTCGCAGCCCGCCCAGGTCACATCAGAACGGACTGACATGAAAAACCCTGTGCCACAGGCGGTGTTGATGGCCGGCTTGGTCGGCCACCTGGGCCGCGGAGTCGGTCGGGTCGCCGCGGATGCGCTCGTCGGCCGCCGCGCCGGACTACCGCGGGCGGCCGATCAGATCGACGCGGGTGTCCTCTCGTCCGTTATGGGCACCAGCATCGGGACGGTCAGCCTGCTCGACGGTCACGCCGGCACATCGTCGCGGGCGCGACTGGCCCTGACCGGGGACGCCGTCCCGGAATCGGTGTTCGTCAAGCTGACGGCGCA
This sequence comes from Mycobacterium sp. NGS29, assembly GCF_059812965.1. NCBI lineage: Bacteria > Bacillati > Actinomycetota > Actinomycetes > Mycobacteriales > Mycobacteriaceae > Mycobacterium > Mycobacterium sp. NGS29. Next base: position 288,239 of record NZ_JCALDR010000005.1, read on the forward strand.
GCGCGCCGCGACCCGGTTGATGGGCGAACTGGGCCGCCTCGGGCACACTGAGGTGCGCTTCTACCGCCGGCTCGCCCCGGAGCTCACCGGCGTCCCGCAGTGTTACGGCACCGCGTTCGACCCCTGGACCGGCCGGTACCTGCTGGTGTTGGAGGATCTGCCGGCCGGATCATGCGAGTTCCCCGACACGCTGAATCCCCTGTCCGTCGATCAGGCGAGCCTGCTCGTCGAACTCCTGGCCACGCTGCACGCGACATTCTGGGGCCGACTGCCGGGTGACGACCGCGGACCGCTGGGATGGCTCTACACGCCGTCGGGAGACGTCACATCCCTGCTGACCGGCCCACTGATGCACACCTCGATCAAGCGGCTCGCCGAGCGCACCAACATTGCGGTGCAGAACGGCCGCTTCATCGCCGACAACTACCGTGCCGTCGCGGCGATCATCGACGCTGCTCCGCACACCGTCATGCACGGCGATGCGCACCCGGGCAATGTGTACTTCCGCGACGGTGCGGCCGGGCTGCTGGACTGGCAGGCGGTGCGTCGCGGCCATCCGTCCCGAGAGTTGGCCTACACGCTGGTCACCAGCCTGACGCTGACGGATCGAATCGCCGCCCAGCGCGAACTGCTCGACGATTACCGCCGCGCTTTGGCTGCTGCGGGTGGGCCCGAGCTGGACCGCGACGACCTCTGGCTGCGCTTCCGCCAGAGCGCGTCGTATGCCTATGTGGCTGCCCTCATCACCGCCGGGATGGGCGGCATGCAGGTCGAGGACATCGCCATGGCGGGACTGCGGCGCGGTGTCACCGCGCTGGACGACCTGGAAACCGTTGCTGCGCTGAAAGATTCGATGTAGCAGCCGGTGCGCCGGGCCTGCTTCGGGGGCGGCAAAAGTGGGTATAGTAGAGGTTGCATGTTTCCGGCATGTGAACATGTGCTCACACGGCGAGCGGTAGCGTTCGCCGAACCGACGTCTGCTCACCACGAATCGAGGAAGGAAAAGCACAATGACGACACGACAACGGCGTCGCGTCGCGCTCGCAAGCCTGGTAGCCGCCGCCGCAATGCTGTTTTCCCTGGTCCAGCCGGCTCACGCACGCGCATCCGACAACGCGATGCCCGAGAACCTGCCGCCACTTCTGACCCGTTATGGCGCCATCGCCTACGCGCCCGACGGGACCTCCGGCAAGGCACGCCGCCATGTCAGCAAGCTGGGAGCCGAGCAACTCGCGCTGTCGCGCTGCGGTGCCCCCGGGTGTGCCGTGGTCAGCACCTTCACCCACTGCGGTGCGGTCGTGCACGACGGTGCCAGCTACCACGGCGGGTTCGGACATACGCGCCGGGCTGCCGAGTTGCACGCCATGAGCAATCTCGCCGGCGGGTGGCCCGTCGACTGGGCCTGTAACTGACCCAGCCGGTCCAATTCGGCCGTCCGGCAAGCGAATCGAGCAGCCATCGACCGTGGCCCTACACTCCTGACTGACCCTAGTCGCAGAGGAGCCGGGCGTTGGACAGCGAAACATATCAGCGGGGGCGGCAGATCCGCTCGGAGGTACTGGGCAAGGCCTACGTCGATCAGGCAATCGCCGGGGCCGACGAGTTCACCGGGCCGCTGCAGGATCTCGTCACCGAATACTGCTGGGGCGCGGTATGGGGTCGGGACGGCCTGACCCGCAAAACCCGCAGCATGCTCAACCTGGCCATGACGTCGGTGCTCAACCGGCCCCACGAACTTCGCACCCACATCCGGGCCGCACTGACCAACGGCGTCACGCGCGAGGAGATCCGCGAGGTGTTCCTGCAGGTCGCTGTCTACGCCGGGGTGCCCGCCGCGGTCGACAGCTTCCGGGCCGCCGCCGAGATCTTCGACGAGCTGGACAACGCGTGAACATCGGCTTTATCGGGTTGGGGCACATGGGTTTCCCCATGGCACGCCGGCTCATCGCAGCGGGTCATCATGTCATCGCCTACGACAAAAGCGCGGCGGCCCTGGACCGCGTCACCGCCCTGGGCGCCCACCCGGCGTCGTCACCGCGGGCAGTCGCCGACGGTGCCGAGACCGTGCTGGCCAGCCTGCCGACGCCGGCCGTCTCGCTCGCGGTGGCAACCGAGCCGGACGGCGTGATCGACGGCTCGCGGGTTCGGCGCTACGTCGACCTGTCCACCGTCGGCAGCCGGACCGCCGGGCAGATCCACACACTGCTGGCCCGGCGCGGCATCGTCGCGATGGACAGCCCGGTCAGCGGTGGCGTCGGCGGCGCCGAACGCGGCGCACTGGCCTTGATGGTCGCCGGCCCGCGTGCCGAGTACGACGCCGTCCACGCAATCCTGGAGACGTTCGGCCGTCCCTTTTACGTGGGCGACCGGCCCGGTTCCGGGCAGACCATGAAGCTGGCGAACAACATCCTGGCGGCCAACGTGCTCGTCGCCACGGCTGAGGTCGCGGTGATGGGCGTCAAGGCAGGTCTGGATCCGGCCGTCCTGCTCGAGGTGCTCAACGCCGGCTCGGGGGCCACCAGTGCCAGCCGGGACAAGTTTCCGCGAGCCATCCTGCCCCGCACCTTCGACTACGGCTTCGCCACCGGACTGATGGTCAAGGACGTGCGACTCTACCTCGAGGAGGCCCACGCCCTGGGGGTGCCGACCGAACTCGCCGACACCGTCGGACGACTCTGGGAGGTGGTAGCGCAGCATCAGGGACCCAACTCCGACTTCACCGAGGTGATCAAGCCGTTCGAAGCCCAGGCCGGCGTTACCGTCGGACCTGCCGACGCGAGGTGAACACCGCAGCAGAAGTTACATTCAACGCGGAGAATGTTATTATCCACATCTAAGAACTGCACTTGCAACAAGCTAGAAAAAGATACTGCTACCTGGTCGGATGAGTAACCGAGCTGCTTACCGGCAATCCGTTGAGGGATAGCGAGGCAAAATGTTAGGTTGTCTATCAGATGGCCCGGCCATGACCGCCCAGACCGCCGGAGCCGGAGGGTGGCTGATGTGATCGAACACAACGACGGGGTGCGCACGCCGCTCATCGACGCCAGCGTCCACATCTTCTTCCCCTCGAACACCGACCTGCGCAACTTCCTGCGCGAACCGTTCAAGAGCCGCGGCTTTCCCGACTACGAGAACGACTGGTACGGCGCACCGGGCGGGGAGTATGCGCCCAACACCAAGGGACCGGAGCGGGGTCGCAGCTACCCGGGCTCGGATCCGGAATTCGTCGCCGAGGAGTTGTTCGCCAACCGCGGAGTGGATGTGGCGATCCTGCATCCGATGGGCCGTGGGATCATGCCGGACCGGCACCTGGGCAGCGCGCTCCACGCCGCGCACAACGAGATGATGGTGTCACGCTGGCTGGACCATGACGAGTACGGCGATCGGTTCCGGGGCACCCTCCGGATCAATCCGGACGACGTCGCCGGCGCGCTGCGCGAGGTCGAGAAGTACCGCGACCACCCTCGGGTGGTGCAGCTCGGTGTGCCGCTGCAGTCTCGCGAGGTCTATGGCAAACCACAGTTCTGGCCGCTGTGGGAGGCCGCCGTCGAAGCCGACCTTCCGGTCGCGGTGCACATCGAGTCCGGCTCGGGCATCGGCTTCGCCCCGACCCCGTCGGGCAACACCCGCACCTACGAGCAGTACGTCAGCTTCATGGCGCTGAACTACCTCTACCACCTGATGAACATGATCGCCGAGGGCGTTTTCGAGCGGTACCCGACGCTCAAATTCGTCTTCGCCGACGGGGCCGCCGACTTCGTCACGCCGTTCATGTGGCGGATGGACACCTTCGGCCGCCCGCACCTGGAGCAGACGCCCTGGGCGCCGCGGATGCCGAGCGACTACCTGCCGGGCCATGTGTTCTTCGTTCAGGGCGCCTTGGACGGACCCGGCGACGTCGAATTCGCCGGTGAATGGTTCGGCTTCACCGGCAAGGACGACATGGTGATGTTCGGCTCCAGCTATCCGCACTGGCAATGCGGCGACATTCGCACACTGCCCCGGGCACTATCCGCCGAACAGCGCGACAAAGTGTGTTGGCGCAACGCGGCACAGCTGTACGGCATAGACATCCCGGCCGGGGTGGGCGCACAGTAGATGCCAGGGAGACCGAGGAGATTCAGATGACCCTGACCCATTCGCAGCAGCGGGTGCCGCCCGCCGAGCGCATAGCCGTCCGATGCGTCGACTCCGATGTCCACCCGGCACCCAAACGGGGTGAGCTGGTCCCCTACATCCCGGAGCCCTGGCGCAGCAAGTACTTCCTGACGCGCAACGTCGGCGAGCAGATCTACTACGACGCCCCGGACTACGCACACAGCTATGCGATGCGCGTGGACTCCTTCCCCACCAACGGCGAGTTCCCCTGCAGCGACCCGGATCTGGCGTTCCGGCAGCTGATCATGGAGGCCGGTTCCGACATCGCGATCCTGGAGCCAGCCGCGTATCCGGCCCGCATTCACGAAGCGCAGCACGCGATGTCGGTGGCGTTGAACGACTGGCAGGCCAACCACTGGCTGGACAGCCACAACAACTGGCACCAGCGGTGGCGCGGCTCCATCTGCGCCGCCATCGAAGACCCGGACGCCTCCGTGCGTGAAATCGAACGCTGGGCCGGGCACCCCTACATGGCCCAGATCCTGATCAAGGCCGAGCCGCGTCCGTCGTGGGGCCATCCGAAATACGACCCGATCTGGGCCGCCGCCACCAAGCACGACATCACGGTGAGCTGTCACCTGTCCCGCAGCCACTACGAGGAGCTGCCGACGCCGCCGGTGGGCTACCCCAGCTACAACCACGACTTCATGGTCACCTATTCGCTGCTGGCCGCCAACCAGGTGATGAGCCTGATCTTCGACGGGGTCTTCGACCGGTTCCCGACCCTGCGGATCGTCTTCGTCGAGCACGCGTTCAGCTGGATCCTGCCCCTGATGTGGCGGATGGACTCCATCTACGAAGCGCGCAAGTCGTGGCTGGACATCAAGCGCAAGCCGTCCGAATACGTCAAGGAACACATCAAATTCACCACTCAGCCGCTGGACTACCCGGAGGACAAGACGGAGCTGACCCGTGCACTGGAGTGGATGGAGTGCGAGAAAATTCTGCTGTTCTCCTCGGACTACCCGCATTGGACGTTCGATGACCCACGCTGGTTGGTCAAGCACCTGCCCAAGGCGGCTCGCGACGCGGTGATGTACAAGAACGGCATCGCGACATACCACCTCCCCGAGACCGTTCCGGTGCTCGAGGGTCAGATCCGGGTGCTCTGAATTGACACCGGACGAAAGGGGGGCGCACACCTTGCCCCCGCCCCGCCTCGCCCAGGGCCGTGAACACGTGGTGGCCACCGTCGACGAGATCCCGCCCGGCACCCACAAACTGGTGCCGATCGGGCGTCACGGCGTGGGTGTCTACAACGTCAACGGCACCTTTTACGCCATTGCGAATTACTGTCCGCACCAAGGTGGTCCGCTGTGCTCGGGGCGGGCGCGGGGACGCACCGTCGTCGACGAGACCGCGCCCGGCGACGCAGTCATGGTGCGGGATCTGGAGTACATCTACTGCCCTTGGCACCAGTGGGGTTTCGAACTCGCGACGGGTACCACCGCGGTCAAACCGGAATGGAGTATCCGCACTTACCCGGTCCGCGTGATCGGCAACGACGTGTTGGTGATGGCGTGACGACGCGGGAGAACCAGGTGTCGACGATCGAGATCAACGGCGGAAATGTAGTCTACGAAATCCTCGGTGACACCGGCGATCTCATCGCGCTGACCCCGGGGGGGCGGTTCAGTAAGGAGATCGAGGGCCTGCGTCCGCTGGCCGACGCACTGGCCGACGGCGGTTACCGCGTGCTGCTGTGGGACCGACCGAATTGCGGCGCCTCCGATGTGCAGTTCTACGGGCAGAGCGAATCGCACATGCGCGCCGAAACCCTGCACAAGCTGGTGACCGGGCTGGGTTTCGAGCAGTGCATCCTGGCCGGGGGGTCCGGCGGCGCAAGGGATTCCATGCTCACCACCATGCTCTATCCGGAGATGGTGACCAAGCTCGTGGTGTGGAACATCGTCGGCGGCGTGTACGGCACCTTCGTGCTGGGGTCTTTCTACATCGTGCCGAGCATCCTGGCAGTGCGCGGCACCGGCATGGACGGCGTCGTGAGAGTTCAGGAGTGGCGCGACCGGATCGCGGAGAACCCGGCCAACAAACAGCGGTTCCTCGACTTCGACAAAGACGAGTTCCTCAAGATCCAGCTGCGCTGGCTCAATGCTTTCGTCTCCAAGCCGGGGCAGACGATTCCCGGTGTCGAGGACGAAATGTTCGACCGGATCAAGGTCCCCACCCTGATCATCCGCGGTGGCGAGAACGACCTGGATCATCCCAAGCGCACGTCGCTGGAAGTCAGCTGCCTGATCAAGGGATCCAAACTGATCGACCCGCCGTGGCCGGAGGACGCCTGGGAGCGCGCCTCCGAAGACCGTGCGGCGGGCCGGGTTACGCATTTCAACATGTTCGACACCTGGGTGCTGGCTGCGCCGCCCATCCTCGAATTCCTGGGCAGCACATGAGTTCACTCGGTGCGGATGTGGACCTCACAGTTGAGCGACGCCTCGAGTGCGGTGTGGATGCGGCTTTCCGGAACCCGATCGAGGTCTGTTTCGCGCAACGTCACATAGACGATGTCGTAACCCTCGTCGCCGGGCTCACGCAGCACCGTGCCACGCAGCCCGAACCCGGACAGCACCCCGTGCGCATCGTCGTCGGTGCCGCGGCTGACGAAGGTGACCACGCCCGCCACCGGTGTGACACCGAAAGCCCTGTCGCACAAGTTCATAGCGGTTTTTTTGGTCCCTTCGCCATCGTCGCCGGCGATGAGGACCTCGACCTCGCGCCGACTCGGCGGCCGGGCCGCCAGGTCGTTGGCCACCACATCGGCACCGAGTTCACGAGCCAGACCGAGGAGCGTCGCCATGCCCTCAGCTAGCCGCGCCGGCGAGAGCACACCGGTTGGATCGACATTGACGCGCACCACCGCAGTCCGCATGCGGCCAAGCCTATCCGGCCGGGTGGGAGGCTAGCTGATGGAGACTCAGACGACCGCCTCCTTCGTCACCGCCGTCTGGCCCGGTTGCCCGCCGCGTCTGTTGACCGGATCCGGCCCGGAGAACCTGGCGGCCTATCGCGAGCGGGGCGGCTACCGTCCGCTGGGCGACGCCGAGAAGTTGCTGGCCGAGGTCGAAGCCAGCGGTCTGCTGGGCCGCGGTGGCGCGGCCTTCCCCCTGGCGGTGAAGTTGCGCACGGTACGCACCAACGGGGTGATCGCCGGCGGCGCGATAGTGATCGCGAATGGCGAAGAAGGGGAACCGGCTTCGATCAAGGACCGTTGGCTGCTGCGTAACCGGCCGCACCTCGTGCTGGACGGGCTGCGGCTGGCCGCGGCGATCGTCGCGGCCGAGCGTGCCTACGTCTATGTGTCCGACGCCGAGTCAGCGCGCAGCGTCGAGGAGGCGCTCAGCGAATTGGATGCCAGCGCGCCCAGCGTCGAGGTGTGGTCCGTGCCACCGGGTTACGTGGCCGGGGAAGAGACCGCCGCAGTCAACGCCGTCAACGGGGGACCCGTCAAACCGACCGACAAGCCACCGCGCCCATTCGAAGTCGGCGTCGGCGGCCGGCCCACCCTGGTGAGCAATGTCGAGACACTGGCCAATCTGGCCTACCTGCAGGCCCACGGCGCGGCGGAGTTCCGTTCCCAGGGCACAGCTCAGTCTCCGGGCACCTTCCTGGCCACCATCACCGGGGGTGGTCGGCCGGCTGGCCTCTACGAACTTCCACACGGCCTGCCCTTTACCGAACTCCTTGCCGTACACGGGGTTTCACCGGATCAGCTGCGTGGGGTGCTGATGGGTGGTTACTTCGCCGGGCTGTTGAACCACCGCGTGCTGGAGACCACTCTGGACCATGAGACCATCCGCGGGATCGGCAGTGGACTGGGCTGCGGTGCGATCTCGGTGATCACCGACGAATGTCCGGTCGCAGTCGCGGCCGCGGTGCTTGCGTACTTCGACCGCGAGAACGCCGGCCAATGCGGTTCCTGTTTCAACGGCACGGCGGCGATGGCCGCTGCCGCAGGCGCTCTGCGCGACGGGGTGGCGGCCACCGAGGACCTGGACCGGCTGCGGCGGTGGTCGGTGGTGCTGCGGGCGCGCGGTGCCTGCGGGACGCTGGACGCCGCCTGCAACATCGCGGCCTCCCTCCTCGACCAGTTTCCCGACGACGTCGCCCGTCACCTCGACGGCAGCTGCCCGGACTGCCGGCACGGAGCGTTTCGCGCCGAGCGTCCCTACCTGGTCGAAGGGGTGTGAGGGATGAAGATCCGGTTGGACCGCACCATCTGCGACGGATTCGGTCTGTGCGCCAAGCACGCACCCGAATACTTCTCCCTCGATGACTGGGGATACGCGTGCCTGATCGGCGACGGCACGGTGCCGCAGCAGGACCGGGACGCGGTGATGCGGGCTTTGCTGGACTGCCCGGTGCACGCCATCACCGAAGTCGGGGCCCCCCGGCCGAGTACCCCGCACCCGGAGTTGCACGAGGAGGACGACCCCGCCTCGCGCATCAAGACCGAGTCCAACGAAGCCGAGTGGGGATTCATCCGTTGACACGGTGCGCCGGGCAGACCGCCCTGGTGACCGGGACCAGCAGAGGTCTGGGTAAGGCGATCGCACTGCGGTTGGCCGCCGAAGGGGCCACCGTGGCGCTGACTGCGCGGACCCTTGATCCCGACCCCAAATACCAAGGCTCGCTGCGAGAAACCCTCGCCGAGATCACCGCTGCGGGTGGCGCTGCGGTTGCGGTCCCGGCCGATGTGTCCAAAACCGAAGAGCGCGAGCGTTTATTCGGCGAAGTCGTGGACCGTATCGGCGCGCCGGACATCCTGGTGAACAACGCGGCGGTCACCTTCCTGCGGCCACTCGACGAATTCCCGGAGCGGCGGGTGCGACTCATGCTGGAGATGCATGTGCTGGCGCCGCTTCATCTCACGCAGCTGGCGATACCGGCGATGCGGCAACGTCGACGGGGCTGGGTGTTGAACGTGACCTCGGTCGGTGGCGACCTGCCGCCCGGCCCACCCTTCGACGCGTTCGACAGCGGAGCGGGCTTCGGGATCTACGGCACCGTCAAGGCCGCGCTCAACCGGCTCACGAAAAGCCTTGCCGCAGAATTGTACGACGACGGTATCGCGGTCAACGCCGCTGCGCCGTCCCGACCGGTGGCCACCCCCGGTGCGGGCATCCTGGACCTGGCCAAGGCCGACACCGAGGACATCGGCCTGATCACCCAGACCGCGCTCGAACTGTGCACAGGCGACCCCGCGTCGATGACCGGCCGCATCGCGCACACCCAGACCTTCCTCCGCGAAATCGGGTGGCTGAGCTGACCGATCCGCTCGATACGGTGCGCAGTCGACTGCCCGACGTCGAGGGGCTGCGCCCGTTGTCGGGGGGCGCCTCCAGCCTGACCTACGTCGGGCAGACGGCGGATCGCCCGGTGGTGGTCAAGGTCGCCCCCGCCGGTCTGGCACCCACCCGACATCGCGACGTGCTTCGTCAGGCGCGCGTCATCGAAGCGCTCCACTCCACCCCGCTTCCCGTCCCCGACGTATTGTTCGAGGATCCGGGTGACCCACCGCTGGTGCCGCCGCTGTTTGTGATGTCGTGGGTCGACGGCAGTTCCGTCGAGCCGTTGTACGACGTGGGGGCTGCAGTCGACAGCGCTGTGCCACAACGCTATCGGAGTGCTGCCGAAATGCTGGCGCAGCTGCACCGGGTTGACCACTCTGCCGTCGGATTGGGCGACGAGCCGGTCAGCAGCGCCGGCGCCGAAGTCGAACGCTGGTGTCGCGCCCTGCAGACGGTGGAACCCGCACTGGCGCCGGGATGGCGCGATGTCGCCGACGCGCTGGCAGAATCGGTGCCCGCGCCGCTGGGTCCCGCGTTGGTGCACGGCGACTTTCGACTCGGCAACCTGCTCGCCGTCGGCGCCGACATCACCGCCGTGATCGACTGGGAGATCTGGTCGGTGGGCGATCCACGCGTCGATGTCGGGTGGTTCCTGATCAACAGCGACCCGCGGACCTATCGGCGTGCCACCCGCTACCTGGGCATGACACCGAATCCGACGGAACTGGCCTCCACCTACCGAACGGCACTGGGAGTTCCGGTGCCCGACCTCGACTGGTTCCAGGCGCTGGCCTGTTTCAAGTCCGTGGCGACCTGGTCGTTGATCGTCAAACACAACCGGCGACGGCCAGTGCCTGCCGCCGACGTAGCGGCGATGGCAAAGGTGCTGCCGCACTTGTTGATTCGCGCTGGGGAGCTACTGGGTTAGGGTGATACCCGCCAACTGGGTGGCGAATTTCCGCTCGGCGGCCGCGCGCAGCCGCAGCAGGTGCTCGGACGGGAACAGGTCCGGGGCGGGCTGGTAGTCCTTGAGCAGCAGACGGGCCAACACCGTCTTGTGCACCTCGGTCGGTCCGTCGGCCAGGCCGAGTACGAACGACTCCACCAGGTGTTGCACGAAGGGCATCTCGTGCGTCGTACCGAGCGAGCCGTGCACCTGCAGCGCGCGGGCCGACACGTCGTGCAGGACCTTCTGCATCATCGCCTTGACCGCCGAGATATCGGCCCGGACAGCCTTGTAGTCGTTGTGCTGGTCGATCTTCCACGCCGTCTGCAGGGTGAGTAGCCGGAACGCCTCGATCTCCATCCACGAGTCGGCGATCATCTCCTGCACCAACTGCTTGTTGCCCAGCATGTCCCCTTGTGTGTAGCGGGAAACCGCACGCTCACAGAGCATGTCGAAGATGCGGCGCACCAGACCGACCGTGCGCATCGCGTGGTGGATGCGTCCACCGCCCAGCCTGGTTTGGGCGACCACGAAGGCGCCGCCCCGCGGACCGAGCATCTGGTCGGCAGGAACCCGCACGTTGTCGTAGCGCACATAGCCTTCCCGGCCACCGCCGAGGGGCTGATAGCCCAGACCCACGTCGCGCTGGACGTTGATCCCCGGCGTCTCGGCCGGTACCACGAACATCGAGTGCTGTTGGTAGGGAGCGGCTTCGGGGTCCGTCACGGCCATCACGATCAGGAACGACGCCATCGATGCGAAGGACGAGAACCATTTCTCCCCGTTGATGATCCAGCTGTCGCCGTCCTGGACGGCCGAGGTGGTGAAGACCTTCGGGTCCGCGCCGCCCTGCGGTTCGGTCATGGAGAAGCAGGACACGATCCGGTTGTCCAGCAACGGCTCGAGATAGCGCTTCTTCAGCTCGGGTGTGCCGTAGTGGGCCAGGATCTCGCTGTTGCCCGAATCGGGTGCCTGGGAACCGAATACGATCGGCGCGCATTCGGAGCGGCCGAGGATCTCGTTGAGCAGGGCCAGTTTCAGCTGTCCGTAGCCCGGTCCGCCCAGATGCGGCCCGAGGTGGGTGGCCCACAGCCCGCGTTCCTTGACGATGCGCTGCAGCGGCGGAATCAGCGCCTGACGCACCGGGTCGTTGAGGTCGTGCGACTCCTTGACCAACAGATCGACCGGCTCACACTCCGAGCGGACGAAATCCGCCACCCAGTCGAGTTGCTCCGCCCACTGCGGATCAGTCGAGAAGTCCCACGCCATTTGCCGATTCCTCTCCCTCGACGTTGAGTCTGCGCTCAGGGCGCAATATCGGCGGCAAAATTCGCGCCGCGGCTGCAGAGTCACTGTGAGACGCGCTCATCGCGACCACTTCTGACGCAACGCGGCGGCTTCGTCGGTGGCGTGCGTCAGCACCTGGTTGCGGTTCTCCAGTTCGATTGCCGGCGCCAGGCCCGCGGCGTCGGTGTTCACGTGCAGTGTCCGTTTGGTGAGCTGGGTCGCCAGAGCCGGCAGATCGGCGATATGCCCGGCCAGCTCCACCGCGCGGTCCACTAGCGCCTGCGGCTCCAGCAGTTGACTCACCAATCCGCGGCGATCCGCCTCGGCCGCGGACACCGTCCGGCCGGTCAGCATCCAGTCCGCGGCGACGCTGGCACCGACCACCCGCGGCAGGTGGTAACTCATGCCCATCTCCGCACCCGACAGGCCCAGCAGAATCGCCGCGTTTCCGAATGACGCTGCCGTCGAACAGATTCGGATGTCCGCGGCCAATGTGATGGCCAATCCGGCACCGACGCAGGGCCCGTTGACGGCCGCGATCACCGGCTGCGGCAGATCACGGATGGCCTGCGGTATCGCGGCCATGGCCTCTTGAAATCTCAGCCGGTCGAGGGCCGGATCGTCGGGTTCGGGAATGCCGGTGCCGAAGTCGCGCACATCGATGCCCGAACAGAAGGCGCGGCCCGCGCCGGTGAGCACGACGGCGTGCACCGAGGTGTCGCCGGCCAGGTCGCCCAGCGATTCGGTGAGCTCGGCCAGCATTGCCGCGTTGATCGCGTTCAGCCGTGCGGGACGGTTGAATCGCAGGATGGTGACGCCGGACCGCGGTGTCTCCCGGACCAGCGTCTCCGTCACACTCGGAGATGATAACGTAATTCTCGAATTCGCATAACGTGCCTACCGGTACGTTCAGCCTGCGGAGGTGACGTGTCAACAGCCCCGGGACGCCCGCTGCCCCAGATCACTGATGAGAACGAATTCTTCTGGACCGCCGGCGCCGACGACACGTTGCGGATCCAGGAGTGCCGTGCCTGCGCGGCGCTGATCCATCCGCCCGCACCGGTCTGCCGCTACTGCCGCTCCCGTGACATGGGCGTACGCAAAGTCTCGGGCAGGGCGACCCTGGCCGGTTTCACCATCAACCACCGCTTCAGCCTGCCGGGGATGCCGGCGCCGTACGTGGTGGCCCAGGTCGCGATCGACGAGGACCCGCGGGTCCGGTTGACCACCAACATCGTCGAATCCGATCCCGAGCAACTCGAACTGGGTCAGGTAGTCGAGGTCGTGTTCGAGCAGATCGAAGACGTGTGGCTGCCGCTGTTCCGTCCGGTCCCCGATGCCGCACCGGGCGCGCTGCCGGACGACGAGATCGCACCGGAGCGTTTTGGCGAGTATGTCCGTCCGATGCTGACGACGGAGAAGTTCGAGGACAAGGTCGCGCTCACCGGGATCGGGATGTCGCCGATCGGACGGCGCTTGATGGTGCCTGCACTGTCGCTGACCGTGCAGGCGTGCGAGGCGGCCATCGCCGACGCCGGACTCAGCTTCGACGACATCGACGGCCTGTCGACCTATCCCGGCGGCGGCAACCTGGGCGGGTTCGGCGAAGGCGGAGTGACCAATCTGGAAGCGGCCCTGGGCATTCGGCCGACCTGGCACAACGGCGGTATCGAGACATTCGGACCCGGCGGATCGGTGATCGCGGCAATGCTGGCGGTCGCCGGCGGCTTGGCCCGGCACGTGCTGTGCTTCCGGACGCTGTGGGAAGCCACCTTCAACGAACAGATGAAGCAGGGCAAGATCGTCCCGTCCGGCGGCCGCACCGCCAGTTGGCAGTGGCCGTTCGGCGCCACCTCGGCCGCTCACACGCTGGCGCTCAACGCCCAGCGGCACTTCCACCGGTACGGCACCACGAAGGAAACCCTGGGCTGGATCGCGCTGAATCAGCGCGCCAACGCCGAACTCAATCCGACCGCGGTCTACCGGTCGCCGATGACGATGGACGACTACCTGAACGCGCGGCCCATCACCACGCCGTTCGGCCTCTACGACTGCGACGTGCCGTGCGACGGCGCCATCGCCGTCATCGTGTCTGCGGTCGACGCCGCCCGCGATCTGGCCAAACCGCCCGTGCTGGTGGAGGCCGTCGGCACCCAGATCATCGAGCGCATCGACTGGGACCAGAGCACCCTGACCCACGAACCGCAGGTGCTGGGCCAGTCGGCGCACCTGTGGACGCGTACCTCGTTACGGCCGGCCGACGTCGACGTCGCCGAACTCTACGACGGCTTCACGATGAACTGCCTGTCCTGGATCGAGGCGCTGGGGTTCTGCGGGATCGGTGAGGCCCGCGAATTCCTGGACGGCGGCAAGAACATCGCCCGTGACGGCCAGATCCCGTTGAACACGCACGGTGGCCAGTTGTCCCACGGCCGCACGCACGGCATGGGGCTGCTGCACGAGGCGGTCAGCCAATTGCGCGGTGAGGCCGGGGAGCGCCAGGTTGCCGACGCCCGCGTCGGCGTGGTCAGCAGCGGCGGGTTGACCCCCAGCGGCGTGATCCTGTTGCGGAGCGACGGATGAGTCCCCGCCCCCGGGTGGTGATCGTCGACGGCGTACCCATGTCGGCGGTCGTTGCCGAAGCGGACAGTCCCAAGGCCGTGATCCTGGCCATCCACGGCGGCGGCACCAGCGCGGTCTACTTCGACTGTCCCGGGCATCCGGACTTGTCGTTACTGCGACTGGGAGAAGCGCAGGGCTTCACCGTCATTGCGCTCGACCGGCCGGGGCATGGCAGCTCGGCGGCATATCCGGACGCCGTGCGGACCCCCGAGCAACGGGTCGACCTCGCCTACGGTGCCGTCGACCGCATCCTGGGTCAGCGACCCCGCGGGGCGGGGTTGTTCGTGCTGGGTCACTCGGGCGGCTGCGAACTCGCGACCCGCATGGCGGCGCACGACCGTGGCGCCGGACTGCTCGGCCTCGAACTCGGCGGCACCGGCCGGCGCTACCACGCCGCCGCCAAGGAGATCATGAAAGCCGCGGAGGTCAAGGAACGTCCGCCAGGCACCCGCGAACTGTTGTGGGAACCGACGCGGCTGTATCCGGCAGACATTCTGCGCGGCATCACGAATTCTTCGGTCGCTCCGCCCTACGAGCGGGACGTGGCGCTGAACTGGCCGCACCGCTACTTCCCGACGCTGGCGCCCGCGGTGCGGGTGCCGGTCAGGTTCAGCCTGGGTGAGTACGACAACGTGTACCGCTCCGATCCGGAAGCGTTGGCCGAGATCGCTGAGATGTTCAGCGCCGCGGCATCTTTCGAAGCCGAACTGCTCGCTGAAGCAGGGCATAATCTGAGCCTGGGACTGACCGCCGCCCAGTACCACCGCAAGGTGTTCGCATTCGTCGACCACTGCATTGCGGGTAGCGCCGACCGGGCGGTGGGCTGATGCGCGTCGGGTTCATCGGGTTGGGCAGCCAGGGCGCTCCGATGGCGCGCCGGATCGTCGACAGCGGCTTCCCCACGACGCTGTGGGCCCGCCGGGCAGCGACCCTCGAGTCCTTCGCGGACACCCCGGCGCGGGTGGCCGGGTCGCCGGCCGAACTCGCCGCCGCCAGTGACCTGGTCTGCCTGTGCGTGGTCGGTGACTCCGACGTCGAGGAACTGACCTTCGGCGAGCTCGGCGTGCTGGCCGGGTTGCAATCGGGCGGCGTGATCGCAGTGCACAGCACCGTGCACCCCAACACCTGCCGCGCCATCGCGGAAAAAGCTGCCGCACAGGGTGTCTCGATTATCGATGCGCCGGTCAGCGGTGGCGGACCAGCGGCCGGCGAGGGCCGGTTGCTGGTCATGGTCGGCGGTGAAACCGAGGTCGTCGAGCGCTGCCGTGCGGTCTTCGAAAGCTACTCCGACGCCGTCATCCATCTCGGCGAGCTGGGGTCGGGGCAGACCACCAAGCTGCTCAACAACTTGCTGTTCACCGCCAACGTCGGGACCGCGGCCACCGCTCTCACCCTGGCCGAGGCGCTCGGCGTCTCCCCGGCACGGCTGGCTGACGTCGTTGCGCGCAGCAGCGGGAACAGCTTCGCGCTCAGCTCGATTGCTAAGGCGGGCGGCGTGGCGCGACTGGCCGGTCTCGCCGGCCCGCTACTGCAGAAGGACGTGCGACTGCTGGTGGACCTCGCCGAGCGCGCCTCGGCGTCCGGTGGCGCCGCACTGGCGGCGGCCGACGCCGCACTGAGCCTGATGGATGCCCCGAGATGAAACCAGATTTCCCTTCCCGACCAGCCCGGAAGCCGCTACCGTTGACGTTACAGTCGGGCGTTCAGCTGTAATGGCTTCAGTCCGCAGCTCAGCAGCAAGGAGCCTCCATTGACGACATCGACGGTCATTTTCGACCCGTTCTCGCAGGACTTCTTCAACGGCGCCTGGGACACCTACAAACGGATGCAACAGGAAGCGCCGGTCTACTACAGCGAGGAATACGACTTCTACGCGCTGACCCGGCATGCGGATGTGGCGGCCGGGCTGAAGAACTTCGAGACTTACTCCTCGGCCTTCGGCATCGACCTGTCGATGGTGCGCACTGGCAAGCCGCCGGAGCAGAAGTCGATCATTTTCATGGACCCGCCGGACCACCGGCACATGCGCAGCCTGCTCAACAAGGTGTTCACGCCGCGCGCCATCCAATCGCAGCGAGAGATGGTCGGCGCGAAGATCGACAAGTACCTGTCCAAGGTAGATCCGGACAACTTCGACGTGGTGCAGGAACTGTCCGGCCCGTTCCCGGTCGAGGTGATCACCACGATGCTCGGGGTGCCCGAAGAGCACGCTCAACGGATCCGTTTTCTGATCGACGAGTCCCTGCACCGCGAGCCCGGACAGGTCGAGGCCGGCGAGAAAGGCATCCAAGCCAACATCGAAACCGGGACCCTGTACTACGGACTCCTGCAGGAACGCCGGGTGAAGCCGCAGGACGACCTGTTCACCAAGCTCATCGAGGCCGAGATCGAACGCGAAGACGGTCAGAAGACCAAACTGGACGACATCGAAATCGCAGGATTCGCAACATTATTGGGTGGTGCCGGTGCTGAGACCGTCACCAAGCTGATCGGCAACGCGCCGGTGGTGTTCGCGCGGTTCCCGGGCGAATGGCAGAAACTGCTCGACGACCGCAGCAAGATCCCGGCGGCGGTCGAGGAGCTGTTGCGCTACGAGGCGCCGTCGCAGTATCAGGTCCGTTGCTCGGTCAAAGATGTTGAGCTGCACGGGGTCACGATCCCGGCGATGAAACCGGTGTTCCTGATCAACGGTGCGGCCAATCGCGACCCCGACGTCTGGACCGACCCGGACACCTTCAACATCGACCGGGACCGACACGAGGCACTGAACCTGTCCTTCGGCTACGGCATCCACAGTTGTCTGGGCGCCGCCCTGGCCCGGATGGAAAGCGCGATCGCGCTGGACAAGCTGCTGGATTTCATGCCCCGCTACGAGGTGGACTGGGACAACTGCAACCGGGTCCAGATGCAGAATGTCGCAGGTTGGAAGAACGTTCCGGTGCGGGTGTTGCGATGAGAATCGAAGTGGACTGGGATCTGTGCGAAAGCAACGGCGTGTGTATGGGCATCATCCCCGAGGTATTCGAACTCGGCGATGACGACATGCTGACGGTGCACCGGACCGAGGTCACGCCAGATATCGAAGAGCAGGTCCGCGACGCCGTCCGGCAGTGCCCGAGACAGGCGATCTCGCTCGAGGAGTGAACTCCCAAGCTGGAACGCAATCGCGGGCCGGGCGTCAGAAGCCGGCGAGGATGACCGCGTTGCAGTCGGCCGCAGCCTGGCGCAGCTTGGCAGCGTTCTGGTATGCCTCGGATTCGTACCAGGCGCGGGCGGCGTCCACCGATTCGAATTCCAGCACCACGGTCTGGTCCCCGTGCCAGTCACCCTCGAGGACGGTGGGCGAGGTGTCCACCGCAAGAACCCGCACACCACCCATGGCCGCACCGGCGGCCTTGCCGTAGGCCTTCATGCCTTCGGGATCCTTGATGGCCTCGGTGAGGATCACATACCCTTTGCGGCCGTTGGACATTCGCGAATCTCCTTAGCGCTCTTTGATCGCCTGTTCGGGACAACATTCGATGGCTTCCCTGGTGGCGGCCTCGAATTCCGTTGGTACGTCGGAATCTATTGCCACCGCGTAACCGTCTTCGGTGATGCTGAAAACCTCCGAGCACAGCGTCAGACACATGCCGTGACCACGGCACCACTCGTCGTCGACCCAGACTTTCATGCCGGCGTGAACTCCAGATGCAGCTCGGTCAACCCGCGCAGAATGAAAGTCGGAACATATTGGTAGCGACGGTCCTCGGCCGGGCCGTGCACCCGCTCGCTGACTCTGACCTCCGACGTCCGATCGAGGAGTCGTTCGATCGCCACCCGGGTTTCGGCTCGCGCCAGCGGTGCGCCGGGACAGCTGTGGATGCCCCGCCCGAACGCGATGTGCTGACGGGCGTTCTTGCGGCTCGGATCGAAGGTGGCAGGCTCGTCGAACCGGCGCGGATCACGGTTCGCGGCGGCCTGCACCACCATCACGGTGGTACCGGCGGGCAGGTCGACTCCACCCACACTGGCGGGCACCCGATTCAGCCGGAAGTCGCCTTTGACCGGACTCTCGTGCCGCAACGATTCCTCGATGAAGTTGGGAATCAGACTCCGGTCCTTGCGCAGTTGTGTCTGGATGTCGGGGCGCTCGGCGAGCGTCTGTAGGGACGCGCCGAGCAGCCGTACGGTGGTCTCCTGTCCGGCCGAGAAGACGTTGCTGGCGACGCGCGCCACGTCTTCGACCTCGGGAGTCGTCCCGTCGGGATAGGTGGCGGTGGCCAGACCGGTCAATACGTCGTCGCGGGGATTCTCCCGGCGGTCTCGGACGTAGTCGGAGAACAGACCGTACAGGAATTCCAGCGGGCTGTGGGCCAACGCTTCTTTGCCCGTTCCGCCGATGCCGCCGCCGGAGTTCTGCCGGATGCCTTTGATGAACTTGTCGCGGTCCTCCATCGGCACACCCAGCAGGTCGGCGATCACCAGCAGGGTGAACGGCCCCGCGAAACCCTTGATCCAGTCCCCTTCGCCGGGCGCCAGGAAGTCGTCGAGAACCTGGTCGGCGAGCGACCACATCGCGTCCTCGTTCTCCTTGAGGCGCTTCGGGGTGATCAGCCGCATCAGCAGCGAGCGGTGGTTGGTGTGCGTGGGGGGATCCAGCGTCGGCAGCTGATCGCTGAACGGCAGCTTGTCGCGGTGCTGCACGATCAGATCGGTGATGTCGTCGCCTTCGATGGGGACCGGGAAGCCGGGAAAGGGACCCGTCACCGAGTTGCACGAGGACCAGGTGTCGGCGTCGTTCAATACCGCGCAGGCCTCCTCCCAACCGGTCACCATCATGACGCCGTGGTGGTCTTCGCGGGCCACCGGACATTGCCGGCGAAGCGCTTCGTAATACGGGTAGGGGTCCGCAACGAGTTGTTTGTCGCGGAAGAAATCCAACTCGGTGACGTCCTGCGCCATTTCTTGCTCCATCTGATCTCGGTAAACGAGAACGTGCCTCTCACATCTGAGTATTACATTTCCACAGGGCCGCTACGTCGTCAATGCGCGCGCCCACCGGCGGAACTAGCCGGCGGGCACCAGGTCGGCCGCTACCGACGGGGCAGACAGCACGCCGCTGCGGAAGCGCTCGGCGACACCGAAGGTGGCCCCCGCCAGACCCGCCGCCGCCAGTGCCCGCGCCTTGAAGGTCTGGGCCGCCATACTCAGCCGGTGCTCGACCAGCCCGACACTGTCGTCCAGCTCCACCGGCCAGGTCTTGCCCCACAGCGTGACCTCGGTGACGCCGTGGTCGAGGGCCTGCAACACGCCGGTCCGTACTCGCGGGTCGGAACCCAACAGGTCCGCCGCGGCGGCCAGGGCCTGCGGGCGGGGTCGCGTCCCGACGGAAGTCAGAGCGGATTCCAGGTCCAGCGTCTTGGCGCCGAGTATGTGCAGCGGCCGGTCGTCGGGATGATCGGTGAGCAGCACGGTGACGTCCCAGCCCGCCATCGACCGATCGAAGAGCCACCCGCCGGCGAACGTCACCACGTCGGCAACGCTGGAGGCGACGACGTCGAGGCGGTACCTCATGTCGGGTTCGGCGTCGTCCTGCACGGGGAAAAGTCGCGCGCCAGCGCCTCTGCGTACTCCTTGAAAACCTCGGTCAGCGGTATCGAAGGGTCCAGCAACCATGTCATTTCCATTCCGTGGGTGAAGGCGAGGATTTCCACCGCCTTGACGTCAGGGTCTATGTCGGCGCGATAGCGACCAGCCGCCTGACCTCGCCGGATGGCGGCGGCGACGATTTCGGTGGCGTCCCGTTGCCGGGTGACCAGACGGTCGTGCAACGGCGCGTCGGGGTCGATGTTCTCCACCAGGAGCACGGTGAAAGTGCCCAACAGTTCGGGCGCCCGGTTGAACCGGTCGGCGACCTGAGCGATCTCGCCGAGCAGATCGCCGCCGCGGTCGGAATGGGTGTCGTCGTCGAGGTCACGTGCGTCCAGCACCGCATGCAGCAACTGCTCTTTGGATTCGAAGTGGTGCAGTAGTCCGGCGGAAGACACCCCGGCTTCACGGGCAATCTGGGCCAGCGTCGTGGCGCGCCAGCCGTTACGCGACAACAGCCGCTGCGCCACCGCAAGGATCCGCTGTTTGCGGTCCTCGCCTTTGGCGAGCAGCGTTTCATACGGGCGTGCCTCAGGCACTGGTCTCCTCAACCGGGCTGCGGACAGAAACCTACCGAACACACAGTAGGTTGGTTTGGCTGCGCTGACAAGAGGCGCGGCCCAGCCGAATTCAGTTGACCAGTTCGACGAGCGTCGCGTTGGCCGTGCCGCCGCCTTCGCACATGGTCTGCAACCCGAAGCGGATCCCGTTGTCACGCATGTGATGAACCATGCGCGTCATCAGCACCGCGCCCGAGGCGCCGAGCGGGTGCCCCAGCGCGATCGCACCACCCAACGGATTCAGCAGCGCCGGGTCGGCACCGGTCTCGGCCAGCCAGGCCAGCGGCACCGGCGCGAAGGCCTCGTTGACCTCGAAGACGCCCACCTCATCGAGTCGAACGCCGGACTTGGCCAGCACCTTCTCCGTCGCCGGAATCGGTCCGGTCAGCATCAGCACCGGGTCGGCTCCCGTGACGGCACCGGCGCGGTAGCGCACGATCGGCGTCAGACCCAGTTCCAGCGCCAGTTCGGCGGTGGTGATCAGCAGCGCGGCCGCGCCGTCGGATATCTGCGAGGAGTTCCCGGCATGGATCACCCCGTCCTCGGTGAAGGCCGGCTTCAACCCGGCCAGTTTCTCCACCGTGGTGCCCCGCCGGATGCCCTCGTCCTCGTGCACGACGGAATCCTCGGTGAACACCGGCACGATCTGTTCGGTGAACGCATTGCCGTCCTGCGCGGCGGCGGCACGCTCGTGGGACAGGGCTGAATACTCGTCCAGCCGGGCGCGGGAAAATCCCCACTTCTCGGCGATCAGCTCTGCCGACAACCCTTGGTTGAAAGAGAAATCGTCGTAGCGCGCAAGAACTTTGGGGCCGTACGGCATACCGGTGGCGCGGGCCGAGCCGAGCGGAACGCGACTCATGACCTCGACACCGCCGGCCACCACGACGTCCTGTTGCCCGGACATCACCGCCTGCACCGCGAAGTCGAGAGCCTGCTGGCTGGACCCGCAGGCCCGGTTGACCGTGGTGCCGGGGATGGTTTCCGGCCAACCCGCGGCCAGCACCGCGTAGCGGCCGATGTTGCTGGACTGATCGCCGACCTGCGAGACGCAACCCCAGATCACGTCGTCGACGATCTCGGGACTGACGCCGGTGCGTTCGAGCAGTTCGTCGAGCACGACGGCGGACAGATCGGCGGCGTGTATCCCGGACAATCCGCCGTTGCGTCTTCCGACCGCGGTGCGCACTGCCTCGACGATGACTGTGTCGCGCATTCCTGGCTCCCGTCTTCCGATGAGGGCCGAGCCTAGTAGCTGCGCGGCAGCTTCAGCACGTGGGAACCGAGGAAGTTCAGGATCATCTCCTGGCTGACCGGCGCGATCTTCATCAGTCGCGCCTCGCGGAAGTACCGGGTGACGTGGTACTCCTCGGCGTAACCCATGCCACCGTGGGTCTGCAGCGCCCGGTCGGCGGCGGTGAAGCCGGCGTCGGCGCACAGGTATTTGGCCGTATTGGCTTCGCGCCCACAGGGTTTGCCGTTGTCATAGAGCCAGGTGGCCTTGCGCAGCATCAGCTCGGCGGCGTCCAGCCGGGCCAGCGAGTCGGCCAACGGGAACTGCAGGCCCTGGTTCATGCCGATGGGCCGGCCGAACACCTCACGCTCGTTGCCGTACTTGACCGCCTTCTCCAGAGCGACGCGGCCGATCCCGAGCGCCTCGGCGGCGATCAGCATCCGCTCCGGGTTGAGTCCGTCCAGGATGTACTGAAAACCGTTGCCTTCCTCGCCGATTCGGTCCTCGACGGGAATTTCCAGATTGTCGATGAACAGCTCGTTGGAGCTGACGGCGTTGCGGCCCATCTTCTTGATCGGCCGGACGTCGACGCGGCTGCGATCCAGGTCGGTCAGGAACAACGTCATGCCGTCGGTCTTCTTAATGACCTCGTCATAGCTCTGGGTGCGGGTCAGCAGCAGAATCTTGTCGGATTCCATCGCTTTGGAGATCCACACCTTGCGACCGTTGACCACGTACCGATCGCCGTCGCGTTTGGCGAACGTGGTGATGCGTGACGTGTCAAGGCCGGCGCCTGGTTCGGTCACCCCGAAGCAGACGTGCACCTCACCGGTGGCCACCGCCGGCAACATGCGTTGCTTCTGCTCTTCGGAGCCGTGCACCACGACGGGTTGCATGCCGAAGATCGACAGGTGGATCGCGCTGGCGGCGTTCATCGCACCGCCGGACTTGGCGACTTCTTCGAGCAGGATGGTGGCTTCGGTGATGCCCAGGCCGTGGCCGCCGTATTCGGTCGGGATCGTCATCCCGAGCCAGCCGCCGTCGGCTATGGCGCGGTAGAACTCGTGCGGAAACTCGTGTGCCTGGTCTTTTTCCATCCAGTACTGGTCGTCGAACTTGCGTGCCAGTTCCGCGACCGACCGCCGGATCAGCTCCTGGTCCTCGGTGAGCTCGAAATTCATGCCATCCATGGGCACCTCCTTTCAGCGCGAGCAGACGCAGAATCGCACGATCGCTGCTCACGCAGTGCGATTCTGCGTCTGCTCGCGGGAAAACCGGGGCTCAGTCCTTGTTGCCGGTGAGGGCTTTGGCGTTCGCCGCGAAATCCGCAAACGAGGAGCCGCCCCGGCTGTCCTTGTCGTGGCCGGCCGCTTTGATCGACACGTCGTGGCCTTCAGCGGCTTTACGCAGGGCACCGACTGTCGCCTGCTCGCGCGAAATGTGTGTGAACGGGTCGAACGAGTACCAGCGCATGGCGTTCTCATGCGTCATCTTGTTGATCTCGTCGTCCGGAACATCGTTGAGAGACAACACATCCCACAACTCTTCCGGCGCACCGGGCCACATCGAGTCGCTGTGCGGGTAGTCGGCTTCCCAACAGATGTTGTCGATGCCGATCATGTTGCGCAGCGCCACCCCGACCTTGTCGCTGATGAAGCAGGTCAGGAAGTGGTCACGGAACACATCGCTGGGCAGCTTGCCCTTGAAGTCCTGGTGCGTCCAGGTGGAGTGCATCTCGTAGGTGCGGTCGGCACGCTCCAGGAAATACGGAATCCAACCCGTCCCGCCCTCGGACAGCGCGATCTTGAGGTCGGGGTACTCCTTGATCGGGCGCGACCACAACAGGTCAGCGGCGGCTTGCACGATGTTCATCGGCTGCAGCGTGATCATCACGTCCATCGGGGCATCCGGCGCGGTGATGGCCAGCCGGCCCGACGACCCGATGTGCACGTTCATCACGGTGTCGGTGTCGCACAACGCTTCCCACAGCGGGTTCCAGTACTCGTTGTGGAAGCTGGGATAGCCCATCGCGGCCGGATTCTCGGTGAAGGTCAGCGCGTGCACGCCTTTCTTGGCGACGCGGCGCACCTCAGCGGCACACGCCTCGGCATCCCAGATCACCGGGATCGCCATCGGAATGAACCGCGCGGGGTAGGCACCACACCACTCGTCGATGTGCCAATCGTTGTAGGCCTGTACCAGCGCGATGGAGAAGTCGTGGTCGTCGGTGGCGAACAGCCGCCCGGCGAAACCGGGGAAGGATGGGAAGCAGATGGAGGCCAGGATGCCGCCCGCGTTCATGTCCTTGATGCGCTCGTCGACGTTGTAACAACCCGGCCGGATCTCGTCGAGGCCGGTCGGCTCGATGCCGTACTCCTCCTTGGGCCGTCCGGCCACGGCGTTGAGGGCCACGTTCGGGATCACCGTGTCACGGAACTTCCACATGTCCGAACCGTCGGCGTTGTGCACCAGGCGCGGCGCGTCGTCGATGTATTTCTTCGAGAGGTGGTTCTTGAACATGTCAGGCGGCTCGACGGTGTGGTCGTCCACACTGATCAGGATCATGTCCTCTTTGTTCATGGCTCTTTCAACCCTTCTCATCGTTCGCTCGGATCTCACACGAACGCGCGGCCCCCAGGCTGGCATCAACGAGCCACACATGCGCCAAGCTCTCTATAGCTTGAAAACTAGCTTCTCGCGAAGCGAGAATCAACATCCAGCATAGGCGCATCGGCGCTCTGCAGTCCCGTCCCAGTGGTGGCGGCTAGGTAAATCAGCAGCATGGCTACCCCGACAGCCGGAACCGGCCCGGCCCGGCCGGCGCGAAGCAGCACGATTGCGTCCGCGCCAGGATTGACCAACCGAGCGATTCGTGCAAATCTATTGGTTGTAAATGAGAATATGATTCTCGCTCAGAGAGAAGACGACCGAGAGGATCGCTGCGGGATGCGTCTGCCGCCGTTGCCAGCCGACCAGTGGGACGACGCTGTCGAAGGGGCACTGGCCGTCATGCTGCCCCCGGAGCGCCGCAATCCGCGGGATGCCTCCAATGTGCTGTCGACACTGGTGAACCATCCGGTCCTGACCAAAGCGTTCCTCAAGTTCAACGTCCACCTGTTGTTCTCCTCCACCCTGCCGCCGCGCATCCGCGAACTGGCGATCCTGCGCGTCGCACATCGCCGTAACTGCGCCTACGAGTGGACCCACCACGTCAACCTGGCCAAACGAGAAGGCGTCACTGACGCCGAGGTCGAGGCGGCGCAGGCACCCGAGGTGGCCGGCAGTGACTTCGATGATTTCGAACGCGCGGTGCTCGTCGGGGTCGACGAGCTCGACGAACAGTCCCAGTTGTCCGACCACACCTGGGCCGCGCTCGGCGAGCAGATGGACGACCGCCAGCGGATGGACTACGTCTTCACGGTCGGCTCTTACATCATGCTGGCCATGGCCCTCAACACTTTTGGCGTTCAGCTCGAACAAGATCACTAGGAAGGTAAAAGTGGCCCACTTCCCCAAGCCAGCCGCCGGCAGCTGGACAGAGAACTACCCCGAACTGGGAACCGACCCGGTCGACTACACCGACTCGATCGACCCGGCGTTCTTCGAGGCCGAGCGCGAAGCGGTCTTCAAGAAGCAGTGGCTCAATGTCGGACGGGTCAATCGGCTGCCGCGCACCGGCAGCTACTTCACCCGGGAGCTACCGTCGGCCGGCCCCGGCACGTCGGTGATCATCGTCAAGACCAAGGACGGCTCGGTCAAGGCGTACCACAACGTCTGCCGGCACCGCGGAAACAAGTTGGTGTGGAACGACTTTCCCAACGAAGAAACTTCCGGCACCTGCCGGCAGTTCACCTGCAAGTACCACGCCTGGCGCTACAGCCTGGACGGGGACCTGACCTTCGTTCAGCAACCCGAAGAGTTCTTCAACCTCGACAAGGGCCAGTACGGCCTGGCGCCGGTGCGGTGCGAGGTCTGGGAAGGCTTCATCTTCATCAACTTCGACGACAATGCGGCGCCGCTGATCGACTATCTCGGACCGCTGGCCAAGAGCATCGAAGGCTATCCCTTCGGCGAGATGACCGAAACCTATTCCTATCGAGCAGAAGTCGGCAGCAACTGGAAGCTGTTCATCGACGCGTTCGTCGAGTTCTACCACGCGCCGATCCTGCACCAGGGGCAGTACACCAAAGAGGAAGCCGCCAAGATCCAGAAGTTCGGCTACGAGGCGCTGCACTACGAGTTGGCCGGCCCGCACAACCTGCAGTCGACCTGGGGCGGACAGGCCCCACCCCCGGACATGTCCATGGTCAAGCCGATGGACCAGGTGCTGCGTAGCGGATTGTTCGGTCCATGGGACAAGCCGGAGATCATCAAGGATCTCGAGCTGCCGCCGGGAGTCAACGTGAAGCGGGTGCCGCAGTGGGGCATCGACTCGTGGCTGTTCTACCCGAACTTCATGCTGCTGATCTGGGAGCCGGGTTGGTATCTGACCTACCACTACTGGCCAACTGCGGTGGACAAGCACATCTTCGAGGCATCACTGTACTTCGTCCCGCCGCGCAACGCGCGGGAACGCCTGGCCCAGGAGCTGGCCGCGGTGACGTTCAAGGAGTACGCATTACAGGACGCCAACACACTGGAGGCGACCCAGACCATGATCGGCACCAGGGCGGTCACCGAGTTTCTGCTGTGCGACCAGGAAGTCTTGATCCGTCATCTGCACAAGACGACCGGTAATCTCGTGAAGGAGTACCAGAACAATGTCGCTACCGTCTGAATTCGCGGCTCTGGAGCCATATCTGGACTGGGATCTGGCCACCGAGCCCGAGCGCTACGCCAAGCGGCTGGCGTCGACGATGGCCGAGATGCAGCAGTTCTACGACGTCGCCTTCCCGCTCCTGGAAGACGTCATCGCCTACTGCGACAAGTACCCGCTCGACGATCTGCCGGACGACGCGAAGACACTGATGCACATCATGCAGTCGCTGGTCATGGTGTCCTTCCCGATCGAGGCGTGGAAGCAACCGCGGGTCCCCGACAGCGGCGCAGCATGGGTGGAAGTGCTTCGGGAACCGGTGATCTGAAC
Organism: Mycobacterium sp. NGS29; assembly: GCF_059812965.1. Taxonomy (NCBI): domain Bacteria; kingdom Bacillati; phylum Actinomycetota; class Actinomycetes; order Mycobacteriales; family Mycobacteriaceae; genus Mycobacterium; species Mycobacterium sp. NGS29. The sequence goes on from NZ_JCALDR010000005.1 coordinate 315,072, forward strand.
GGTGCCTGACGCTCTTCGCGCACGCGGCTCATCGCAGTTCACGCTCAAAGCGGCGGGACTGCTCGACGTCGATGCCGGGGAGATCGTCTCGCCCGGCATCCTGCGGATCGACGGCGACCGCATCGTCGATGTCGGCGGCGATGTCACAGGCTCGGACTCTGAGGTCATCGACCTGGGCGACCAGATCCTGTTGCCCGGATTGATGGACATGGAGGTCAATCTGCTGATGGGCGGGCGCGGCGAGAAGCCGGGACTGTCCCAGGTGCAGGACGACCCGCCGACCCGCGTGCTGCGCGCGGTCGGCAACGCCCGCCGCACCCTGCGTGCCGGGTTCACCACCGTGCGCAACCTCGGGCTGTTCGTCAAGACCGGTGGTTACCTGCTCGACGTCGCGCTGGGCAAGGCGATCGACGCGGGCTGGATCGACGGACCGCGCATTGTGCCTGCCGGGCATGCGATCACCCCCACCGGCGGTCACCTGGATCCGACCATGTTCGCCGCATTCATGCCGGGCGCACTCGAGCTCACCGTCGAAGAGGGCATCGCCAACGGGGTCGACGAGATCCGCAAAGCGGTGCGCTACCAGATCAAACACGGCGCCCAGCTGATCAAGGTGTGTGTTTCCGGTGGCGTGATGTCGTTGACCGGTGAAGCTGGCGCACAACACTATTCGGATGAGGAACTGCGCGCGATCGTCGACGAGGCGCACCGGCGGGGGTTGCGCGTCGCAGCGCACACGCACGGAGCCGAAGCGGTCAAGCATGCGGTGGCATGTGGTATCGACTGCATCGAACACGGCTTTCTGATGGACGACGAGGCGATTCAGATGCTGGTCGACAACGATCGGTTCCTGGTGACCACCCGCAGGCTCGCCGACGCGATGGACGTCTCACACGCTCCGAAAGAGTTACAGGACAAGGCCGCCGAGATGTTCCCGAAGGCGAAGACCTCGATTCTGGCCGCCTACCAGGCCGGGGTGAAGATCGCGGTCGGCACCGACGCGCCGGCAATACCGCACGGCCGCAACGCCGATGAGCTGGTCACCCTGGTGGAGTGGGGCTTGCCGCCGGTGGCGGTGCTGCGGGCGGCCACGGTGACCGCGGCGGAACTGATCAACTCCACTGAACTGGGCCGGCTGGCCGAGGGTATGCTCGCCGACGTCATCGCGGTGCCGGGAAACCCGTTGGACGACATCACCGTTACCCGCAACGTGGGCTTTGTGATGAAAGGCGGCAAGGTTTATGCCAACCAGAACTGACGATCTGGTCGAGATCCAGCAGTTGCTCGCCCGCTACGCGGTGACCATCACTCAGGGCGACATCGACGGGCTGATCGGCGTGTTCACTCCCGACGGCACCTACAGCGCGTTCGGCGACACCTACACCCTGGACCGGTTTCCGGAGCTGGTGGCCGCCGCGCCCAAGGGCCTGTTCATGACCGGGACCGCGCTGGTGGACCTCGACGGCGACGAGGCCACCGGTACCCAACCGCTGTGCTTCATCGAACACTCCGCCCACGACATGCGCATCGGCTACTACCGTGACACCTACCTGCGCACCGCCGACGGGTGGCGGCTGAAAACCCGTGCCATGACGTTCATTCGGCGCAGCGGGGTGCACGACCACGGTCGTCCGCACGCCGTGGGTCGTCCGGCGCCGTGACGTCGGGCACCGTCACCGTCGAGCAGTTTCGCGCCGACCTGTGCGCGTGGCTCGACGCCCATGACCTGACGCCCGGGCCCGATCATTCGCTGCAGGGCCACATGCGCCAGTTCGCGCGGGTCAGCGAGGCGCTCTACGAAGCGGGCTGGATGCGCTACGGCTGGCCGGTCGAGGTCGGCGGCCTGGGCGGGCCGGCGCTGCTGCGTGCGGTGGTCGGCGAGGAAGTAGTGGGACGGCGGCTGGCCGAACCCGGCCCCTATTCGATGCTCGAAGTGCTCGCACCCACGATGATCGATTACGCGACAACCGAACTCGCCGCGGAAATGGTGCCATTACTGCTCAGCGGTCGTGAACAGTGGTGTCAGGGTTTCTCCGAGCCGGGATCGGGCAGCGATCTGGCGTCACTGTCCACCCGGGCGGTCCAGGACGGGGAGAATTGGATCGTCAACGGCCAGAAGGTCTGGACCAGTTTCGCTCAGTACTCCACCCGGTGCATAGTGCTCACCCGCACCGCGCCCGGCCATGACGGGATCACCGCGTTCTTCGTCGATATGGACACGCCCGGCATCACCGTTCGCCCGCTACGCACCATGCACGGCGTCGACGAGTTCTGCGAGGTCTATTACGACGACGTCGTGATCCCGTCCAACCGCATGCTGGGCAAGCCGGGGGACGGCTGGCGCCTGGCGATGGATTTGTTGCCCTATGAGCGCTCGACGTGCTTCTGGCAACGCATCGCCTATCTGTACTCGCGCTTCGACCAGCTCATCGCCGACGTGACCGAACCCGACGAGTCCGCCTTGGGCGCAGCATATCTCGCGCTGCACACACTGCGCTGCCGGTCCCGCGCCACTCAGCACCGGCTGGCCGCCGGCGCCCGGCTGGGTCCGGACACCTCGATCGACAAGGTGCTGCTGGCCGGTGCCGAGCAGAAGCTCTACGATACCGTGCACGACCTGCTGCCCGGCCGACTCGAACTCGACGACACCCCCTGGCGCCCGGAGTACCTGTACTCGCGCGCAGCCAGCATCTACGGCGGAACCGCCGAGATCCAACGCAACATCATCGCCCGCCGGTTGCTCGATCTCGGCAAGGAGTGACGGTGACCGATCCCGAAGAACTGCAGCTGATCGCCGACTCGCTGCAAACGGCGATGGCCCGATGCTCCGGTGCCCGTCTCGACGCCGCACTGGCTGACCTGGGCTGGCTCGATATGCTCGACGAGATCCCTGGTGCGGCAATACCTCTGGTCTTCCGATTGCTCGGCGAAACCGGAGCACACGCCGCAGTTCTCAACGACGTCATCCTGCGGGCCGAAGGGCAGACCGGCGGCGCGACCGTGCCGTTGCCGTACTCCGGCGGTTCCTGGGTGATCTGGGAACGCGGCGATCAGCCCGGCTCGGCATTGGACGACGAGATTCCGATCCACCGGACCGCGGCCGGCGATCCGCTGTCCGCGGGCGCGCTGGCAGCGGGCCGACGGGCACTGGGCTGGTGGCTCGTCGGCGCCGGGCGGGCGATGCTGTCGCTGGCCCGCCGGCATGCGCTGGACCGCGTCCAATTCGGCCGTCCCATCGCCTCTTTCCAGGCGATACGGCACCGGCTCGCCGAGACGCTCGTCGCCGTCGAGGGCGCCGAAGCCACCTTGACGCTTGCCACGGAACAGCCCGACGATCTGGCCAGTCTGCTGGCCAAAGCCGCTGCCGGCCAGGCGGCGTTGACCGCCGCCCGCCATTGTCAGCAGGTGCTCGGCGGGATCGGGTTCACCGCTGAGCACGAATTACACCGACACATCAAGCGCGCGTTGCTCTTCGACGGATTGCTGGGCAGCTCGCGGGATCTCACCCGCGAAGCCGGCGCGATCCTGCGCGAACGAGGCTCGGCGCCGCGCCTGGCGCAGCTGTGACAATCCCACGGGCGCAAGCTAATTGCGCGGCAGACCCAGAATCCGCTGGGCGATGATGTTGCGCTGAATCTCCGACGTCCCGCCGGCGATGGTGCCGGCAAAGCTGCGGGCGTAACGGTCGAACCAGCTTCCGCTGTGGGCGTCGAGGTCCAGCGGCGCAAACGGCGCGGTGACCGCGGGATGCACCAGACCGTCGGCGCCGGCAGCGTTCAGCGCATCCTCCGAAGCACGTTGCAGGGCTTCTGAACCCAACAGTTTCAGTACCGACTGCGCAGGCACGTCCTCCTCGCCGCGCGCCGCCCGGGCAGTCGCCGCCGAACCCAGCAGATGCATCGCCCTGGCATCCATCACCAGCGTCGCGTAGCAGTCCCGTTCCAGCACCCCGGTCGGGGTGTAGTCGACGGTCATCTGGTCCAACAGGTTGGCGTAGTCCATCCAGAGCATCGCCCGTTCGTGGCCCAGTGAGCCGGTGGCGACGCGCCAGCCGCCGTTGAGTTCGCCCACCAGATTCTCGGCCGGCACCCGGGCGTCGGTGAAGAACACCTCGTTGAACTCGATGTCGTCGTGATCGCACACCGACGGGAACGGCCGGCGCACCACTCCCGGGGTGTCCGTCGGGATCAGTAACACGCTGACGCCCTTGTGCTTTGGTGCGTCCGGATCGGTGCGTACGAAGGTCAGTAACACATCGGCGTCATGGGCGCCGGAGGTCCAGACCTTCTGCCCGTTCACCACGAAGTGGTCACCGTCGAGCACCGCTCTGGTCTTCAGCGACGCCAGGTCCGAGCCCGCGCCGGGCTCGCTCATGCCGAGTGATGCGGTGATCTCAGCCCGCAGGATCGGCACCGCCCAACGCCGCTTCTGCTCGTCGCTGCCGAACGACAGCAACGACGCAGCAATGATCCCGACACCCTGGGGGTTGAAACTGCGGTAGATCCGCCGCCGGGCCAATTCCTCGGCGCACACGTACTGCTGCAGCAACGAGGCGTTGCGCCCGCCGAATTCCGGCGGGTTGCCGGGCAACAGCCAGCCGTGGTCGAACAACAGTCGCTGCCACCGGACCGCCCAGTCGGGCAGGTGCGAACACGACCGCGGCCGCTCGAACGCGTCGGCCTCCTCAGGTAGGTGCTGTTCGAGAAACGCGATGAATTCGGCTCGGAATGCCTCGACATCGGCATCGAAACTCAGCTGCACCGCGCTTCACTCACCTCTCTGGAACCGCACGCGCGTTCTATTCTCTGGAATCTGCTTCCCAAACACGTGTCAAAGAGAATAGTATTCTCGTCGTGAGGAAGTTACAATCTCCTAGACACCGTCCGTGGGGAGGTTGAGCACAGCGATGGCGCGGCGTTCTCCGGTACAGTCCAACCATGTTCTCCCTGCGCGGCAATCCCCCGAGCCGCCCGTGACAAACCCCAGCGAAGAGCCGGCGTGGAAGCAGCGCGCCGTCGAACGCTCAATCAAGACCGCGAAACTGCGCGCGGCGCAGCGCGTCCAGCGTTTTCTGGATGCCGCGCAGGCCATCATCATCGAGAAGGGCAGCACCGACTTCACTGTCCAGGAGGTCGTGGACCGCTCCCGGCAGTCGCTGCGAAGTTTCTACCTGCAGTTTGACGGCAAACACGAGCTGTTGCTGGCCCTGTTCGAGGACGCCCTGAGCCGCTCGGCCGACCAGATCCGCGCCGCGACGGAGAGCCACACCGACGCACTCGAGCGCCTCAAGGTCGCCGTGGAGCTGCTCTACGAGGCCTCTCGCCCCGACCCGACTGCGCGGCGGCCGCTGTTCACCGACTTTGCGCCGCGTTTGCTGGTGACCCACCCGACTGAGGTCAAGGTTGCGCACGCACCCCTGCTGGCTTTGCTCACTGAACTCACTGAGGCAGCGGCGGAAGCCGGCAAGCTGCGCGCGGACGTCAACCCGAAGCGGGCCGCCGCGATGACCATGCAGACCGTGATGTTCATCGCGCAGTCCAGTGGCGGGACCGACGAAGAGACGCTGCACCCGATCACGTCCGACGAGGTCTGGGACTTCTGCTCACGCGGATTCGCCGGCAAATAGGCTGCGGCCGCGCCGGCCTCGATTTCCACTGATCCATTACCCGATGAGCGAATATCGCACATTGCTAAATGGACGAGAATGTTGTTCTCTGATAGTAAGAACGGTAAATAGCCGAAACGGATTCCGCGTTGACACTCGTTGGTGGGTGGTGACAGAGTTTTCCAGGCGGCACGATCGCGCTCTCCCGGCCAACGGGGCGCGGTTCCGGCGAGAGGGCAGTTACCTGTGACAGTCAGCGCTCCCAACGATGTCTACTTCGATCCGTACGACGTCGGGCTCAACGCCGACCCCTATCCGATGTTCCGGCGCCTGCGCGAAGAGGCGCCGCTCTACTACAACGAGCAGCACGACTTCTACGCACTCAGCCGGTTCGCCGACGTCGATGACGCGATCGTCGACTATCAGACCTTCAGCTCCGCGCGCGGCGCCATTCTCGAGCTCATCCGCGCCAACATCGAGATGCCGCCGGGCGTCCTCATTTTCGAGGATCCGCCGATCCATGACATCCACCGCAAGTTGTTGTCCCGCATGTTCACGCCGCGCAAGATCAACGCCCTGGAACCCAAGATCCGTGAATTCTGCGCGCGCAGTTTGGATCCGCTGGTCGGTACGGGTCGATTCGACTTCGTCGCCGACCTGGGCGCGCAGATGCCGATGCGGGTGATCGGCATGCTGCTGGGGGTTCCGGAAGAAGAACAGGAAGCCGCCCGCGACTTCGCCAACGCACAGATGCGCACCGAGGCCGGCAAGCCGATGGAGTTCTCTGCCGAAGCCATGCTCAGCGGCGAGTTCTTCAGTCAGTACATCGACTGGCGTGCCGCGCATCCCTCCGACGACCTCACCACCGAACTGCTCAACGCGGAGTTCGAGGACGAGACCGGCACCGTGCGCCGGATGCGCCGCGACGAACTGCTCACCTACATCACCGTGGTGTCGGGTGCCGGCAACGAGACCACCACCCGGTTGATCGGCTGGGCCGGCAAGGTGTTGTCCGAGCATCCGGAACAACGGCGTGCGCTGGTCGAGAATCCGGCGTTGATACCGGCGGCTATCGAGGAGCTGCTGCGCTTCGAACCGCCGGCGCCGCATGTGGCGCGCTATGTGACCCGCGACGTGGAGTACTACGGCCAGAAGGTGCCCGAAGGCAGCGTCATGATGATGCTGATCGGCGCGGCAAATCGTGACCACCGCCAATTCCCGCCCGACGGAGACGTTTTCGACATCCGCCGGGAAACGCGCCAGCACCTCACGTTCAGTGTCGGCACCCATTACTGTCTCGGCTCAGCGCTCGCGCGGCTCGAGGGCCGCATCGCGCTCGAGGAAATCTTGAAGCGCTTCCCGGATTGGGAGGTCGATCTCTCCGCAGCCACGCTTTCCCCGACGTCGACGGTTCGGGGTTGGGAATCCATGCCGGCCGTGCTCGGCTGACGACGACGCAGAAAAGGGGTAAGTCATGACTGGACGGGTAGAGGGCAAGGTCGCCTTCGTCACCGGGGCTGCGCTGGGTCAGGGCCGTAGCCACGCGGTGCGGTTGGCGCAGGAGGGCGCCGACATCATCGCCATCGACGTCTGCAAGCGGGTGGTGGAGACCAGCCCGATCCCGGCGGCCACGCCGGAGGATCTGGCCGAGACCGCCGATCTGGTCAAAGGCCTCAACCGGCGGATCTTCACGGCCGAAGTCGACGTGCGGGACTACGAGGGGCTCAAGGCCGCAGTGGACGCCGGCGTCGAGCAGCTGGGCCGGTTGGACATCATCGTCGCCAACGCCGGCATCGGCAACGGCGGGGACACCTTGGACCAGTGCAGCGAACACGACTGGCAGGAAATGATCGACGTGAACCTGTCCGGCGTATGGAAAACGGTGAAAGCCGGTGTGCCGCATCTGATTGCCGGCAAGAAGGGTGGCTCGATCATCCTGACCAGCTCGGTCGGCGGGTTGAAGGCGTATCCGCACTGCGGTAACTACGTCGCGGCCAAGCACGGTGTCGTGGGCATTATGCGTTCGTTCGCAGTTGAGTTGGGACACCACATGATTCGGGTCAACTCGGTACATCCCACGCACGTGAGCACCGGCATGATCATGAACGAGGGCACCTGGAAATTGTTCCGCCCCGACTTGGAGAACCCGGGCCCCGACGACATGGCCCCGATCTGTCAGATGTTCCACACGCTGCCCGTGCCGTGGGTGGACGCGGAGGACATCAGCAACGCGGTACTGTTCTTCGCTTCGGATGAGTCCCGCTACGTCACTGGTGTCACCCTGCCCGTCGACGCGGGGAGCTGCCTCAAATAGGGTTCGCCCTATGGAGAGTTTCGACGGGCGCGGGGCGGTCATCACCGGCGGGGCCAGCGGAATAGGGCTGGCCACCGCCACCGAGTTGGCCCGACGCGGTGCGCGATTGGTGCTTGCCGACGTCGACGGACCGGGTTTGGAACATGCCGTCAATCAACTGCGCGGCGACGGTGTCGACGCGCACGGCGTGCTGTGCGATGTCCGTCATCTGGAGGAGATGCAGCACCTCGCCGAGGAGTCCTTCCGGCTGCTCGGGCAGGTCGACGTGCTGTTCAGCAATGCCGGCATCGTGGTGGCGGGCCCGATCGCCGAGATGACCCACGAGGACTGGCGCTGGGTGATCGACATCGACCTGTGGGGTTCGATCCACGCGGTCGAGGCCTTTCTGCCGCGGTTGCTGGAGCAGGGCACCGGCGGTCACATCGCGTTCACCGCCTCCTTCGCCGGGTTGGTCCCCAATGCGGGGCTCGGCGCCTACGGGGTGGCCAAGTACGGGGTGGTCGGTCTGGCCGAGACGCTGGCCCGTGAGGTCAAGGGCAACGGCATCGGGGTGTCGGTGCTGTGTCCGATGGTGATCGAGACCAAGTTGGCGTCCAACTCCGAACGCATCCGCGGTGCGGACTACGGTCTGGTGTCCACACCCGACGGGACGGTGGCCGGGCTGCCCGAGCAGGATGGCACCCTCGGGGTGGCAGAGCTGGCCCGACTGACCGCCGATGCGATCCTGGCCAACCGTCTGTATGTGATCCCGCATGAGGCGGCCCGCGCCTCCATCCGGCGCCGCTTCGAGCGCATTGACCGTACCTTCGACGAGCAGGCCGCCGAGGGCTGGCGCCACTAGCGCGCGCGAAATCGTCGCAGCCATGCAGGAAGTCACCGGCACCGACCTCGGTGCGGCGTTCGACGAACTCGATGCCAGGATCGAGTCGGGCATGAAAGCCTATGCGATTCCGGGCGTGGCGGTCGCCGTCTGGGCGGACGGCCAGGAATACGTAAAGGGTTACGGGGTAACCAATGTCGACTATCCATTGCCCGTGGACGGTGACACCCTATTTCGAATCGGCTCTACTACGAAGACTTTCACCGGAACGGTGGTGATGCAGCTGGCCGAACGGGGCATGGTCGACCTGGATTCGCCGGTCCGCCGTTACATCCCCGACTTTGCGGTTGCCGACCCGTCGGTGAGCGCCGCGGTGACCGTGCGGCACTTGCTCAATCACACCTCAGGATGGGATGGCCGCAACGGGCAGGACTTCGGGCGCGGTGAGGACGCGGTGGCCCGCTACGTCCGAGCGATGGCACGGCTACCTCAGCTGACTGCGTTGGGAACGGCGTTCGCGTACAACAACTCAGGACTAGTGGTCGCGGGGCGGATCGTCGAGCTTGTCACCGGCACCAACTACGAGACCGCCGTGCAGCAACTGCTGCTCGAACCTCTGCAGCTGACCCGCAGCCGCTACTTCTCCGACCAGATCATCGGTCTGAATGTGGCGGCACCCCACGGTGTCATAAACGGCAAACCCGTTGTCGACACCGGATTCTGGGCATTCCCACGTAGTTGTCACCCGACCGGGGGGTTGATGTCCACCGCGCGAGATCTTCTGTGCTACGCGCAGTTCCACCTCGGCGATGGCCGGGCGCCCAATGGAGAGCGGGTCCTGAGCCGACAATCACTGGAGGCGATGCGCTCCCATCCCGGTGCGGGCGGGACGCTCTGGGTCGAGCTGACCGGCATGGGCGTGACCTGGATGCTGCGGCCCTCCGCGCAGGGTGTGACCATCGTCGAGCACGGCGGCACCTGGAAGGGTCAGCGCTCCGGATTTATCATGGTGCCCGATCGCGACTTCGCCATGACGGTGCTCACCAACTCCGATGGCGGATTTCATCTGATCAACGACCTCTTCGCCCGCGACTGGGCACTGCACCGATTCGCCGGCGTCACCAACCTGCCCGCCATACCGCGCCGCCTGGACGCAGCCGACCTGGCACCCTACGCGGGTCGGTACATCGCCGAGCAGGTCTCTCAGGACGGCAGCCGCGAACAAACGGTCATCGACCTAAGGGTGCAGGACGGCAAGCTCGCCGGCACCTTGGGCGCCGGCGACGCCGACCCGGAGGGCCAGCACAGCGTCGAGTTGGGACTCGCTTTCTACCGGCCGGACTATGGGCTCGACCTCGGACCCGACCAGCAGCCCACCGGCAGTCGATCCAACTTCGTCCGCGGACCAGACGGCGACATCGTCTGGTTGTGCAGCCAACACGGGCGCCTGTTCCGGCGTCAGCGACACTAGGCTGAGCTGATGTCCCGCGCCGACGATGACACCTGGGATCTGGCGTCCGGTGTCGGTGTCACCGCGACCATCGTCGCTGCCGGGCGGGCAATGGCCACCAAGGATCCGCGCGGGTTGATCGACGACCCGTTCGCCGAACCCCTGGTCCGCGCGGTAGGACTGGATCTGTTCACCAAGATGATGGACGGCGAAGTCGACATGTCCACGATCGCGGCCGTTTCACCGGCCGTGGCGCAGGCGATGGTCGATGGAAATGCGGTCCGCACCAGATACTTTGACGACTACGTCCGCAATGCCACCGACAGCGGAATTCGACAGGTGGCGATCCTCGCGTCCGGGTTGGATGCTCGGGCCTACCGGTTGCCGTGGCCGGCCGGGACCGTGGTCTACGAGATCGACCTCCCCCAGGTGATGGAGTTCAAGACGAGGACCTTGGCCGAACTCGGAGCCAGGCCCACCGCAATTCGGTGCCCGGTGTCCGTCGACTTGCGCGGAGATTGGCCGACGGCTGTGCAGGCCGCCGGCCTTGACCCGGCAGCACCGACGGCGTGGCTGGCCGAGGGCCTGCTGATCTATCTGAAGCCGCAGGCGCAGGACCGGCTCTTCGACCACATCACCGAACTCAGCGCCACCGGCAGCAGAATCGCCACCGAATTCGTCACCGGCATAGCGGATTTCGACGCCGAGCAGGCGCGGACCATATCTGACCCGTTTCGCAGTCACGGTGTCGACATCGACTTGGCCTCCCTGGTCTACACGGGCCGGCGCAACCATGTTCTGGACTACCTGGGCGCCAAGGGCTGGCGCCTCGAAGGCATCCCGCTGGCCGAACTGTTCCGGCGCAGCGGCCTTGCTGCACCCGCTGCCGACGACGACACCGTCTTCATCAGCGGTGACCTGACCGGTCGATGATCGACTGCGCGCGATGGAAAATCAGTTTCACGCACTACGACCATTTCGTGTGCGATTCTTGATGCGCTGGCCCGAAGGAGGATGGTGACGCGTACAGACGACGACAACTGGGACCTGGCCAGCCATGTCGGCGCGACCGCGACGCTGGTGGCCGCGGGCCGGGCGCGGGCTACGAGTGCCGCACTGATCGAGGACCGGTTCGCCGAGCCGCTGGTCCGTGCGGTGGGCATCGAATTCCTGACCCGATGGGCCACCGGGGAACTGTGTGCGTCCGACGTCGATGAGCCCGAAGCCGCCTGGGGCCTACAGCGGATGACCACCGAGTTGGTGATCCGCACCCGCTACTTCGATCAGTTCTTCGCCGACGCGACAGCCGCCGGGCTTCGGCAGGCGGTGATCCTGGCCTCCGGGCTCGACTCGCGCGGCTACCGACTGCCGTGGCCGCCGGGCATGACGGTGTATGAGATCGATCAGCCGGATGTACTGCAGTTCAAGGCCGAAACCCTGGCGCAGCTGGGTGCTGAACCGACGGCGAACCTGCGGATGGTGCCGGCCGACTTGCGTCACGACTGGCCGGCCGCGTTGCTGGGGGCCGGATTCCAGCCGGCGCTGCCGACCGCCTGGATCGCCGAAGGCCTGTTCGGTTATCTGCCCCCGGAAGCCCAGGATCGACTGCTGGACAACGTCACTCGATTCAGCGCACCGGCCAGCCGGATGGCGGTGGAGAACTACGTCGGGTCGTCGGACCTGGACTCGGCACGGGTCGAACAGATCATCCGTGCTGCGACTCGCACCTGGCGCGACCACGGATTTGATCTGGACATCTGGTCGCTGAACTATTCCGGTGTCCGCAGAGACGTTTCCGAGTACCTGGCGAACTACGGGTGGACATCAGTGGGCACCACGGCCGCGCAGCTGCGGGCCGATCATGACCTGCCCGCGATGGATGGCAGTTACGTCCCGCCTTCCGACAAGCCCAGCTACTACACATCGGTGCTCGCGTGATCGCCGCCATCCGGCGGAGTCCATGATGCGGGTTCTGGGAGTGACGCGTGCCCACAATGCCGGAAAGACCTTGGCCGGCACCTTGGACTCGCTGGCCACGTTCTGTGACGACATCTACGCGATCGACGACCGCAGCACCGACGACACCGCGGCGATCCTGGCGAGCCACCCCAAAGTCACCAATGTTGTTCGCGCACGGCCAGATCTACCTCCGACGCCCTGGTTGATCCCCGAGTCCACCGGGCTGGAGTTGCTCTACCGGATGGCCGACTTCTGCCGTCCGGACTGGATGGTGATGGTCGACGCCGACTGGGTTTTCCAGATCGACATCGACATCCGTGACGTGCTGGCGCACACCCCCGATGACGTTACGGCGTTGATGTGCCCGATGGCCTCCCGCTGGGATGATCCGGACTACCCGGACATGGTGCCGGTGATGGGCACCGCCGAGGCACTGCGCGGGCCGTTCTGGCGGTGGCGCCCCGGCCTGTATGCGGGACCCAAGCTCATGCACAATTCACACTGGCCGGCCAACATCACCGACCACGGTCGCATCGGGCAGCTCGACGGAATCCGGTTGACCCACAACGGCTGGTCGACGTTGGCGGAGCGGATTTCGAGAGTCCAACACTACATGCGGCTCGATCCGGATTTCCGGCACAACTTCGGTGTGGCCTACGATCGCTCGCTGCTGTTCGGCTACGCACTCGACGAACTCGACCTACTGAAGGCCGATTACCGACGGCGGGTGCGCGGCGACTTCGACCGGGCCGAGCCGGGTGTCCGGTTGCCGGTCGAGGCGGAGCCGCGCGCGATCGGCCGCGGCTACGGACCCCGGGCGGACGGTTTCCATCCCGGTGTCGATTTCGCCGCTGACCCCGGCAGCCCGGTCTACGCTGTTATATCTGGAATTGTCTGCCGCGCAACCGAAATCAATGGTCTCTACTCGGTGGCCATCGCTGACAGCGATACCGAGATCCGCTATACGTTTCGGCCCGGCGATGACAGCCGACCCGCAGTCGGCGACCGGATACGTGCGGGTACCCCGATCGGCTGCCTCGGCGCCGACGACCGGGACGGTTACCTGCACTTCGAGACGCGGATCGGCGGTGCGCACGTCAATCCGCTGCGCTTCTTGGGCAACATGGGGCTGCGGCCCTGGCCGCCGCCGGGCCGGCTGCGCGCGGTATCGGGCAGCTACCCGCCGGCCACACCGTGCACGATCACCGCCGACGGATGATTGTGGGCGACCTCGGCGCGGCTGCTCGTCCGGTAGGCGTCGATCCGTTCCACCAGGCTTCGGCCCGCCCGGATTGTGGAACGGACCTCCTGTAGCAGTTTGGCGGGATGCTGTAGGTCCATCTCGTGCAGTCCCTCGTACCGGTCGATGCCGAAGCCCGCTGTCTCGATCCGGATTCCGAACGGCAGGGTCAGCGTTCGCAGCGCGTCGAAGTGCTGATAGGGGACGAACGGCTGACCAGTCGCAAACAGACAACTCGACCGCTGCATGGCCAATGTCCGTGCGGTGAAGGTAAACGTATCCGCAGAAGTGGCGCGGCGGTTGTTCGGCTCCGGCGACGGCGCCTCGATCAGTGTGATGGGCAGCCCGAGATCGTTGGTGTCTTCGCCGAAGTGCCACACCAACTGCCCCCGATGCGGGTCGTCGACCAGCTGCCGCGCGCGCCGAACCACTTCGGAGGTATCCATCCCGAACGCGGCGGCCGCCGCGGTGGCCAGCAGGTCGAATTCGGTACGCGCGCCCGGGGCGCAGGACGCGACCGCATCCTGTTCGGTCGACAACAGCCGCCGGGAGGCGGCGGCAAGCACGATATGGGCGACGCGATTCTCGCCGGCGAGTTCCCGCGCCCACCTGGCTCGGAGCAGGTTCGAGTAGCGCCCGGTGCCGATCACCAACATGTAGTCGAATGTGTCTGCAGCGGGACGCGATTCATGTGTGAGGCCCAGCCGCCGGGCCAGCCTCGTTATCGTCGCGAGTTGCTCGTCCGGCATTTCCAGCGGGGGGATCATCCACCGTGCCCCACCGTCGGCGTCCTGGCACTGCACTCGCCGACCGCTCGAACGTGCCCTCGCCCGTCCCCGGTAATCCCATACCTCGCTGAACTCGTCCAGGAAGGCCAACCGGGTTGCCAGATCGTCGTGCCGCGGCACAACTCCACCGAACATCGCAACCAACTGCGCCAGCGCGTCGTGGGCACTCCACGCGTCGACCTTCGCGCGCAGCGACGTCAATGATTCCCCGTCGAGCCCGCCCGCACGCATCGACGTCTCAGCCGGACCATTCACTTCAGGTTCCTCGCCTCCGAAGATCCGTTGCTGGTAGGGCCGGCGGCGGGGGTCAGGACGCCGCTGCAGCCGTCTTGTTCGTAGGAGTAGCGGGGTTGGTCCTTCGCCCATTGGATATAGCGGTCGATGCCGTCCCAAATGTCGACTTCGGGCCGGAATCCGATGCTTCTGGCGAGGTCGATGTTGGCCGGAAAACGTGCGACTTCGCCCGGACGCGCGTCGTGGCGGGTGATCTCGGCGCCGAACTTCCCGGCTATGTATTCGACGATGTCCTTGACTCTGGTGTCTTTGCCACTTGCGAAGTTGATAGCCCGTCCACGAAGTGCGGTGTTCTGCAGGACGAGGTTGTAGGCATTGACGATATCGCTCACGTACAAATAGTCGCGAGTCGCCGAACCGTCGCCGAAGATCGTCAGATTTTCGCCGTTGACCGCCTGCCGGACGAGGCGCGGAATAAGAGCACCGAATCGCCCGGTTTTCTGGCGCACCCCGAAGATATTGAATGGTCGGACGATGGTGACGTCCAGACCGTAGGAGCGGTAGTAGGAGTAACACAACCGATCGGCCGCCGCCTTCGAGGCGCCGTAGGGGCTGTTCGGTTTCAGTTCCGCGCTCTCGTCAAGAAGCTCACCTTCCTGCAGATTGTGCCCGTCTCCATATACTTCGCAGGTCGAGACGTAGATCAACCGGTTCTTGTAGCGCCGAACCGCCTCGAGTACGCGGTAGGTACCCATCACGTTGGTTTCGAGGAAGCTCTCCGGATCACCGAGCGACTGGTCGACATTGATGTTGGCGGCCAGATGGAATACGACGTGATGATCGCGAACCGCGCGATGGACCATTTCCCCGTCGGTCACCGACCCCGAAATAAAAGCGGCTCGCTCGTGCGAACGAAAATCAGCGGTATTTCGCCTCGCGCTCTTCGATGACGTATTCAGGACAGTCACCCAGTGCCCGTGGTCGAGTAGTGACTCCGACAGATGACTGCCCTGGAAGCCTGCGCCCCCGGTGACAAGTATTTCCATCCGACTCATTCCTCACCTGTTAGCTGTGTCACACGAGCCTAATAGATGCCGCCGCCGAAGTCAGGGCATTTCGTCCCACTCGAAGATGAGACAAATATGCCCGCCGTGCGGCCGCGTCGACGCTGCTCAGGAACTAACGTGGGCCGAGCTGGTAGTCGCCGGTTTCCGGGTTGCGGTGCCAACCACTGGACGCATGCGTGCCGCCGTCGACATGGATGGTCTGTCCGGTGATGTAGCTCGCCAGGTCAGATGCGAGAAAAACTGCGGTGCCGGCGATCTCGTCGACGTGACCGGGACGACCCAACGGAACGACGTTGCCGATCGCGGCTATCGCATCGACCCCGCCGAGCTGCGCCAGGCCCTCGGTGAGCGTGATGTCGGGTGCGATGGCGTTGACCCGGATGCGGTGCGACGCCAGTTCCAATGCGGCGGTCCTGGTGTAGTTGATCACGCCGGCCTTGGCGGCGGCGTAGGCCGCATAGCCTGGTGCGGCGCGCACCCCCTCGATAGAGGTGACCGCTATGATGCTGCCGGCCAGCCCGGCGGACACCATCAGCCGGGCCACCCGTTGCGTGCACAGCAACACATGCCGGAGGTTCGCCCGATACAGCGCGTCCCAACCGTTTTCGGTGGTATCCAGCAGCGGTGAGGAGAACACCCCACCGGCATTGTTCACCAGGATCGTCGGCGTGCCCAGCTCGGCTGCAGTGCGCTGCAGGGCGGCGTCGACCTGACCGCCGTCTCGTACGTCGGCCGTGATGCCCAGGGCACCAATAGATTCCGCGGCTTGCGCACAGCTGTCCGGGTTGTGTTCCCAGATGGCCACCTTGGCGCCGAAGGACACCAGACCCGCGGCGATACCGCGGCCGATGCCCGCTCCGCCGCCGGTGACAACTGCGACGCGGTCGGTCAGCAGGATGTTGGACGGGTCGATAGCCACCGTCACCGCCTGCGAATCATGCTGGTGCCCGGCCGATCACACCGTCGGCCTCCAGTTCGGCGATCTGCGCCGCGGTCAACCCCAGATCGGTGAGCACCTCGTGGTTGTGCTGCCCCAGCAACGGTGCGGGCCGGGTGTGGAATCGGTCGGGGCCGTCGGACAACCGCATGGGCACGGTGCTGAGCCTAGCCGAGCCGTGCACCGGATGATCGACGACTTCGAAGAAGCCGCGGGCGGCCAGCTGGGGTAGTTCGGTCTGCCGGTGCGGTTGCATCACCTTGGCCACCGGAACCCCGGCGTCCCAGAGCATCCCGACGATCTCGTCACCGGTCCGTTGCCCGCACCACGCGGACAGCCGTTCGTCGATCAGGTCTGCGTGTTCGCGTCGGCCGGCGATGGTGTCCAACCGCGGATCCATTGCCCACGTTGGTGATCCGAGTGCAGTCTGCAAGCAGCGCCAGTGTTCGTCGGTGGCCACCGCGACCGCGACCCAGCTGTCCAGCCGTCCGAACTCATCGATCTCGTTGGTGCGGTACAGGTTCTGCGGCGCGGCGGTCGGCCCACGGTTGCCGGCTCTTTCCAGCAGGGCGCCGTAGGCGGAGTACTCGATCAACTGCTCGGCGGCGATGTTGATTGCGGCGTCCACCATCGCCGCCTCGACCAGCACGCCCTGCCCGGTGCGGCGGCGGTGTTCCAACGCCAGCAGCAGCGCGTTGAGGGCGTGCACGCCGGCGTTGGGGTCACCGACCGAGTACGGCTCGAACGGGGTGCGGTCGGGGTAACCGGTCAGCCAGCTCACCCCCGACGCCGACTCGATGACGTAGGCGAAGGCCGGGTTGTCCCGCCACGGACCGTCCAAGCCGAAACCGGGCATCCGCAGCATCACCGCGTCCGGCCGAAGAGCCTGCACCGCAGCGAAATCCAAGCCGATCTGGTCGAGCACCCGGGGGGTGAAGTTCTCCGCGACCACATCGCAGGTGGCGATCAGCTGCCGCAGCAGGTCCCGCCCTCGTGGACTCTGCAGGTCCAGGGTCACGCCCTTCTTGTTGGTGTTCAGCGCCGCGAAGATCGGCGACTTCTCCCACCACCGATCCACGGTGGCCGGGATTCCGGCGATCAGCCGGGTGCCGTCGGGACGCCGGGTGGATTCCACGTGGATCACCTCGGCGCCCAGCATCGCCAGAAAGTGTGTGCAGGACGGGCCCGCCCAGAACGTCGTCATGTCGAGGACCCGTATGCCGCTGAGTGGTAACACTTCGGCACGGGCTGCCGGCGCCGGGCGCGTGGACGGGTCGATGGAGCGCCACTGCTCGGTGTGTTCGCCCAGTCGCGGAGCGGGCCCGGGCGGCCGCAAGCGCGCCGGATGCATCCGATACGGATGGCCCGGTTGGGCGAATCCGTCACGCGGGTTGGACATGAATGAGCCACGCTCGACGAAGTGGTCCAGCGTTGCGATGTTGGCGCCGTTGGCCACTGGTGCGTTCGGTATCCGGAAGGCGGTGGCCAGTTCGCGAATCTCGTCCACCGGATGGCTGCGTACCCACGCGTAGATCTCGTCGGCGTGGATGTTGGCCTGCTCGGTGATGGACAGCGAAGAGTTCTCGTCGATCCACTCGTCGTGGCCGACCATCGCACACAGGTCGAACCACTGTTGGGCGGTGCCGCATCCGAGGTCGACCAGCCCATCCTGAGCGGCCGCCACGCCAGGGACGGTGGGCCGGCGGGCATCCCGCCACGGCCGCCCCAGCATCTCGAAGAAGGACACCGGATAGTAAGTGAGACAGAGGATCTGGGTCTCCAGCATCGACATGTCAATGAGCTCACCAACCCCGCGGTACCGCGCGGTCAGGGTGGCGGCGCTGGCGTAGGCGCCGGCCAGATACTCCCCCACCTGGCCGCCGACGTAAACCGGGGCGCGGTCGGCCACCCCGCGGCCCAGCCCGATGATCCCGCCAGACCAGGCCTGCAGCGTGAACTCGGTCGCCGCACGGTCTCGCCAGGGGCCGTGCAGTCCGAACGGGGTGATGGCGGTGACGACGAGATGCGGAAACCGCGACCGGATCTTTTCTGGAGCAACCACTTCGGCCACCGCGGACCCGGGCGACCAGATCACCGCGTCGGCCGCGGCCAGCAGCCGATCGAGCAGGTCCAGGTCGGCGTCGGGATCCACCACGACGCTGTGCTTGGAGCCGGCCAGAAAGCTGAACAAGGCGCCGTCGCCCTGGACCGGCGCGCCCGAGGCCGACCAGGAACGCAGCGGATCACCGTCGGGGGGTTCGACCTTGACGACGTCGGCACCGCCATCGGCCAGCAACTTCGTGCAGTAGGCGCCCGCGATCCCGCTGGACAGGTCGATCACCAGCAGACCGGTCAACGGCGATTCGACCACTAGCGCTTCTTCTTTCGACCATTGCCCTTGCCGGCGCGTGCCTTCTTGCTCAACCGCCAGTCCGGGGGGAACTTGTCGTCGTTGTCCTTGACCGCGCCCCCCAGGCCTTCGTCGATCGCCCCGGCCAGTGCGAAACCACCCGGGTCGGCCTGTGCGGCACCGCCGGCGGATTCGAAGAAGCCACTGAGCACGCTGCCCAGGTATTCACCCTGGAACTGTTTCATGATCTCGAAGAATGTCTTCTGCATGAAAACCGTGTCGGTCGGCCGGTTTCGGGCACACGCCAGCGCGTACTTCGCCACTTCGGCCTCGAGATCCGCCCGGGGCACCACGCTGTTCAGGAAGTTGCAGTCGTACATCTCCGCGGCGGTGAAAGCACGTCCGGTATAGACCATTTCCTGAAATTTGCGGATGCCCATGGTCTGCGCCCACCACCACATGCGCGGTCCCCAGCCGTAATAGCGGAAGGACGGGTGCCCGAACAGAGCGTCGTCGCTGGCGATCACCAAGTCGGCGTCGGCGGCCTGATAGAAGTGCCAGCCGTAGCAGTACCCCTTGGCCTCCACGATGCTGATCTTCTTGAAGTCCTGCAGGCCACGTATCCCTGAGTTCGGATTCGCATACCACGCTCCGATGGAGGCACCGTGGCGAAACGAGCCTTTCGGTGGATAACTGACTTCCCTTGCGGCGATCCCGAATTCGGCGAGCAGCGGCTCGGGCTCGACCGCGTCCTTGGCTCGGATGAACTCCACGAGATCTGCGCCGGAGCCGAGGTCGGGCCCTTCGCCGCGAATCACCACGACCTTGACGTCGTCGTCGATGCCGGCCCTGTGCAACAGGGCGGCGTAGCGCCGCCGGGCCGCGATGGTGGGCGCGTTCAGATACTCCGGCCGGTCGAAGGTGATGGTGGCGATGCGGGTCTCGGCGTCCTTGTCATATCGGATCAGCTTGTCCGCCTTGGCCCCCATGCTCAGCCGTGCCAGGCCGGACTGGCAGTCAGCACTTCGGGACCGTCACGGGTGATCAGCACCGCCTCGCGTCCGAAGACCGCGCCGACGCCCGGTTCCCAGACGTAACCGGTGACCGCAAGGACCATCCCCGGCTCCAGTCGCTCACCGTGCGCCGTGCCGGGTAGGCGAGCGGAGACGACAGGCGGGTCGAAACCCATCCCCAGTCCGCGGGCCACCGGCATCGGCGGTGCCGGCTCCCCTGCGGCCTGGTAGGCCGCCAACAGCTCACCGGCTCCGTTGCCCGGGCTGCACGCCGCTACCAATTTGCCCCACAGGCGATCCCAACGCGCGAATATCGCCGGCGCACCGGCAACCGTTCCCACCGGCCAGGTGCGGCCCACCTCGCCGATGTAGCCACCGGCCACCACACCGGCCGACAGCGCGACGAGGTCGCCGGGCTGCACCCCACCGGGGTTGCCGGCCCGCCGCCAGGGATGCTCCCGCGACGTCACCCACGCCACATCCTGATTCGACGGGGTGCTGACTCCGCCGGCGGCCAGCGCCTCCAGCAGCACCCCGGCCAGGGTCTGCTCGGTCACCCCGGGCCGCAGTTCGGCCACCGCGACGGCCAGCGCCGCCTCGGCCACCGCGACCGATTCACGCAGGGCGGCGATTTCATCGTCGGTCTTGATCCGGCGGGCAGCACGCATGGCCAGTTCGCCGTCCACCAGTTCAGCATTCGGGAAGGCGGTGGGCAGCAACTGCGCGAAAACCGGTGAGAGCGCGTCGGTTCCGACCCGGCGAGCGGTGTCGGCACCCTCGATGCGCCGCAGCGCGGCGATGGTGTTCACCGGATTCCACGAGATGCCGTACAGGTTCTCGTGCGGGATGTCGTCGGGCACCCCTTCGTCCCACGTGCTGAGCAGGTGGATCGCGCCGGTAGCACGCACCAGCACACAGGTGGGCCCGAACGGGCGGGTCCCCGCCACCCAGAGCTGTGGTGCGCCGGTGACGTAGCGGACATTGGCCTGCCGGCCCAGCACCAGCACGTCCAGGTCGTGTTCGGCCATCTGGGCCAGCGCGCGTTCCCGACGACCCAGGCGCAGTGCCCTGTCGTCGGCCAGAACCTCAGTCGCCATAGGGGCGGTATGGGTAGTTGGTCAACCTCGTCGAGCCTTCCTCGGTGATCACCAGGACCTCCTCGCTGCGGTAACCGCCGGTGCCGTCTTCCCACACCACCGGTTCGACCACCAGCACCATGCCGGACTGCAGCACGAAGTTCTCGTCGAACTCGTTGCCGAGATCCGTTCCTATCATCGGCATTTCGGCCGCGTTGACGCCGATGCCGTGACCCAGGTAGAAGTGCGGCAGCCACGGCCGGGCACCGCCGTTGGCTTCGATGGCCGCCCGGCCCAGGTCAGCGGCGGTGACGCCGGCGCGGGCCACGTCCAGCACCGCGTCCATGATGTGCCGCCACTTGTCGAACTGCGCCTGCTGCCGCGGCGACGGATCCTGCCCGACGATCCAGGTCCGTCCGAAGTCCGAACAGTAGCCCTGGTAGGTGATGCTGACGTCGGTCCACAACACGTCGCCTTTGCCGAGTTCGCGCTCGGTACTGAGCAACGGCAGCGCGAGGTCGCCGTGGGTGGTCCACACACCCTCGGCCTTGCTGCGCGGCATCACCTGCCAGATCGGTTCCAGCATGCTGGCCATCGCACCCAGTTCGAAGGCCCGGCGCAGGAAGCGGCCCGACAGGTCGATCTGACGGATGCCGGGGGCAAGTGCCTGCTGCACTTCGACCATCGCCTCGTCGGTGATCCGGACCGCGGTGCGGATGCAGGCGAGTTCGTCGACGGTCTTGACCACCTTGGCGGCACTGACCACCGCGGCCGCGTCGACGGGAGCACCGTGGGGAAACAACGACTTCCGTGCGCGCGACATGGCACCGGTGAGTTCGTCGACCGCGACGGTCGACCCGGTCGGGACCAGTTCCGCGAGCTGCCGGGCGAAATCTGCCACCCCCTCGTCGAATTCGAGGTACACCGGACCATGCAGATGGTCGGTGGGCAGGTCCGACTCCTGCACGGCGCCTTCGCGGAAGGGCAGGAACAGGTGCGGCCACGGGTCGTCGGCGAGCACCAC
This sequence comes from Mycobacterium sp. NGS29, assembly GCF_059812965.1. Taxonomy (NCBI): domain Bacteria; kingdom Bacillati; phylum Actinomycetota; class Actinomycetes; order Mycobacteriales; family Mycobacteriaceae; genus Mycobacterium; species Mycobacterium sp. NGS29. The sequence continues at coordinate 336,949 of NZ_JCALDR010000005.1, forward strand.
GGCCACCGGCCGCTCGACATAGGACAGCCCGGCATCACCCAGCGGCCAACTCGTTCCGGTGGCGTAGACGACGGCGTTGTTGCCGAGCAACACCAAGGCATCGACGCCGCGATCGGCCATCGCGGTGCGCAACCGCGCGCCCGTCTCGCGCCGCAGCCGGGTCAGGTCGGGAGTTTCCGGGATCGCCAGCCCGCCAATGGTTTCGGTGACTGTGCTCACAAGCCCAGGAATTCGCTGATGTTGCCGCTGACCACCCGGGCGGCCTGCTCCGGTCCGACCGCCTCGACGACGGCCGCCAGCGACTTCTCCGAGTACCCGTAGGTACTTTCGTTGTGCGGGTAGTCGCTGGACCACATGACCTTGTCGACACCGATCCGGTCGATCAATTCCAGACCCAGCGGATCGACCATGAACGAGGCGCTCATGTGGGTGTCCCAGTAGTAGCGCACGTCGTGCTCCAGCGGCCGGTTGAACATGTGCTGGTAGGAGGCCACCAGGTGCTCGGCATCCTGCAAAGCCCACGGCACCCAGGCGATTCCGCCTTCGAACCAGCCGATCCGCAGCCCGGGGTGATCGTCCAGAATTCCGGTAAAAAGGTACTTCGCGAACTGCTCGCGAAAGCCGTCGATGTTGATCATCATGCCGACGACGACGCTGTTGAACTGGCACGGCGTTTTCGGCGGAGTCTCCCCGATGTGATGTGTGACCGGAAGCCCAGCGGCCTCGATTTCGTCCCACACCGGCTTCATGGCGGTACTGCCGTAGTCGATGATGTTTCCGTCGTCGTCCTTGCCCGGGTTCAGCGGCAGCAGAAATGTCTTGAGCCCCAACGACTTCAACTCGCCTAGCGTCCGGCGAGTGCCCTCCGGGTCCCACCAGTTGATCAGTCCGGCACCGTAGAAATGCCCGTTGGAGCGCTCCTGCAACTCCGCGATGTACTCGTTGTAGATGCGGAAGGTGATTTCGCGCAGCTTCTTGTCCGGGTAGTGGAACAGCGCCAGCACGGCGTTGGGGAAGGCGAGTTCCTTGTCGACACCGTCTTCGCGTAATTCCTGAATGCGCGCGTCGATGTTGGTGCTGGCGGCCCCGGGCAGGTCGTCGTACTGCATGAGCACGGCACTGAAGTCGCCGGGCAGGAACGACTGGCCCTTGCGACCGACCTGATACGCACCGTCCTCGTACCAGATCCGGGGTGCCTTGTCCTTGAGGTCGTCCGGGAAGCGCTCGTAGAAGATGTCCGCGGCCAGCGAGATGTGGTTGTCGGCGGAGAACACCTCCGTGCCGGCGGGCAGGCCGACATTGCTGCCGAGGGCGTGGCCTTTGCGACCTTTCGGTGCGCCAAAGCCTTTCGGGGGATAGAGCGTGCTTGTCATCATTGACCTCTCTCGGGCTGTGAAAGGGCTTACCAGCTGATCGGTAGTTCGTGGACGCCGTAGGTGAGCCGGTCGTGCTTGAACGGGATCTCCTCGAACGGGACGGCCAGCGTCATGGTGGGAATCCGCTGGAACAGAGTGCGGAACACGATCTGCAGCTCCGCGCGTGCCAGCTGTTGACCGACGCACTGGTGCCGGCCGTAACCGAAGGCCACATTGCGGTCCGCGTTCGAGCGGTGTAGGTACAGGCGGTCGGGGTCGGTGAACGCTTTGCCATCCCAGTTCGCCGGGGCCAGATCGATGATGATCCCCTCGCCCGCGCGAATGACCTCACCGGCGATGGGGATGTCCTCCACGGCGACGCGGCGCTGACCGTTCTGGATGATGCTGAGGTAGCGCAGCAGTTCCTCCACCGCATTGGCGACGATCTTGGGGTCGTCGGCATCCCGGATGGCCGGCAGCTGGTCGGGATTCTGCAGCAGTGCAAGGACGCCGATCCCGATCATGTTGGCGGTGGTCTCGTGCCCGGCCATCAGCAGGCCGCTGGCCAACTGGGTGGCCTCCTTGAGGCTGAGTTCACCGGCCTTGACTCGCTCGGCCAGGTCGGAAACCGCGTCCTCAGCGGGGTTTTCCATCTTGGTCTCGACCAATTTGGACAGGTATTTGTACAGGCTCATCGCGCCCTTGACGGTGTCCTCGCTGGTCGCGTAGCGAGCGAGGCCGACATTGGCGTGCTCCTGGAACATCTCGGCGTCCTCGTAGGGCACCCCCAGCAGTTGGCTGATCACCAGCGACGGGATGGGCAGCGCGATAGCAGCGACGAGGTCGGCCGGCTGCGGGCCCGCGAGCATCTTGTCGATGTGGTCGTCGGTGATCTGTTGAATCGCCGTGCGAAGACCCTCTACGCGCCGGAAGGTGAAGGGCTTGGACAACATTCGCCGGAATCGGGTGTGCTCTTCGCCGTCGGAGGTGAAGACTGATCGCGGCCGCTTGTGCACTGTGGACAGCATGCGTTCGTTCCAGTGCGGGAAGCCAGGAATCCGGTCGTCGACGCTGACCCGCGAATCCGAGAAGAGCTCCCGGCACTGCTCATAGCCGGTGATCAACCAGGGGGTGCTGCCGTCCCAGATCCGTACCCGGGAAAGCGGTTTGGCAGCGGCCAGCGCCATCACGTCCGGGGGCGGCGCGAACGGGCACCCAGCTGCCCGGACCATCGGATATTCGGGGATGTCGGTGTCGGTGGTGGTGTCTGTGAGTGTGTCGGACACGTTCACTCCTCGATCTGGATGGCCAGTGCCGGGCAGAAGGCAGCGGCTTTGCGGGCGCCCTCGGCCTGGTCGGCGGGTGGCGTTGGGTTGAGCAGGACGACGACACCGTCCTCGTCACGCTGGTCGAATACTTCCGGCGCATTCATCACGCAGTTGCCCGACGATGCGCAACTGTCCTGGTCGACGGTGATTTTCATCGGCCCGGCTCCTCGTCCACCGGAGTGACGGGCGCCAACCACAGGCCCACGATCGCGTCGATCAGTCCGGTGGCCGCCGCACGCCAGGACGGCCGCGGCGTCGAGGCGCCTTCGGCCAGCGCCCGCTCGAGATCGGCACAGGTGTGCATCAACAGGTTGCGCGCCATGATGTTTCGTTCGGACCGCACGGCGATCGGCAGGTCCGGTAGGCAGCTGTTGATGCCGTCGATCACCCGAACCAGCGACGACGAGCTCAGTGCGTCCTTGACGACGATGTTGTGGTAGGCCGGGTCTGTCATGGCCTGGGCGGCGAAGCGGGCGTACCAGGTGGGGTTGCCCAGGGCCTCGAGGTGCTCGGTGAGCGGGCAGACCAGACAGGCCACCCACCCCCGCATCCCCACGGCATCCGGCATCGCCGCGACCATCTGCATGCGCAGCTGCTCGATCGGGCCGCGATGCTTCTGCTCGATCGCCCGTACCAGGTCCGCTTTGGTGCCGAAGTGGTATCCGACCGCCGCGTTGTTGCCCTGCCCGGCGGCCTCGCTGACCTGCCGGTTGGACACGGCGAACACCCCGTGCTCGGCGAACAGTCGCTCGGCGGCAACCAGGATCGCCTCCTGCGTGGAGCTGGCCCGGTCGCTGCGCACGGCTCGGCCGACGGTCGTCATGCCGCCCAGTCAACCCGTCACCGGGTATTAAGTCAAGCGATTGATTTAAACATGGGTACCGTCGGCCACCGGCCGCGACCACTCACCGCGAGGCGGTCAAATCGGTGGTAGCCGGCCCCTCCAGCAGCGTGCCGTCCGGCGCGAAGCGCGATCCGTGCAGCGGACATTCCCAGGCCTGGTCGGCGTCGTTCCAGTTGACGATTCCGCCGAGGTGCGGGCACACCGGAGAGACGGTGTGCTCGACGCCGTCCACGCGGGATCTGGCCTCCAGATGCCAGGGCGGCCCGCTGACGACGCCGGTTTCGTCCGGCCCGGGGCTGCGGTTGGTCCATCGGGTTGCTGGGGTGATCCAGCCCCGGCCCAGGTTGAACCCGACCTCGAGGTTGGACTGCAGCGCGGTGCCCAGTCCCGTCAGCTCATGCCGGCTCCAGCTGGCGAAGGCGCTGGCCCAGTCCATCCGTCCGCCCAGGATCCGGCTCGACAGCGCCAATGCGGCGGCGGGGCCGTTCGTCATTCCCCATTTGTTGAATCCCGTTGCGATGTAGATGCTGTCGAGATTGGGCAGGAGGGGACCCACGTACGGCAATTCGTCGATCGGGCTGTAATCCTGTGCCGACCAGAAATGCGTCTGCGCGGCGCCCGGAAAGTGGCGCTTGGTCCACGACGACAGCTCGTCCAGCGCCTTGGACGGACTCTTCTCGCGCCCCACGGTGTGCCCTGCACCGCCGACGATCAGCAACTCGCCGTCCGGCACGGGTGCGTAGCGCACCGAGCGGGTCGGCGAATCAGTCGAGATCATCATCGGACGGGTGATGGTGCCGGGGACCTTGAACGCCAGACAGTAGGACCGCTGCGGTTTGACCCGGGCGAAGTAACCGCCGCGGTCCAGAATCGGCATCCCGGTGGCCAGCACCAAGTGCTCGGCGTGCACGTCGAGGTCCTGCTGCGCCTCGTCGTTGACCCGGACCCGCACCCCGCTGCCGCGGGTGGACACGCTGCGTACCCGGGCGTGCTCGACCAGTCGCCCACCGTGCTCCAACAATTCGACGACGAGCGCATCGAGGAACTTCATCGGATCGAACTGCGCCTGCTCGCGCAGTCGCACGCCACCGTGGTACGGGAACGGGACGTCGGCGTCGTCCTCCCAGGTGACCGGTAGCCCCACCGTCTGGCACGCATTGAACTCCGCGCGCGCCGACTTGACGCCGTCGCCGGACTGGGCGTAGGTGTACGCATCCTCACGCTGGACCGCGACGCCGTGCTTGTCACAGTGGTGGAGGATCCACTCCATTCCTTCGCGGTTGCCGTCCAGATAGGCGCGCGCGGTGTCCCGGCCGTGTTTGGGCAGAATCTTGGACAGGTGAGTGCCCTGCAACAGGCTGATTTTGGCGGTGGTGTTTCCGGTCGCGCAGGCGCCGACGGTCCGTGCTTCCAACACAAGCACGTCCTTGCCCGCGCGCGCCAAGAGCACTGCGGTGGTCAAACCGGTGATGCCGGCACCGACCACGATGACGTCGGCGGACGGTGGCCCGTCACCAAGCCTGCTCGCCGCCCAGGGTTTTCCGGTCCGATTCTCCAGCCATAGCGAAGTCACCGCCTTTTCGTACCCGTAATCGCTCCCCGCAAACGGACCGCCAGGTCACTGCATCGGCCGGCGTTTGGCCCCCTTGATCGCGGGTACTACGCAGGGGCTTTGTTCTTCAATCAGCAGGAACGAGATCGCGGCTGGGCCGCAGCCAGCGGTGGCTGCCCGAGATTCCGGCGCGATCGTTCTCTTCTTCACCTCGGTCGCGGAAGGAATTGTCTTGCGTGTCGCTTCGGTTCCCGCGTCGCACGTCTACGTGCGGCACCTGACTGATCATTGCGCGGATTCCGTTGTGCGACTCGATGATCCGGTACCAGCTGACGGTTGCACGGTGCCCGGCGGCTGGTGGCCGCCGCTGATGCTCGAACGCGGGTGGGTCAGTGGTCACCACGAACTGTTCGACGTGTTCCATGTCCATTTCGGCTTCGACGCGATTGGGCCTGAGGTGCTGAACGACGTGGTCCGGGAACTGCAGATGCGGCACAAGCCGCTGGTGTACACCGTGCACGATCTGCGTAACCCCCACCACCCCGAACCGGGCGCCCACGCCGAGCAGCAGGATGTGCTGATCGCGGCCGCCGACGAGTTGATCACACTGACTCCCGGTGCGGCAGAACTGATCCGGCAACGGTGGCAGCGGCACGCGCGGGTATTGCCGCATCCGCATGTGCTGGATCGGCGACGCATCGATCATCCCCGCACACCTCGCGACAGGTTCGTGGTCGGCGTGCACGTCAAGAGTGTGCGCGCCAATATGGATCCACTGCCGGTGATAGCCGCCCTTGCCGAGATCGTGCCGGCTTTCCCCGACGCGGTGTTGCAGATCAACGTGCACGACGAGATCTTCGATCCGGCCAACCACTGGTTCGCACCGGAGATCGGGTTTGCCCTGCTGGACTATCGCGGCCATGCGCAACTGGACGTGCGGGTGCACCCGTACTTCTCCGACGACGAACTCTGGGAATACCTTGCCTCCCTTGCGGTCTCGGTGCTGCCGTACCGGTTCGGCACCCATTCGGGGTGGCTGGAGGCATGCTTTGATCTGGGCACCGCCGTCGTGGCGCCCAGTTGCGGGTTCTATCACCAGCAGCGACCGTGTGGCGTGTTCGAGTTCGACGAGCACACCTTCGACGAATCGTCCCTCGACCGGGCGATCAACGATGCCTACCTGCGCTGGGCAGCCGGTGAACCCGCTCCGCGCGCGACTTGGGCGCAGCGCGGAGCCGAACGTCGTCAACTCGCCGAAGCCCACCAGGACATCTACCAGAGCGTGCTGGCATGACCGCACCGTTGCATGTCGCGCTGATCGCATCCAACCGGTTCCCGATCCGCCAGCCCTTTGCCGGCGGGCTGGAGGCACATGTTTTCCAGTTGGCACGCGGCCTGGCTGCCGGCGGCTGCCGGGTCTCGCTGTTCGCCGCGCCGGATTCGGACACCGCATTGCAATGCCGCTCTCTGGATCTGCGTCCGCTGGGTTTGTCCGAGGCGGCCCGCGGTGATGTCTCGATGCCGGCTCCGGCGTTCATGGCCGACCACCACGCCTATCTGTCGCTGATGATGTGGCTGGCCGGGCCCGGCAAGGACGAGTTCGACGTGATCCACAACCACAGCCTGCATTACCTTCCGGTCGCGATGGCCTCGATGCTGCCGGCGCCGATGCTGACCACCGTCCATACGCCGCCGACGCCGTGGCTGGAGTCGGCGATCGACGCCGCCAACGGTGACTGCGGCCGCTTCGCCGCCGTGTCGCACCACACCGCTGCGTCGTGGCGACACACGATCGGCCGAGTCACCGTGGTGCCCAACGGAATCGACACCGCACAATGGCCGCTCGGTGCCGGTGGGCCGGACCTGGTGTGGTTCGGCCGGATAACCCCGGAAAAAGCGCCGCATCTCGCGATTGCCGCCGCCCGCCGGAGCGGGCGGCGGCTGACTCTGGCGGGTCCCATCAGCGACCCGCGGTATTTCACCGAACGCGTGGCTCCGGAATTGGACGACGGCGTTCGCTACGCCGGCCATCTCGACCACGACCAGTTGGCCGATCTGGTGGGCGCGGCCGCCGCGGCGCTGGTCACCCCGGCCTGGGACGAACCGTATGGTCTGGTCGTCGCCGAAGCGATGGCGTGCGGCACCCCGGTCGTGGCGTTCGCCCGCGGCGGCATTCCCGAACTCGTCGACGACAACGTCGGCCGGTTGGTCGCCACCGATGACGTGCCGGCGATGGCGGACGCCGTCGCAGCGGCGGTCCGGCTCCCCCGAAAACAGGTACGCGATCACGCTGTTCGCCGCTGCTCGTCGAAGGCGATGGTCAGCGCCTACTGCGACGTGTACCGCCACATGATTGATGACTCGACGGGTAGGTCCGATGATCGGCTACTACATCCACCACCAAGGTTTCGGACATCTGGCGCGGGCCGCCAGTATCTGCGCCCGAATGCAGTATCCGGTGACGGCGCTGACATCGCTGGATATCGCTCAGCCACACCCCTTTTCGGCGATCGTGAGATTGTCGCGTGACGACGCGGCGGTCGCGGTTGGCGAGCCCACTGCGCACGGCGCCCTGCACTGGGCGCCCCATCACGACCCCGGGTTCACTGCGCGGATGCACGAGATCGCGAGCTGGGTCGGGCGAGCGCAACCGGCGGCCGTCGTCGTCGACGTGTCGGTCGAAGTGGCGACCTTCGTTCGGCTGCTCGGCGTGCCGGTGATCGTGATGGCGTTGCCCGGCAAGCGTGTTGACGCCCCACATCTGCTGGTGCACCGGCTCGCCGATCACATCGTGGCGGCGTGGCCGCGAGACCTGTGCGTGCCGTCCTGGTTGCGGCCTTACGAGGACAAGACCAGTTACGTCGGCGGCATCAGTCGATTCGAGGACCGCTCTGACTGCACTTCCGGCGGGCGGGTACGCACGGCGACATCACCGGAGGGCATGCGGGTGCTGGTCCTCGGCGGATCCGACGGCACGTTCGGTGCGGCGTTAGAGGATTGCGCGGCAACCTATCCCGGCTTCACCTGGACCGCACTGGGCGGCGGCAGCGGTTCCTGGACCGCAGATCCGTGGCCGCAGATCTGTGCCGCGGATGTGGTCGTGACGCACGCGGGTCAAGGGTCGGTGGCCGACGTCGCCGCCGCACGACGACCAGCAGTCGTCGTCCCCGAGCCGCGGCCCTTCGACGAGCAGAAAGCCACCGCGAATGTGCTCAAGCGCCATCGACTCGCGGTGGTCGCCAAGAGCTCGCCCAATGCACGAGCCTGGCCCGCGCTACTGGCGCACGCCTCTTCGAGCGACCCGGACCGCTGGCGCCGCTGGCAAGTCGAGGGTGCCGCCGCGCGTGCCGCCACCGCCATCGAAGCCACCGCGCAACGATGCAGCCCGAGCGCAGCATGAGGACCGCTGTCATCACCACCGTGCACGGCCGGGGCGCGCACCTGCAGCGGCAACTGGAGGGATTGGCTCGCAGCACCCTGATGCCGGACACCCACGTCGTCGTCGCGCTCGGCGATTCCGCCGTCGCCGAAACCGTAGCTGCGGCAGGCGCGCCGGCGATCGTCGTCGACTGTCCGGCACCGGCGCCGCTGCCGATCGGATCGGCACGCAATCTCGGCGCGCAGACCGCGCAGGAACACGGTGCCGAGCTGCTGATCTTTCTTGACGTCGACTGCATCCCGGGCGCCACGCTGATCGAGCGCTACCTGGACGTCGCACGCCGGCCGGAGCACGCCTCCGCACTCCTGTGCGGACCCGTCACATACCTGCAGCCCCCGGGGCCAGGTGGCTACGTCATCGCACAACTGTGCGCGCACCCAGATCCGCATCCGGCCCGACCGGCGCCCGAGGACGGCACCGTCCTCGACACTGTGGACTACTCGTTGTTCTGGTCGTTGTCCTTCGCGGTGAACTGCGGTGTCTGGCAGGAAATCGGGGGGTTCTGCGCCAGGTACCGCGGCTACGGTGGTGAGGACACCGACTTTGCTCAATGCGCTGCAGCCCGTGGAGTGCCGATGCGTTGGGTGGGCGGGGCACACGCGTTTCACCAGTACCATCCCGTGGCCGATCCGCCCGTGGATCACCTCGACGACATCCTGCGCAATGCGGCGATTTTCCACCAGCGCTGGGGATGGTGGCCGATGGAGGGCTGGCTGTCCGCGTTTGAGGAACAAGGCTTTATCGTCCGCCAGGACGACGGATGCCCGGTACGAACCGCAGCCGTCCGCGCACCGCCGGGCAATCACAGCGTTTCAGCGCAATAAAACCGGCAACCCGCGCCTATAACAACAAACAGCCCAGGAGTTCGAGATGCCCCCCGCCCGCAAGCCCTCCCAATCCACCCCGCGCCGCACCAGCCCGACCGGCGCCACCAACGGCGACGACCTCGAGGCCGACCCGCGTTCCCAGCAGGGCAAGTTCCTCACCACCGCACAAGGTGTGCGCCTGCCCGACACCGATCACTCGCTCAAAGCCGGTAACCGCGGGCCCAGCCTGCTCGAAGACTTCCATCTCCGGGAAAAGATCACCCATTTCGACCACGAGCGCATTCCAGAGCGTGTGGTCCACGCCCGGGGCGCCGCAGCGCACGGCGTCTTCGAGGCCTACGGCAATGCCTCGGACTACACCCGAGCCGGCTTCCTGGCCCGCAAAGGTCGGAAAACTGACGTCTTCTGCCGTTTCTCCACGGTTCTCGGCTCGCGCGGATCGGCCGACACGGTGCGGGACACCCGCGGTTTCGCGGTGAAGTTCTACACCGACGAAGGCAACTTCGATTTGGTAGGCAACAACATTCCCGTGTTCTTCATCCAGGACGGCATCAAATTCCCCGACGTCGTGCACGCCGCGAAGCCCCACCCAGACCGGGAGATCCCGCAGGCGCAATCCGCCCATGACACCTTCTGGGATTTCGTGTCGCTGCACACCGAGGCCACCCATCACGTGTTCTGGAACATGAGTGACCGCGGTATCCCGCGCTCGTACCGCACCATGGAGGGATTCGGCGTGCACACCTTCCGGTTGGTGAACCGGAAGGGCAAGACCAGTCTGGTCAAGTTCCACTGGAAGCCGGCGGCCGGCGTGCATTCGCTGGTGTGGGAGGAAGCGCAGATCGCCGCCGGATGCGATCCGGACTTCCACCGCCGCGACATGGCCGATGCGATCGACGCCGGCGCTTTCCTCGAATACGAACTCGGCATTCAGGCGATGCCGGACGACGGCACCGATACTTACGAAGGAATCGATCTGCTCGATCCGACGAAACTCGTTCCGGAGGAACTGGTTCCGGTCACCCTGATCGGCAAGCTCACGCTGAATCGCAATCCCACCAACTATTTCGCCGAAACCGAACAGGTCGCATTTCACACCGGCAACCTGGTTCCCGGTATCGAGCCGACCAACGATCCACTGATGCAGGCTCGGTTGTTCTCCTACCTCGACACCCAGCTGACCCGGCTGGGCGGGCCTAACTTCACGCAGTTGCCGATCAACCGACCGCACTGCCCGGTCAACGACATGCTGCGCGACGGCATGCATCAGACGGCAATCCACGAAGGGCTGGCCCCGTACCGTCCCAACAGCATTGACGACGGTGAACCCGAGGTGGCCGGTGTCGACGACGGTGGCTACGTGCAGACGCCGCGGGCGGTCCAGGGCCCGACCGTCCGGGAGAACCCCGCCTCGTTCGACGATCACTTCAGCCAGGCCGCGATCTTCTACCGCAGCCTCAGCCGCGTCGAACAACTGCACGTCATCGAGGCGTTCACCTTCGAACTCGGCAAGTGCTACGAGCAGGAGATCAAAGAACGCGAACTGCAGGTGCTCGCCAACGTCGACACCGACCTGTGCGAGCAGGTCGCTGCCGGGCTGGGATTGCCTGCGCCGAAAGGTAATCCGCCGAAGGACGTCACCACCTCAGCGGCATTGTCCCAGGTGTACACCGAGCCCGGGCCGGTCGACGGCCGCAAGGTCGGCATCATCGCCGACGCGGGGTCGGACCTCGCGGGCGTCTCGAAATTGGTGAAGGCTGTGCTGGCCGCAGGCGCCGTCCCGCTGCTCACCGCACCGGTAGGCGGAAAACTGAAGTCGGGCAGACGGATTGAGATCGTGGAACGCACCTTACTGACCGCTCGGTCCATCGAATTCGACGCCGTGATCGTCGCCGCCGGAACCACGCCCAGCGGGGACATCAAGCTGGTGACTCTGCTGCAGGAGGCATTCCGGCACTGCAAGCCGGTGGCGGCCTGGGGCGACGGGGTTGCCGTGCTGCAGCAGGCCGGCATCTCTGCCGACGACCCCGGGGTGCTGGTCTCCGACGACGTCGACAAGAAAGCTATTGCGGCACTGCTGGCAGCCCTCGGGATGCACCGGGTGTGGGACCGGGCGCCGAAGGTTATGGCGTCGGCGATCCCGCCGGCCAAGAAGAGGTAACGGGTCGCTAGCCGCCCTGGGATCTGCGGTTCCGCCACGCCGTCCACGCGCCGGTGCACCATAGGGCCCAGATCACCAGGAGCGGCTGAAACAGCAACCGGACGCCACGGGCCAGGTCGGAATCGAGCCCGAATGCGTCCGTGTGCGTGACGAACTGGGAGATATTGCCCGGAAAGACCAGCACGAAGAAAAGCGCAACCAGCCACCCGACCGGCACCCGCCACCGGGTGGGTCCCAGCAGGGCGGCTCCCAGCGCTAGCTCGACGACACCCGAGGCGATGACGACGAAATCGGCGCTCACCGGCAGCCACTGCGGAACTTGTGCGTAGAACGTGGTCCGGGCGAAGCTGAGGTGGCCGACGCCGGCGAAGATCAGGAAGGCACCGAGGGCGATGCGGAACACGGTGCGCAGCATGTCGTTGCGTCCCGCGCTTATGTTTCGCGCTTCCGTGACCGAATCACCTTGCCGGCCACCGTTCCACCGTCCACGGGCAGCACCGTCCCTGTGACGTAGCGCGACCGCTCAGTGGCGAAGTACAGCGCCGCCTCGGCGACGTCATCGGGTGTGCCCTCCCGCTTCAGCGGCCGGTCGTCGCGCATCGTCTGTCGGATGTTCGCCTCGAACCGCTCCAATTCCGCCGGGTCCATACCGGCGGCGGACGACGCCAGGATCGGGGTCGGGATGTTGCCGGGCGCAATCGCGTTCACGCGAATCTCGTTATACGCCAATTCGATTGCCGCCGATTTGGTGAACTGGATGACGGCCGCTTTGGAAGCCCGGTAGGTCGCGACGCCACCGCCGGCCAGGATCCCGCCGATCGAGCTGATGTTGATGATGGAGCCACCGCCATGAGCGGCCATGTGCCGGGCAGCGTCTCGGGTGCCGACCATCACCCCCAGCACGTTGACCGCCATCACGCGGTGGAAGTTCGAGAAGTCGTCGTCCAGCAGACGGCCCAGCGGGCTGGAGATCCCGGCGTTGTTCACCATGACATGCAGCCCACCGAATTTGTCGACCGTCGCCGCCACCAGCGCAGTGACCTGGTCGGGTTCGGACACGTCGGTGCGGTGAAACACGGCGTTCGGTCCCAGCGCCTTGGCCAGGGCCTCGCCGTTGGCAGTGTCGATGTCGGCCATCACCACCCGCGCGCCCTCGGCGACAAACCGCTCCACGAGCCCGCGTCCGATGCCTGAAGCACCGCCGGTGATGACGGCAACCTTATCCATCAGTTCGTTGGTCACCCGTCGAGTTAATCGGCGATACAGGTATTAAGTCAAGCAGTTGATTTAAGAGCCGCTGTCGGCGACGAATACCCGGCTGAACGGCTGACGGCAACGCGGACCGATAGTCCGGTCGGCGATGCTTTCCCGGAATAGCGTTCTGACGCACGGCTTCTTGCGCCAATTGCACGCGGGAGATGAACATGCGCGCAGCGATGTCCTTCTTGGCCAGTCCATCGCTGACAAGACGGGCCACATCTAGTTCGGCCGGGGTCAGCGCCGCCCAACCGCTCGAAAGCCGCTTGCGTTCGCCCCTTCCGCGCAGTGCGTAACTGATGGCGTCCTCAGCGGACAGCGCAGTTAATCTGCTGGTGGCACACGCTTTTCACCGGCGGCGCTACGGTTCGTCGTCGTGTTCGGGGTTGAGGAGTTTTTCGGGGTGGTGGTAGGTGTTGGTTCTGGGTTGGCCGTGGTCTTGGTGGGGTGGGGGGAGCCATTCTGGGCTCCACGATTCAGAGCGTATTTATGTGTTTGGTCAGTCCCAGCGCCAGCGGTAATCGAGGTGGCGAACTCCCAGCGATCCATCCTGCTTGAGCTGTCGGCCCCATAACCGCAGCTCTACTATCCGACCGTCCTCGTGCTCCACCGTGAAGTACTCGGGGCGGAAATGCTGTGTGCCCTCGTAGTCGGGCGCTCCATTGCGTGCACTACCACAGGCCATATCCGGCACGCTCCCCACTGGGATGTCGAACCACTCGTCGCGTGCTCGGAAGTCAGGATCTAGCGGCATCGTGGAAGCCTTACGTTTGCGAGTCCCAGAGCGTTTGCTGCCAAACCTGCTCCGGCAGCATCACCTGGACGCCCTCGACGGTCTGCCCGAGCGGAAAACCACCATCCTGAGTCATCAGATAGCCGCTACCGAGCCGGATTGCCGCAGCGAGGTGCAGGGCGTCTGCTCCACCGAGTTTCTTGGTCTTCGCGGCGAAGGAGTGCCACGTCTGCGCGAGTCGAGTCGCGTCGCGGGCCAGGAAGCGGTCCACCTCAGCGTATTTCGTCTCTGGATGATCGAGCCATCCGCGTACCTGGTCGTGGATCTTTTGGCTGCCGTCACGGACCAGAGCAAAGCAGCCGATCTCGGCGTCAACCATGGCAGAAGCGGCAAGGACCACTCGGCCATCGTTCACTGCGTCGAGAAGTGCCTTTGCGATCTTCCAGCGAGGCTCGCCGGTGTCCGGGTGCTTCGCCTGCTCCCTGGTCAGCAGGTCGAGGTAGACGCTGGTGTCGACGTAGATCAGAGGTGGAGGGTCAAGTTTGGTCGTCTTGGCCTTAGCCACGACGCACCCACTTCATGTATTCATCGGTCGCTATGCCCTCAACGGCCCCAAGGAGCGAGTCGGTGGATGGTCGGGTGGCTTTGCCCTCCGGCATTGCATCGATGCGGTCTACGTCCACGTGGATGGCCTGGCCCGAGACGTTGCGCTTGATGATGCCGCCCAGGATCACGCGGTGGCCCCACAGCTGCCTCAGCTGCTCTGTCATCTGCTCTGCGACCTGGCCCGCTATGGCGTGTCCGCTCAGCTCGTCACGGATAGTTACCCGTACTCCCTTGCGGCGCTGTACCGTTCGCAGCTCTGACAGTGTGCCGGTCACCGACCCGTAGGCGATCTCGGTCGGGTTGACTGCGGCTGTGGCGTTGTCCTTCACGGCACTGCCCAGCTCGATGCGCTTGCCGGTGCTGCCGTTATACGTGGCCAAGGAGACACCGTGGACCCCTACGGTGGGCGTGGCCAGTTTCGCCAGCCTGGTCACCGTCTTGGGCGCGAACAGCTCGGGCACCGTTGCCTGCTCCTGCAGTACCACTGCTCCATCTACGAGGGCTTGTACCGGCACCATCATGTCGGCCACGTCGCGGTTACTGGGCACATTCCGGGCCTGCAGGCGCACGACGAGGTCGTTGCGCACATGCTTGAGGTCGTCGAGCACCCACGTGGCCCGAGTGCCGCGCAACAGGTAGACCTGATCGATGTCGTGCAGCGAACTCACAATCTCGTTGAGTGTCCGGGTGAATTGCGACACCTCGGCGCGTTCGCGTCCCTGGTGAAGCCGCACTTCCAGGCCTGTACCCGTCACAACATCACGGTAGCGCTGGGCGGTGACTTGCGGAGCGCAATTGCGCATCGAACTGGCCATTAGCGAGTCGAGCAAGCCGGGGTTGTGTTCTCACAAGTCGCGGTAGTCGTCGTCGGAGCTGGTCGGTGTCGGCACGGCGGTCAGCGCGGGCCGGGGTGCCACGTAGCGGATGCGCAGGCCGAGCAGGCTGTCTCGGGTGGTGCCCATGACCCGCTCGCGGTAGCGCAGCTCGGTGGCGTAGGCGGCCTTGCCGTTCTCGGTCCAGAGGGCGTGCAATTCCAGCGCGTCGAGGGCGAAGGACCAGTCGCTGGGCTGCCAGAGGATGGCGTGGGGCATGGTTGACCAGGCCCGCCATTTGCGGCGAGCTGCCTCGGTCCAGGGCTGCCCGTTGGGCCGGGTACGGGGTAGTCGAGGTGCTCCTGTGAACGGGGTGTCGGTGACCTCGGTCCAGTCGTAGGCAGACCGTCTCGGCGTGGTCGTCATGGCCTGGGGTCTGCGCCCTCTCACGGTCACAGTGCTGATCTCCTCGTGAAACCTGGTGTATTGCTCGGCCTGTCAGGCGCTATGTCAGCCGGGAATGGCTCTATGGGGCGTAGGGGTACCTCCCCCACCCGTTGGCTGACCGGTGTTGCTGGCTGGCGGGCAGGACAGGGACCGACGTTGAGGTGGTGGCCCGACCTTCTCAAGCAGATCGGGCCACCGTGTGCAGGCGAGCGACCAACTGGACCGCTCTGCGGCTGCACGTCTCGCTCACTGGCGACCGGAGACCTGGACCGGTGACTGGTGAGCAAGTTCGTGGGGTGTGCGCTCATGCGACCGCGCCGTCCTTGTGTGCTCTGCGGGCTTGTCGTTCGCGCTCCTCGTAGCGCTGGGCCGCCTCGGCTCGCTGCTGTTGCAGGGCAGCCGATCTGGCCATGATCTCCCCGAGGGACTCGACCAGCACGGGTGTGATGCCGCAGCGGGCCAATGTCCAGACATCGGGGTTGGTGCCCTCGGCTGCTGCGGTGGCCTGCACCTGGCCGAGTTGTTCGAGGGTGGCATCGCTCATCAACACCATGCGGTCACCGGGGCCGAGGCGTGCAGCGCCGCGTAGCGCTCCGACGCCGGTCAGGGCTGCGTCCCAGAGTTTGATCGCGGACTGAGCTGCGGCCCAATGCTGTACGGCCTCGGTGCCTCGGGCGGTGATGGCGCGCACGTCGTCGAGGTCGGCGGGCAGTACTGCTGCTGCGGCGACCAGGGCCTCGCTGTGAGGTTGCAGGGCCTGCGACCACGCGGCCATGATCTCGTCGGCGTGAGCGACCAGGGTGGTGCCGATCTCTTGGTCGGCGCGGCCCCGGGCGGCGTCGCCGACGTTGAGCGCGACCAGGGCGTGATCGAGCCAGCGGCGGGCGATCTCGGGGTCACCGTGGTAGTTGCGGCCCTCGGCCAGAGCGTCGAGCACCGAGGCGACCAGAGCGTCACCGGATGCCGGGATGGCCTCGGCGCTGGCGATGAATCGCGAGATGCGGTCCAGCTCGGCCACAAGGGCTTTGGGCAGCGCGACGCCGAGGGTCTGGGCGGAGGTGGTGATGGTGCGCGCCAGGGCGCGGTTGGGTACGAGCATGGTTACTCCGGCAGCTGGGGGGCGTGATTGAGGTCGGCGTCACCGAATAGGCGTGCGGCGAAGCTGCGGGTGTGGCCGTCGTCGGTGATCGAGGCAGCCGGGTTGTCGCCCTCGCTGGCCACGGTGCGAGGTGGACGGGCAACGGGGGTAGCGAGATCCACGGGCTGCTCCTGGTCGTCGTGGTTGCCGAACAGACCTCGGGCCACGGCGCGCAGGTCGTCCTCGTCGCTGCCCTCGATGCTGGTGTCGGTCATCGTGTCGTCCTTGTCGTCTGTCAGTCGTCGTCGGTGCTGTCGAACAGATAGCGGCCTGCTACCAGTCGGCCACCGTAGGCCGGTGCGTTGCGTCGCACGTGGCGCTCGCTGAGACCCAAGCGCCGGGCGATGGTTGCGGTTGTCACCAATTCTTCAGCAGTGGAGCCGATCTGGCTATGTTCGTGTCCGGTTGCGGACATGTGGTCTCGCTTCCAGTCTCTGCGCATCCGTTCGATGGACATCTCGTTGTTCAAGGCGCGCAGTAGTTCTCGCAGCGTCTCGGGTATCGGGTGGCCGTAGAGCTGGCGACGGACGATCTCGTCGCCGACCACGTAGGCGCACTGCTCAATGTGTCTGGGCGTGAGCATGATTCGGGTTTCTCCTATTGAGAGTTTTTGACTACAGGGCCGCTACAGGGCGGACGGGTAAGCGGGGCAACGGGTGTGAGGTCGTCGTGATCGTCGTCACGCCCGCTCGATCCGCTGCTGTCGACGGTGTCGCTTCAAGCGCTCCATTAGGTCGTCGGGCTTGCGGGGACAGTGCTGCTCGTGGGCGAGGATGGCTCGGCGCAGAGCACGCACACCGTCGCCGTGACCGACATGGTCGCCGGAGACGTCGTGACCGCTGCAGCCGCACCACAACGTCCTGCCGCACTCGGCGTCGAAGCGGGCCACAATACCGACGGGCGAGGGGATCTGAGGACGGATCCACTCGTCGCTGTGGGCGAGGGCATAGGCCTGTCGCACTGAGCGAGCAGCGACGCAAGCAGCGTCCCGTGGTAGTCGATGCTTTGGACCGAGAATCCGCCGAAGCGGGGGGTAGAGGACGTAGACCGCGCAGCGAGGGCGAACGTCATGGTCTGGTCGTGCCTTTCGTGTCGAGGTGATGGACCGGCGGTCCCCTTGGTCGAGGTGGGCGAGGAGGTGTCCCCGAGGGTCAAGCCCGGCGAGGTGGTGACCCTCAGGCGAGGCGATGGGGACGCCGAGGGCGATTGGGCCACGGTGGTGGTGGGCGAAGAGGTTGGTGATGGTCACGGGCGAGGGGGGCCTGGCGGTCCATTGGTCGCCGGGGGTGGGGTCACTCGCCCCTCTTTCTAATTGGTTTCCAGGTGAGGTGATCTCTCTCTTGCGACGATGTTTGCTGGGAAACGATGTGTGAGGGCGTGTGATGGGGGTAAACAGAGCTTCCCGTGAGATTGGGAATATTTGTAGCTCCCATCGACCCCCTCACACCCACTCACACTCCGGATATCAGTGCAGCTCAGCGACGATTTATGTCTCATCGTCCTCAGTTCGGAATCGGACCCCCAACCACGCGGTGAACTGTTTGCCGAGGGGCTTTTCAGCGGGTTCGGCGACCTTTGCCCTCGGTCGCCGAGACAGTTTGCCGGGGTGGCTTGACCGAATGGTCTTCTTCTCTGCGCCGTGCTCGACCACCTCGCTGTGCTGGGCCAACCGTGCCGTGAAGTTCTGATCGCTCCACGATCGGTGGCCGTTTTCGGACAGCCATTCGCCGAAGTCCCCATACAGCTCGGTGCTGGCGACGTAGGACGCCGGGTCGAACACCACTCGCTCGCTCAGATAGCGCATCACCAAATCCGCCGTCGCACGCCACTTCTCGGTGGCCTCACGGACGCTCTGGGGCTCGGGCGGCATGATCCGGCCACCCTGGTACCACCTGACCGCTCCCTCGACCAACCAGGCCAATACCGCCTCCGGCTGGCCGTCGGTGCCGTGCCGCAACCGCTCGCGCAGGTTCGGATCGCCGAGCCGGTCCATCGGGCTGCGGATCTGCTCGGCGCTGGGCACAAAGCGGTACGGGAACTCGACCAACACCAGGCGTCGCCACGTGCCGTGGTCGGACTCGTCCACGCGCGGCAGGTAGTTCGTCGTCACCACGGCAGTGTGGGTAGGCGACCAATGGACGGTGTCCTGGCGGCAGAATCGGGCGCTCATCTGCCCGGTGCCGTGCAAGTCCTTGAGCCGCTTCGCATTGAGGTGACCCAGCTCGGGGAGCTCCTCCATGAGCGCCAGCCGTGCGCCGCGCAGCGTCATCAACTCGGTCGGATGGTCGCCGGGCCTAGCCAGCAGCACCCGCTCGGGCATGGTGACCGCGTAGTCCTGGCCGACGGCGTGTCGCACGGCGTCGACCACGGTCGTCTTGCCGTTGGCACCGGCTCCGCGTAGCACCATGAGCGTGTCGTCCGGCGTCGGATAGCCGGTCAGCCCTTGGCCCAGACGTACTTGCGTCCACGGCTGCGCATCGTCGGGCAGCGCGGCCCGGGCCTGATCCCAATCCGGATGCGTCGCACCGGGCCGGTAGTCGACCTCGGTCACCTTGGTCAGCATCAGCTCGCGGTCGTGTGGCCTGATCGTGCCGTCGCGCAGATCCACGACGCCGTTGCCGACATTGAACAGGTCCGGGTGGTTGTCGAACTCGTGGACCAGGCGGCACAGCCGATTACGAGCGATGCCCTGTAGCGCACGCAGCTTGGTCGCGCTCAGCAGCCCGTCGATCCGCTTGAGCCGCTGATGGTCGTGACCGGCCTTGGCCTCGATGGTGTGGAAGTCGATGACGGCCAGCCTGATTGCCTCGCCGACGACTTCGTCGCTGGACGTGGCCCACCGACGCCCGTCGAACTTCAGCCAGCGCAGACCCGGTACATACACGAAGTCCCCGAGGTAGTGATCGGCCAGGTACGCGCCGATGAACGCATCGTCGAGACGCTGCACGCCTTCGTCCCCGGACTCGGACTGCACGTCATCGCCGCCTGAGCGGCCATGTTCGGGCGCATCATCGGCGGCGACGTCTACCGGCGGTTCAGAGTCCGATGACGACTCGGGCGCATCCACTTCCGGCGTCTGCGGGTCCGGTTCTCGGGGCTCGTCCGCAGCGGCAACGACATCTTCGGCGACGGCCTGCTCGGCCTCGTAGGCGCGTTGCTCGGCGTAAACCCGCTTCAGGGCCTCGGGGCTGACCTTCGGATAGGGCCGGGGGGTATCATCGGTATCGGTCCTATTCGTCGGGATCTCCTGGGCCGCCTCGATCTCACCGTCGGGGCGGTCTCTCATTTCGTCGGTCATGTTGCCTCGATCTCATGGTCATGATGGGCACCGTTGTCGGTGCCTGGTGGTTGGTTGTCGGTGTCGGCCAGCGAGCGATCCTCGATGGAATCCCTTGCGAGCTGGTCGGTATGGGGGCGATTGGCTGTCACGCGGTCACTTCTCCGTCGCCGGTGTATTCACCCTCGGGCGGCGACGAAAGTCGCTCAGAATCGTTGCCGCCAGGTGGTTTTCGCGGTTCTCGCAATGGTCGTGCACGGCGGTAGCACTCATAGGAGCGTTCGGCGGCAAGTTCCAGACCGACCGCCGCCGGTGGCCAGCACAGGCCGCCGACCCGGTGGATGTCGAAAGCCTCGACGCCGGTGAATGTCTTGTGGCAGCCGCCGCAGTGCGCCGTCTGGTGACCGTCCCAGCGGTTCGGGCAACGGGTGCATCCAAACGCGCTCACAGTGCGGCCCACCAACTGGTGAGCTGAAGCCCGACCGCGCACCCCTCGATGAACGTCAACAGGGCCTCGATCATCGAGCGCCCCCGGCAGCGCTCAGGGAGTCGATCACCGTGTCGAGCTGGTCGCGCAGTCGGCGAAGTCGGGCGAGGTGATTGGTGCGGGTGGCGGCACTATCGACGTAGGCCTCACCGACACACTCGGCGTCGGGACCGAGATGGTCGACCAAGCGCCGGGCACGGTCCTCCAAACCGGTCAGATCGGCAGCGACGGTGTCGCGCAGCCTCTTGGTCTGCGAGCCGGTCACGAGGCCAGACCTTGGATCTCGGCGGCGGGCCTGAGCAGCAGATCTCGCAACAGCGCTATCTGAGCCGGGGTCGGCGGAGGTGCCTCGGCGATCATGCGCGCGATGTGCTCGCGGTAGGCCGAAACCTGCTGATCTGGTTGGGATTCAGTGCTCATCACTCGGTCCCCCGCAGCACGGCAACGATGCTGGCGACGTGCTCGTCGGTCGGTGGTGCCGTGCCGTCGAGGAGTTCACGTGCGAATGCGCGGATGCGGGCGACTCGGTGATCGAGCCGGGCCGCAATAGTGTCAGGGTGCTCAGGGCCGAAGCGCTGCAGGCAGTAGCCGTAGCGTCCGCCCAGGACGGAGATGTCGTTCAAGAGGAAATTCCTCGCATTCCAAAACCAGGCCACCGCTTCTGGTTCGAGCGGCGGCGTTGGGTTCAGAGCAAGGACATCTCCCCTTCTGACCGGCTTGCAGGTGATCCGGACATGAGACTACCAGGTCACCGGGGGGTCAATGACCTCAAAGCCGTTTCCTAGCAACGTGATTCGCATCGGTTATCCTATAGAACCTGTTTAGTCGAAACGACATTGTCGCTGGTCAGCGCGACGTGCCACATTTTTGTGAACTCCCCGAACAAATTTCGACAGAAGACGAAGACCCCGGCGGCCATCGCGGCTACCGGGGTCTGTCGTGCGAACTGAGCGGGCTACTGCCGCCACTGGACGTCGATGGTGCTGGTGTCGATGATTACGCGGCCCTGCGCGTCCTTGCGGAACCGGCCCCGGGGCTGACGGTGCAGCCGCACGACCATCAGCGCGTCGATGATGGCCCGCTGAGCCATCAGGGAAGCGTCCAGGAAGGCCGCAGCGGGGTTGGGGGCCTCGATGACGCGACTCAGTGCAGCACCACCTCGGCGGGTCGCTAGCTGCCTGTCCAGGGCGGCCAGCTGGGCCGCCACCTTGTCCTTGGCCGAGCGCCAGCGCTTGGCATCGATCAGGTCGTCGTCGTAATCGGTGTCGATCTTGGCCAGGCGTGCCCGCAGCCGCTTGGACTCCTCGACAACGGGGCGCATGTCCTCGCCGACCGGGGCCAGCGCGGCGGACAGCTCGGGCTGCGAGAGCCATTCGACGACGAGATCGGTCACGAACTGGTCGACGTGACGGGTGTCGCGAGACAGGTGATTGCCTGCCGGGCAACGGATCTTGCCGCCGGAGATCACGCGGACAGGCGTATCGCACGTTGCACACAAGAACAGACCTGACGCGAGGTAGCGGCGGTCGCAGCCGTGCTTGGTCTTGCGTGCGGGGTCGCTGAGCTTGGCCGCCACCACGTCGAACGTCTCCTGGTCGACCAGCGCAGTCCATTGCCCGCGAACAGGATTGCCGTCGTCGTCGGTGACGATCTCACCCTGATAGACCGCCCACCCGGCATAGCGTGGGTTGCTCAGCATGTCCCGGACCGTCCGCACGTTCCAGGGCCGTCCATTGCGCGTCGGCACCCCCGTCTCGGTCAGCATGGCCGTGACGGACCGCAGCGACTCACCAGCGTGGAAGCGCTGATAGACGTCCTTGACGACGACCGACTCTGCCGGGTCGACGTTGCCCTCTGCGGTATAGCCGAACAGCCTTGGGCCGTGGGGCATCCGACCGGCCTCGGCGTGCTGTTTGAGTGCCCGTGCGTGCCGTGCCGACTTGCGCTCGATTTCGCTGCGGGCCACGGCAGCCTTGATCCGGGCGAACATGCGTCCGCCGTCAGTGGTCAGGTCGGCCTCGCCGTTGGTGGTCACCACGGCCAAGCCGCGACCCTCGGCGGCGTCGATCCAGTCTTCGAGCTGGCGCGGCTGACGGGTGAGGCGGTCCAAATCCCAAACGATCAGGGCATCGAAAGCACCCTCGGCGTAGTCGGCCTGCAGCTGCGCATAGCCGGGCCGGAACTTGCGTGAGTCGCTGGCCGAGATCGAGTTGTCCCGGTAGATCCCGGCCAGCGTCCAGCCTCGGGCCTCGATGATCGCCAGGGCGTCCTCCTCCTGCCGGGCGACCCCCAGACCCTCGCCGGTGTGGTCCATCGAGATCCGGACGTAGACAGCCGCACGGCGCGATACCTGTTGCGCTGGCTGCCTTTTGGCCTTGCTACGGGCAGTGGTGCGGGTATTGGAAACGCTGGTCAGAGTCGCAGTCATACCACCAAGATATACGCTCTCAGTGGTGTAG
>NZ_JCALDR010000050.1:0-549 GCF_059812965.1 Mycobacterium sp. NGS29
TCCAGTGTCGCCTCGGGGCGGGTGTCGTATGTGCTGGGTCTGGAAGGTCCGGCGGTGTCGGTGGATACGGCGTGTTCGTCGTCGTTGGTGGCGTTGCACATGGCGGTGCAGTCGTTGCGGTCGGGGGAGTGCGATCTGGCCCTGGCCGGCGGCGCGACCGTCAACGCCACCCCGACCGTGTTCGTGGAGTTCAGCCGACACCGCGGCCTGGCTCCGGACGGACGCTGCAAGGCCTACGCGGGCGCGGCTGACGGGGTCGGATGGTCCGAGGGCGGCGCCATGCTCGTGGTGGAGCGGCTTTCGGATGCGCGGCGGTTGGGGCATCCGGTGTTGGCGGTGGTGCGGGGTTCGGCGGTCAATCAGGATGGTGCGTCGAATGGTTTGACGGCGCCGAATGGTCCGTCGCAGCAGCGGGTGGTGCGTGCGGCGTTGGCCAATGCGGGGTTGTCGACTGCTGATGTGGATGTGGTGGAGGGTCACGGTACCGGTACCACGTTGGGTGATCCGATCGAGGCGCAGGCGTTGCTGGCGACTTACGGTCAGGGTCGG
>NZ_JCALDR010000051.1:0-508 GCF_059812965.1 Mycobacterium sp. NGS29
TCGTGGAGTTGGCGGCCGACGATCCCGATGACGATCGGGTGGATCGGGCGTTGGCGGGGTTGAACAGTGCCTCGGAGCGGTTGCGGCAGGCCACTTTCGAGTTGCATCCGGCGGTGTTGGAGCAGGTGGGGTTGGGCCCGGCGGTGGAGCAGTTGGCGGGTTTCACCGCTAAGCGGTCGGGGATCGAGGTGCGTACCGATATCGATTATCCGGTGCGCAGTGCGGTGGATCCGATCGTGTTCGGTGTGGCGCGGGAGTTGTTGTCCAATGTGGTGCATCATTCGCGGGCCGAGCATGCGTGGGTGACGTTGAAGTACGTCGACGGGTGTTGTGTGTTGGAGGTTCTCGACGACGGGGTGGGGGTCAGTGGCGAGACCATGGCACGGCGGTTGGGGGAGGGCCATATCGGTCTGGCTTCGCACCGGGCCCGGGTCGATGCCGCCGGGGGCAGGTTCGTGTTCTTGGATGCACCCACCGGCACCCACGTGCGCGTCGAACTACCCGTCAA
>NZ_JCALDR010000052.1:0-501 GCF_059812965.1 Mycobacterium sp. NGS29
GCGATGTTCTTGGATTTCGCGTGGTTGCCGCCGGAGATCAACTCGGCGCGGATTTTTGCCGGTGCCGGGTCGGGTCCGTTGCATGTGGCCGCGGCGGCTTGGGAGAGTTTGGCCGCGGATTTGTCGGCGGCGGCGAATTCGTTCGATTCGGTGATCGTGGGTTTGGCCAGTGGTCCGTGGGCGGGTCCGGCGTCGGTGTCGATGGCGGCTGCGGCGACGCCGTATGTGGGCTGGTTGGGGGCTGCGGCGGCGCAGGCTCAGGCGGCTGCGTCCCAGGCGCGGGCGGCGGCGTCGTCGTTTGAGGGGGCGTTGACGGCCACGGTGCATCCGTTGGCGGTGGAGGCGAACCGGGTCTCGTTGATGACGTTGATTGCGACGAATTTCCTGGGGTTGAATACGCCGGCGATTTTCGCCAACGAGTTCGATTACGTGGAGATGTGGGCCCAGGATGTGGCTGCGATGCTGGGGTATCACTCGGGTGCGACGGCGGTGGCTGCCAGC
>NZ_JCALDR010000053.1:0-358 GCF_059812965.1 Mycobacterium sp. NGS29
CCATTCGGTGTGGCCGCGGGTGTTGGTGCGGGTGGTCCAGCCGTGTTCGGCCAGGCGGTTGTGGGTGCCGCAGGCCAGGGTGAGGTCGGTGATGTCGGTGCGGTGGGTTTTGGTCCAGGCGGTGACGTGGTGGACTTCGCTGTGGTAGGCGGGGGCGTTGCAGCCGGGTTTGGTGCAGCCGTGGTCTTTGGCGTGCAGCATGATGCGTTGGGCGGGGCTGGCCAGGCGTTGGGTGTGGTACAGCGCTAGGGGTTTGGCTCTGTCGAATAGGGCCAGGTAGTGGTGTGCGTGGCTGGCCATGCGGATGACATCGGTGATCGGCAGTACTGTGCCGCCGCTGGTGCGCCCTGTGCCGGTA
>NZ_JCALDR010000054.1:0-275 GCF_059812965.1 Mycobacterium sp. NGS29
GGGAGGCGTTCGCGCATGTCGCGGGCGATGCGGACTTTGTCCAAGGCGCCGCGCTGGCTGATCTTGAGGCCGGCGGCGACTTCGGCGGCCACCCCGTCCATGGTGTCAAGGGCCCAGTCCTCGGTTTCGCCGTGGCGGCGCAACCGGTAGGCGAACAACTCCCCGATGGCCATCAACTGTGCCGCGGCGGCCTGGCTTTCCATCCGCTGACCGGCCCGGATCGCCTCGATCCAGCCCCGAGATTGCTCGGTCGGCGTTTTCAGGGCTTGGTGCCA
>NZ_JCALDR010000055.1:0-255 GCF_059812965.1 Mycobacterium sp. NGS29
CGCGCGGTGGCCATCATCACCCAGATCGCCTCGGCCCTGGACGCCGCGCACGCCGCCGGCGTCATGCACCGCGACGTCAAGCCGCCTAACGTACTGGTCACCCGCGACGACTTCGCCTACCTGGTCGACTTCGGCATCGCCAGCGCCACCACCGACGAGAAACTCACCCAACTGGGCACCGCCGTCGGCACCTGGAAATACATGGCGCCCGAACGATTTTCCAACGACGAGGTCACCTACCGCGCCGACATCTAC